>JAPWUU010000005.1 GCA_028275365.1 Candidatus Caldatribacterium sp.
CCTTTGTCGTGGTGAACCAGAGGGTGGAGGGCGATGGGGTGAGCTACGTCGACATCGACCACTATGGAGGGGCGAGAGAAGCCATGCGGTATCTCCTTGAGCAGGGTCACACCCGTATTGCCCACATCCGTGGTCCTCAGGGGCACCGCCATGCAGAAGAACGGTACCGGGCCTATCTCGATGCCCTCATTGAGCGGGGAATCCCTATTCGTCGGGAGTACATTGTGGAGGGGGATTTCCGTCGGCTGAGCGGGCGGGAAGCGATGGAAAGACTCCTGGAAACCCGTCCTCTCCCTACTGCAGTTTTCTGTGCCAACGACAAAATGGCTATTGGGGCCCTGCAGGTGGCAAAGGAACGAGGCCTTCGGGTCCATGAAGACCTCGCAATCTTTGGTTTTGACGGCATTGAGGCGGTGAAGTACACGGATCCCCCGATCCCAACGGTGGAGCAACCCCTGGGAGAGCTGGGAAAGGTGGCGGCAGAGATCCTTGTAGAGAGGATTCAGGGAGGTGAGAGAAAGAGCGTAGTCCTTCCGTGTCGGCTTGTGGAGTGGAGTACCGTGTGAAGTCCTCAAAATGGGAGAGAAGGAGGGAGAATGATGAGGAAGGGGATTCTGGGAATTGCGGTGGTGCTTCTCGTACTTCTTGGGGGTCTTGCCCTCGCCCAGCTTCCGGGTGGGGTGCCAAGGGAAGAGACCCTCATCGTTGACCAGCTCACCGGCCGTGTCGGTACCCCAAGCAACTTCAACCTCTGGGCGGGATGGCGCTGGCAGGACAGAGGCTTGCAGCAGCTTGTCTGTGAACCCCTCTGGACTGTGGACTATGCCACTGGAGAAATCATCCCGGGACTCGCTGCAGAGATGCCCATCTATAGCGAAGATTTTACAAAGATGACCATTAAACTCCGTCAGGGTGTCTCCTGGAGCGATGGAGTACCCTTCACCGCCGACGATGTGGTGTACACCATCGACCTTCACGTGAAGACCCCTGGGCTCCTCTACCACGGCCCTATGGCAGAATTCGTGGATAAAGTCTACAAGACCGATGATTATACCGTAGTTGTGGAGCTCAAAAAGCCGAACTCCCGGTTCCACTCCCACTTCCTGGACCGCTGGGGATGCCTGCGCATCATGCCCAAGCACGTTTTTGAGAAGGTGGAAGATCCGGTCGCTTTTGAGTTCAACCCTCCCGTGGGTTGCGGTCCGTACGTTCTCAAGGACTACGATCCGGCAGGGTTCTGGACGCTGTGGGAGCGACGGGGGGACTGGGAGAAGACCCCCACAGGGATGCTCTATGGGGAACCCAAACCAAAGTACGTCCTCTTCCAGGCCTTTGAGACTGAGGAAGCGAAGATTCTTGCCCAACTCCGGCATGAGCTGGATATGGCTCAGTATGCTCCTGAGGGCCTCCGGGTAGTCCTTGAAAAGAGCAATACCGCCCGGGCCTGGCGGAAAGACTGGCCCTGGGTGGTGAACATCGACCCCTGCATCACGGGTATCATGTTCAACAACATGGTGGAGCCGTACAACATCAAGGATGTGCGGTGGGCACTGGTACTTGCCATCAACATGGTGGAGTACATGGCTACAGCCTTTGATTTCATGGCGCCGGTGAGCCCTATCCACCTTCCACCTGTTCCCGCCTATGTTGAGGCCTTCTTCAACCCCTTAGAGGAGTGGCTCAAGAACTTCGAACTTGATCTTGGGAATGGCGAAAAGTTCAAGCCCTATGATCCGGAAATCCCTGCAAAACTTGCCCAGGCAGCGAAAGAGCGAGGGTACCCTGTTCCTGAGGACCCCAAGGCCATTCGGGAAATCTTCGGCATGGGCTGGTGGAAGTACGCCCCGGAGGTTGCTGAGAAGCTCCTCAAAAAGCACGGCTTCACGAAAGGCGCCGATGGCAAGTGGTACCTCCCCAACGGTTCACCCTGGAAGATGACCATTGTCACCGATACAAATCCTGCGCACCATCACTACCGCAATGCCATGGCTGCTGCTGAGCAGTGGAGGAAATTCGGGATTGACGCTACGGTCAACGCCACCGAGGCCTTCAACAGCCTGCACCTTATGGGTGAGTTTGAGGTCGGTACCATGTGGCCGGCAGCGGAGCCCTGGGGTGTGGGTGTGGACCTCTCGAGGACCTTTGACGTCTGGCACTCAAGCCTTCTGACCCCCATTGGCCAGGCGGTAACCCTTGGTCCCGGTGGAGCCGCCCGGTGGTCTGATCCTCGACTGGATGAGCTTCTGAAGAAGATGGAAACCACAAACCCCTTCACCGAGGTTGAGGCTACCCGACTTCTGGGTCTTGAGGCCCTCAAGGTTGTCGTGGAAGAAATGCCCACCATTCCCACCTACGGATACTGCGGTGCGGTGGCCTGGGATGAGTACTACTGGACGAACTACCCCGGAGCCGAGAACCCCTACTCGCAGCCATACCAGCACTGGCCGAACTTCAAGTACATGCTGCCGTTTTTGAAGAGGGTGAAGGAGTGAATCTGTAACGTCTTAGGGGCCCCGGGGATCCCCGGGGCCCCTGGGGAGGTCAGGTATGCGATTCTTCCGGGATTACCTTGCTCCAAGACTTGTGCAGTATGTGCTCGTCATCTTCTGTGGCATTACCGCGGTGTTCTTCATTCCCCGCCTTACGGGTCAGGACCCGGTTCTGGAAATCATTGCTCAAATTCAGGCCCAGGGGGCTTCGTTGGATCCGTTGGCGGTGCGGAACCTCATGGAAACTCTGAAGGAGCTCTACGGCCTCAAGGGGAGCCTTTTCGAGCAGTACCTCACCATGTGGCGGCGGGTGTTCACTCTTGACTTTGGCCCCTCCTTCTTTCAGTTCCCCACGCCAGTAGCACAGCTCCTTCGCATTTACCTCCCCTGGACCATAGGCCTTTTCGCCACCTCGACCGTTCTCTCCTGGGCGCTTGGCAATATCATCGGAGGGATCGCCGGGTATTTTTCGGGGAAATCCTGGTCGAAAATCCTTGATGCCGTTATCATGGTCATTCGCCCTATCCCTCACTATATCTTCGGCGTGGTGCTCCTCATTCTCTTCGCCTATGTGTGGCCCCTTTTCCCGGCTCGGGGCCTGAGCATTGGGCGAGGGATGGCCCTGAACCTTGAGCTTGTTCTTGCGATTCTCCGGGGCTCCTTTCTTCCTGCCCTCACCCTGGTGATTCTCGGTGGGGTGGTCTGGTTCCAGCAGATGAAGCTCCTTGTGCAAAACGTGAAGCGGGAGGACTTCGTGGAATATGCCCGGGTGGGTGGGGTAAAGGAGCGGCGCGTCGTTTTCCGCTACGTCCTCAAAAACGCCATGCTCCCCCAGGTGACGCAATTGGCCCTGGCCCTGGGGCAGGTCTTTAGCGGCGTCTTGATCGTGGAGATGGTCTTCTCGTATCCGGGGATGGGCCTCCTGCTTTATCGGGGAGTTACCCGGGGGGACTATAACCTCGTCATGGGCATCACCGTGCTTTCCATCCTCACCATCGCCACGGCCGTGCTCCTTTTAGACCTCCTCTACCCCCTTCTTGATCCCCGAATCCGGCACCGGTAGAGGTGAGACCATGGAGGCCCTGCGAGAACTCTTCAGAGACTACCGTTTCGCCGTAGGCTTTGTCATTTTCCTCTTTCTGGTGGTTCTGGCTTTTCTCTCCTTTGCCTCCCCTTACGACCCGATCCGCCAGCTCCAGGTTCCCCGGGACAGACCCCCTTCCCGAGCCCATATCCTCGGGACCAATTCTAAAGGGCAGGACGTCTTCTGGGAGGCTACCTTTGCCATCCGGAATTCCCTCATCATTGCCCTCATTGCCGGGCTGGTTTCCCGGATTGTAGCGATTCTTGTGGGGTTTGTCGCTGGATACCGGGGCGGGACTCTCGATCGGGTGCTCATGGGACTGGCCGATGGGCTTTTGGTCATCCCTCTTTTCCTCATTCTCGTCATGGTGGCGATGCTCCTTCGGGGGAGCATGACCCTGGTGAACACAGGGCTTTTGCTCGCCTTCTTTGGATGGGCCTGGGATGCCCGCACCATACGATCCCAGATTCTGAGTCTGCGGGAGCGGGAGTTTACGAAAACTTCGGTGCTCTCCGGGAATGGAACAATGAGCCTGGTCATCCGGGAGTACCTTCCCTTCACCACCCCCCTCATCTTCTCCACACTCATCAACAACATCGCCTGGGCCATTGGCATGGAGATTGTCCTTGCTATTCTCGGTCTTGTGCGTCTTGAAATCCCGACCCTCGGGACCACACTCCAGTGGGCCATCACGTACCAGGCAATGCTCCTCGGGCACTGGTGGTGGATTTCCACTCCTGTGGTGCTTACGATTCTCCTCCTTGTGGCCTTGTACTGGCTTTCTGTGAGTGTCAGCGAATACCTTGATCCTCGAATGCGAATTCAGCGGATTGGGGCGCGATCCTGATGCTTCCGGTCATCAGAGCCGAAGACCTCCAGGCGTTTTACGTCCTCGAGACCCTGCGGGGGAAGAAGGTTGTGAGAGCAGTAAACGGGGTGAGTCTCGTTATCCCCGAAAACACCGTATACGGCCTGGCCGGAGAGAGTGGTTGCGGGAAGACGACGCTCCTCAAGGTCCTTCTGGGGAACCTTGAGCCACCCCTGCGGCACTTTGGAGGGCGGGTGCTGTACCGGGTCGATGGGGAGTACCTCGATGCTCTTGCTCTCCCTGAGGGGAAACGGCAAAAACTCCGCTGGACCTACATCTCCTATATCCCCCAGGGGTCCATGAGCGTTTTCAATCCTGTGGCCAAACTCCGGACGACTTTCATGGATTTTTTGGAAAGCCATGTTTCGGGGAAAATGCGCCAGGAACTTCTGCGTCATGCCGAAGAACACCTCGAACGTTTGGGGCTTTCTCCAAAAATCCTCGAAGCGTATCCTCACCAGCTTTCAGGAGGCATGCGCCAGCGAGTGGCCATCGCCCTGGCGACGCTCCTGAATCCCCGGGTTATCCTTGCCGATGAGCCCACCACGGCTTTGGATGTTGTGGCCCAGCGGGCTGTGCTGCAGCTTCTTTCCGATATCCAGCGAAAGCTCCGCAACACCATTGTCCTTGTGACCCACGACATGGGGATTCACGCTACCGTGACCACCCGGATGGCCATCATGTATGCGGGGAGAATTGTGGAGGAAGGGTGGACCCAGGATATTTTCACCACTCCTCTGCACCCCTACACCCAGTACCTCATTCGCTCTCTTCCCCGCATTGGAGATAAACGCCTGCGGGAAAGTGCCCCGGGAAGCCCTCCCTCCCTTGCACAGCTTCCTCCGGGGTGCCCTTTTCACCCTCGCTGTCCTTTGGCTTTTGAACGCTGTCGTGAGGAGGTTCCTGAACTCGAGGAGGTTGGAGAGCAAAAGGTGGCCTGTTTCCTGAGGAGGGCAAGTCATGTCGTTACTTCTTGAGGTGCAGAACCTCACCAAGGTTTTTGCCTTAGGGAGTATTTTCTCCCGCCTTCGCCTCACAGCGGTGGACCGGGTTTCCTTCACCATTGAGGAAGGAGAAATCTTCACCCTCGCTGGGGAGAGCGGCTGTGGCAAGACCACCACTGCCCGGATGATTCTGGGTTTTGAGCCACCCACGGGGGGAACCATCCGTTACCGGGGGAAAGCCCTTGAGGAGTTCACGGACCGCAAGTCCTGGTTTCGGGAGGTCCAAGCAGTATTCCAGAATCCCTTCGAGACCTTCAACCCTCTGCGGAAGGTGGAGAGTTACTTCTTTGAGACGGTCTTTAATTTCAAACTCGCTGCCCAGAAAGATCAGGCCGAAAGGCTCATCGAGGAGAAGCTCCAGGCAGTAGGACTTTCCCTTGAGGAAATTGAGGGGAAATACCCCAGCGAGTTCTCCGGAGGACAGCTCCAGCGGGCTTCCATCGCCCGGGCTCTCCTGACGAATCCGTCGCTTCTTGTTGCCGATGAGCCGGTCTCCATGGTCGATGCGTCGCTACGCATGTCCATCGTGAACCTCTTCCGCAAGCTCTGCGATGCGTTTGCGGTGAGCGTCCTTTATATCACCCATGATCTCGCCACGGCGTACTACGTGAGCGACCGCATTGCCGTGATGTTCCGGGGCAACATCGTGGAGATGGGGAAAGTGGAAGAGGTCCTTGGTAACCCCAGACACCCCTACACGAGACTTCTTCTTGAGTCCATCCCGGAACCGGATCCGGCAAAGCGACCTGAGGAACGGATTGTCTTCCTCGAGGAACGGGAGGAATACCTCAGAGCAGGATGTAAGTTCGCCGGAAGGTGCCCCGAGGCCTGGGAACTCTGCGGCCGGGAGGCGCCGCAGGAAGTCGAGGTCGACGGGGTTCTTGTGCGGTGCCACAAATGGGCAAAATGAAGGAAGGAGGAGAGGCTGATGCAAGAGGGTATGGCGCTAGTAAATGAGCTCCTTTCCCGTATGACCCTTGAGGAGAAGGTGGCCCAGCTCTGTGCGGTGCATGCGAACAGGCTCCTTGAGGGGAAAAAATTTTCCGAGGAGAAGGCGAGGACCGTTCTTGCTCATGGTATCGGTCAAATCACCCGCCTTCTGGGGACTCCGGATCTTGATCCGGAGGAGGCTGTAGAACTTGGGAACGCCATCCAGCGTTTCCTCAAAGAAAAGACGCGACTTGGCATCCCGGCGATGATTCACGAGGAATGCCTCAGCGGACTCCTGTGCAAAAGAGCGACTGTCTTCCCCCAGGCCATTGGTCTTGCCAGCACCTTCGACCCGAAGCTTGTGCAGAGGGTCACCACTGCCATCCGGAAGACCATGCGGGCTCTTGGCGTACACCAGGGTCTTGCTCCGGTCCTTGACATTCCCCGGGACCCTCGCTGGGGGAGGACTGAAGAGACCTTCGGGGAGGACCCCTATCTCGTTTCCCGGATGGCCTCCGCCTACATTCGGGGCCTTCAGGGAGAGGACCTTCGAGAGGGCATCGTCGCCACGGCGAAGCACTTCACGGCCTATGGTATCTCTGAGGGGGGACGGAACCTCGCTCCGGCAAAGGTTGGAGAGAGGGAGCTGCGAGAGGTCTTCCTCTTCCCCTTTGAGGTGGCCGTTCGTGAAGCGAAAGTGCGCTCGCTAATGAACGCCTACCACGAGATTGATGGTGTGCCCTGTGCGGCCTCGTCATTCCTCCTCACGAAGGTCCTGCGGGAAGAGTGGGATTTTCAGGGGATTGTGGTCTCGGATTACGAGGCGGTCCGGATGCTTGCGACCTTCCACCATGTGGCAGAGAATGAGAAGGACGCCGCGGTTTTAGCCCTCCAGGCAGGAATTGATATCGAGCTTCCTGATGCCGATTGCTTCCCCCACCTTGTTGCCGCAGTGCGGGAGGGTTGCATTAGCGAAGAAGTGCTCAACGAAGCCGTTCGGAGAGTGCTCTTGGTGAAGTATGAGCTTGGGCTCCTTGAAGGTCTGCCCTTTGCTGATCCGGGGAATGTGGTACTCCTTGACCCCCCGGAGCATAGAGCGCTATCAAGAGAAGCTGCCCGGGCGTCACTGGTTCTCCTCAAAAACGATGGGGTTCTCCCCCTCAAGAAAGACCTCAGGACCCTTGCCGT
This sequence comes from Candidatus Caldatribacterium sp., assembly GCA_028275365.1. GTDB lineage: Bacteria > Atribacterota > Atribacteria > Atribacterales > Caldatribacteriaceae > Caldatribacterium. The sequence goes on from JAPWUU010000005.1 coordinate 7,564, forward strand.
CATCGGCCCCAATGCCCATGACCCCATCAACCTCCACGGGGACTACAGCTTCACCACCCATGTTCCCAGCGTCCTCGCCTGGAAGGGAAGGGAAGCCCGCTGGGAGGTGGCCGTTCCCACCGTGACGGTCCTTGAGGGAATAAAGGCGAAGGTTTCTCCAAAAACCCAGGTCTTCTACGCCCGGGGATGCGGCCTGACCGAGTCTTCGGAAGAAGACCTTCGGGAGGCTCTGGAAATTGCTCAGAAAGCCGAGGTCGTTGTCGCCGTTTTAGGTGAGCGGAGCGGGCTCTTCCGCCAGTCCCTTTCCGGAGAGGGAAGTGACCGTGTAGACCTTGCGCTCCCGGAAGCACAACGGAACCTCCTCAAGGCCCTGCATGAACTCGGGAAGCCCATCGTCCTCGTCCTGGTGAACGGAAGGCCTCTTGAGCTTTCGTGGGAACACGAACATATTCCCGCTATTCTTGAGGCCTGGTACCCCGGGGAGGAGGGAGGCAATGCCATTGCCGACGTCCTCTTTGGGGATTACAATCCCTCGGGGAGACTCCCCATCTCTTTCCCGAAAGCTTCAGGGCAGGTCCCGGTGTACTACAACCGCAAGCCCACCTCCTTCAGTGAGTACGTCACGGTGGATGCAGAACCCCTTTTCCCCTTCGGGCATGGCCTGAGTTATACGACCTTTGCGTACCGGGACCTTAGAATCACTCCTGAGAAGGTCAGGGGCCTTGAACCGGTGACGGTGCAGTGTACGGTGGAGAATACGAGGACCTGTGAGGGCGAGGAAGTGGTGCAACTCTACCTCAGGGACAAAGTGGCTTCCTGTGTGCGGCCGCGGCAGGAACTCAAAGGCTTTGTGAAAATCCGCCTTGCCCCTGGTGAGAAGAAGACAGTGGCCTTCACCCTCTTTCCGGAACAGCTTGCCTTTTATGATGCCCACATGCGCTTTGTGGTGGAGCCTGGGACCTTCGAGGTCATGGTCGGCGCATCGTCCCGGGATATCCGGCTTTCGGGGACTTTCGAGGTCCTCGAGGAGCGGGTCATTCCAAAGTACCGCCATTTTGCCAGCGAAGTCACCGTGGAGTGAGGGCTTTCCCGTGCGGTTTCTGGGTGTTCACCACGTGGCGCTTGTGACAAAAAATATGGAGGAGAGCCTGCGGTTTTACCGGGATCTCCTCGGATGCACCCTCCTTGAGCGGTTCTTCGACGAGGGGGAGCGGGCCGACATCGCCTTTCTCTCTCTGGGGAATACGCTCCTTGAGCTCCTTGCTCCAGAGAACCCGGAAGGGTTAGTGAACCCTTCTGGGTTCCACCTCGCCCTCTGGGTGGATGATGTCACATCGGTCTTCGAGTTTTTGAAAACCCAGGGTGTGCCGGTGCTCCTTCCTCCCACCGAAAGCCACGGATTCCACTACGCCTACTTTTCCGGCCCCATGGGGGAAGTGGTGGAGATTGTGAAGCGGCAGGCACAGGGTTACCTTTGAGGTGGCCCTGTGCCTGTGATTCTCTCCTTTCTCCCGGGTCTTCTGAGGAAAGCCATCCTACACTGAGAAAATCTGGCATGGTGAGGGCGGAGGGGCTTTGCCTTCCTTTCCGTACACGGTACAATGGAGGAGAATCCGCTGTTTCGAAGGGGGGTCTTCGGGGATGAAGCAAGTTTTCCTGTGGGTAGTCATTGTGCTTTTGGTGTTCTCGTCCTGGGCTTTCGCGGCACCGAAAAAAATCGGGCTCATTCTCGCCACGGGGGGTCTTGGGGATAAGTCGTTCAACGACATTTCCTACGCCGGGGCGCTCAGGGCAAGCGAAGAACTTAAGGTGGAACTCGATTACGTGGAGCCCAAGGCCATTGCCGAGTACGAAGGCTACCAGCGGGACTTTGCTTCCTCAGGGGAGTACGAAATCATCGTCTGCATCGGCTTTGACCAGGCCGATGCCTTGAACAAAATCGCCCAGGAGTTCCCGGAACAGAAGTTCGCCATCGTGGATATGGTGGTGAATCAGCCCAACGTGGCCTCGCTCCTTTTCAAGGCTAATGAAGGAGGATTCCTTCTGGGTATTGCCGCGGCGTACATGACGAAAACCGGGAAAATCGGCATTGTGGGCGGCATGGATATCCCCCTCATCCGCGATTTCTTCCTGGGGTTTGAGGAGGGGGTGAAATGGGCGAATACGGGAGCGGTGGTCCTCCCCACGGTGTACGTCGGCGGGTGGGCTGATCCGACCAAGGGGAAAGAGCTCGCCCTTTCCCTCATCGACCAGGGGTGTGACGTCATCTGGGCGGCAGCAGGAAAAAGCGGTCTTGGGGCTTTAGAGGCGGCGAAAGAGCGTGGGGTGTACGCCATGGGCGTGGACGCCTGCCAGTGTTACCTGGGCGGGCACATCTTTGCCAGCCTCACGAAACGTGTGGACGTCGCAGTGTACGAGACGATCAAGGCAGCCTTTGCGGGGACCTTCCAGGGAGGTGTTTTTGAGAAGGGGGTTGCGGAAGGGTGGATTGGCAACTGCCGCTTCCCCGAAGAGGAGCCCTTCTGGGAGGAGCGGTTTGGCTTCAAGCACGCGGTGGAACTTCCCAAAGAGGCAGTGGAGAAGATGCTCGAAGCCCGGGAGAAAATAGCGAAAGGAGAACTCCGGGTTCCCCGACCGCCGGAATTCGGTGGATGAGGTATGGTGGTGCTCTCGGTCCGGGGCCTCACCAAGCGCTTTGGTGAGGTTGTGGCCAACGACCACATTGACCTCGACGTCGAAGAGGGGGAAATCCACGGGCTTTTGGGAGAGAACGGGGCGGGAAAGTCCGTTCTCTCAAGCTGCATTTACGGGCTGTACCGCCCCGATGAAGGGCGCATCTTCCTCCGGGGGCATGAAGTCCACATTGCAAGCCCTTTCGATGCCATTCGCCTTGGCATCGGCATGGTCCACCAGCACCTGACGCTTGTCCCGCACCTTCGGGTGTGGGAGAACATCGTCTTGGGGCGGGAACCCCGCCGGGGTCTCCGGGTAGACCGGGTTCGAGCCTTCGCCGAGGTTGAGCGGTTGCTTGAGGAGACGGGCTTTCGCCTGGACCTTGCGAAGAACGCCGGAGAGTTGCCGATTGGGGTGCAGCAGCGGGTGGAAATCCTCAAGGTACTTTTCCGGGGGGCTGAGATCCTCATTCTCGATGAGCCCACGGCGGTTTTGACTCCCCAGGAGGTTGACCAGCTCATCGAAACCCTCCATCGCCTGAAAGCCCAGGGGAAGACGATTCTTTTCATCTCCCACAAGCTCCGGGAAATCTTCGCCCTCTGCGACCGGGTGACGGTCCTGCGCCGGGGGAAGAAAGTGGGCACGCTTCCGGTTTCTTCGGCCACTCCCCAAATGCTTGCGGAGATGATGGTGGGACGGAAGGTCTTTTTTGAGTTTCCACGGGAGCGCCTTGCGAAAGAAGAGGTGCTTTTTGAGCTTTCCCATGTGTTCACCGACCCCCCTGGAGTACCCCTTCAGGACGTTTCCCTCAAGGTCCACGCAGGAGAAATCCTCGGAATTGCCGGGGTTGAGGGGAACGGTCAGTCAGAACTCGCCGAAGTGGTGGTGGGTTTGCGAAAACCCAAAAAGGGAAAGGTGATTTTCCGGGGGAGGGACGTCACGGCGATTCCTCCAAAGGGACGAATCCTCCAGGGAATGGCCCACATTCCTGAGGACCACCACCGCCGGGGGGTTATTCTGGACTTTTCTGTAAAGGAGAACTTGCTCCTTGGGTTTGAAACGGAGCCTCCTTTCCGAAAAGGGCGGATGACCCTGGATTTTGCCCGTATTCGGGATTTTGCCCGCCAGAAGATTCAGGAGTTCGGCATCGTTACCCCAAGTGAGGACACGCCGCTACGTTTTTTGAGCGGTGGCAACCAGCAGAAGGTTGTGGTCGCCCGGGAACTGGCTTTCCACCCCCTTTTCGTCCTGGCCTGTCAGCCTACCCGGGGGCTGGATGTCGCTGCCACCGAGTACCTCCGCCACATCCTCCTTGGGGTAAAGCGCGAGGGGAAGGGGGTATTGCTCATTTCTGCTGACCTTGACGAAGTACGGGCGTTGAGCGACAGGGTCCTTGTGATGTACGAGGGGCGTATCGCTGGTGAACTCTCTCCAGAAAGCGACGAGTACCAGTTTGGGCTCCTCATGGGAGGGAAGGTGCTCCATGAGGCTTAGATTGACCGTCCCTGTGGAGCTTTTCGCCATTGGTCTTGCCTTCCTTCTGGGGATGCTGGTGCTTTTCCTCACCGGATACCCTCCGTTTTCGGCACTCTGGGCCCTTTTTCGGGGAGCTTTCGGGACGCGAAACGCCATCGGGCAGACCCTCACCCAGGCCACGCCCATTCTCTTCACCTCTCTGGCCTTTCTTTTGGCTTTTCGCTCGGGGATTTTCAACATTGGCATTGAAGGACAGTTCCTCATCGGGGCTTTCACCGCCGCTCTCTTTGGGATTTCCTTTCGGGGTCTGCCCTTTCCCCTGCATGCGATTCTTGCCCTCTTTTCTGGAGGTTTCGGAGGTGCGGTGTACGCCCTCTTTCCGGCGCTCCTTAAGGTGTACCTTGGGGCCCATGAGGTCATCACCACCATGATGTTGAGCTATGTGGCGCTCTACCTCACGAGTTACTTTGTGAATTACCCCCTGAAGGCTCCGGGGTGGGTGGCGCAGACCGAGCTCGTTGCCCCTTCGGCACGACTTCCACGGATTCTCCCTCCAACGCAGCTTTCCCTTGCCTTTCCCATTGCCCTGGGGCTGGCATTTCTCGTTCTGTGGTTCCTCGAGCGAACCGTTCCTGGCTTCAGCATCCGGGCGGTGGGTGCAAACCCTGAGGCCTCGGAGAACCGGGGGATTTCCGTGCGGAAGTACCAGATTCTCGCCTTTGTCCTGAGCGGATTCATCGCCGGTGTCGGGGGAGGGGGAGAGATCCTTGGGGTCCATGGGCGGTTTGTGGATGGATTCTCCCCGGGGTACGGATGGGATGGGATTGCGGTGAGCCTTGTGGGGCGGCTCCATCCCCTGGGATGTATCTTTGCCTCGCTCCTTTTTGGGATGCTCCGGGCAGGGGGCATGACCATGACCCGGGTGACCAAGGTCCCTCTTGACCTTTCGCTCATTATCCAGGCTCTCGTCATCCTCCTTGTAGCGGCGCCCGTTCTCATCGAGCAGCTCCTTACCCGCCGCAGGAAACCCCAGAAGAGCGAGGTGTAGCGCATGAGCCTCTCGCAAATCATCAACCTGAGTCTCTTTCAGGCTCAGCTCCGGATGGCAACGCCCATCCTCCTTGCCGCTTTGGGGGGACTCCTCTGTGAGCGGGTGGGGGTGGTGAATATCGGTCTTGAGGGCATCATGCTCACCTCAGCGTTCTTTGGAGTGCTTGTGACCTACTTCACTTCTTCCCCGCTTCTGGGATTCCTGGGAGGACTGGCTTCGGGATTCCTCTGGGGGCTTGTCATTGCCGTTCTGACCGTGCGCTTTTTCGGGAACCAGATTGTGGTGGGAACAGGGGTCAACGTTTTTGGTCTTGGGCTCAGCGCCTTCCTTTCCCAGAAAATCTGGGGTTCCCGGGGGGCTTCGGACGCCGTTTCGGGATTCGCCCCTCTTCGCAGTGACCTTCTTGCCCGTCTCCCCTATCTTGGGCCGGTTCTCAACGAGCACACCTTCCTGGTGTACCTCGCCATAGCCCTCGTCTTCGTCCTCCACTTTTTCCTCTTTGCCACCCCCTGGGGGCTGCGCCTGCGGGCGGTGGGCGAAAATCCCCAGGCAGCGGACACCGCAGGGATTAACGTTTTCCGCTACAAGACCCTTGGGGTTGTGGCTGGGTCTTTAGTGGCAAGTCTCGGGGGCGTGTTCCTCTCCCTGGGACATCTCAATTTCTTCGCCTGGGGAATGACGAGCGGTCGGGGATTCATCGGCCTTGCGGCGATGATTTTCGGGAAGTGGACCCCTCTGGGGTGTCTTTTGAGTAGCCTCCTCTTTGGGTTTGCTGACGCCCTGCAGATGCGCTTGCAAGCCCTTGGCGTCCTTCCCTCCCAGATTATCCTCCTCATCCCCTACCTTGTGACCATTCTCGTCCTTTCGGGCTTTGTGGGGAGGGCAGTACCTCCGGCACGGTATGAACCATATCGGAAAGAATAGCCACTCGTATCTTGCCGTCTTTCGAGAAGCTCTCAAAAAGGAGCGGGAAGCGCAGATTGCAGTCATGCGACAGGAAATCCACACCCTCTCTCCTGAAGCGCGGGAACGGAAAGGGCGGGCGCTCCTTGGCCTTTCGGGGAAATACGTGGGGCGGGAGGTTGGGGGGTTTCACCTTGTCCGTTTCGGGCGGGAGAGGGAGTTTGGGGAAACCGAGATTCGGGTTGGCGATGTGGTCCTCGTGAGCCACGGAAGGGAGCCTCTGCGGAGCGGCATCGAGGGGACGGTGACGGAAATCACCCCCCGTTCCATCACCGTGGCTTTTCCGGATTTCCCTCCCCCATGGGTCGGGCGGCGGAATCTCCGGATTGACCTCTACGTCAACGACGTTGCTTTCCGGAGAATGGAGGAAGCCCTGACCCGCTTTGCTCGAGTGTCCCCGGAAGTGTACCCGCTCAAAAAGGTCCTCCTTGGAGAAGATGACGGGGTTTCAGTTGCACCACTTGGTGAGGTGACCTTTGCCGACCGGGACCTTAATCCCTCCCAGCAGGAGGCGGTCCGGAAAGCCCTTGCGGAACCCCTGCTCTTCCTCGTCCATGGCCCTCCGGGGACAGGGAAAACCCGGACCATCCTGGAGTACATCCTCCAGGAGGTGCGACAAGGCAAAAAGGTCCTGGCCACGGCCGACTCCAACACGGCCTGCGACAATCTCCTCCTTGGGCTTGTGGAGCGGGGGGTCAGGGTAGTGCGGGTTGGCCATCCGGCGAGGGTGGAGCGAACACTCCTCAACCACACCCTGTTCGCCCTGGTGGAGAGCCGCCCCATATACCGCAGGGTGGCGGAGCTCTGGGAGAAAGTGCAGGCGCTGAAGAAGGAACGAGACCGGTACCTTCGGCCCTCACCGCAGTGGCGGCGGGGGATGAGCGATGAGGAAATCCGCTCCTGTGCTTCTTCGGGTGTGTCGAAGCGCGGGGTGCCACAGGAGAAGATGCGTTCCATGGCGTTTTGGATGACGCTCAATGAAAAAATGGGAGAGCTTGCGGAAGAAGCCAGACATCTTGAGCGAATGGCCATCCAGGAGGTTCTTCAAGAGGCAGAGGTTGTGGTGAGCACCAACATTGGCGCCGGGAGCGAGTTCCTCGAGGGTATATCCTTTGATGTTGTCGTTGTGGATGAGGGCTCGCAGGCCACAGAGCCCTCTGCTCTGGTGGCTGTGGTGAAGGGGCAGAAACTCGTCATGAGCGGGGACCACAAGCAACTCCCGCCCACCATTCTCAGCCTCGAGGCACAGCCGGTTCTCTCACGGACGCTCTTTGAGCGGCTCATAGAAACCTACCCGCAGCATTCTGCTTTCCTGAACGTCCAGTACCGGATGCACGAGGACATCATGGCCTTTCCCAACGAGAAGTTCTACGGCGGGCGGCTTGTAGCGGCTTTCGACGTTGCCCGAAGGACACTGCGGGATCTCGGCATCACGCTACGGGAGGGAGTCCGTCACCGGGAGGCAGTGGACCCGGAAAGGCCCCTCGTCTTCCTCGATACTGCGCTCTGCGAGAACCGCTTCGAGCGGCAGTTCCCGGGGTCTTTTTCGTTCTGGAATTCCCTTGAGGTTCGCCTGGTGAGGGAAATCGTGGAAGACCTTCTGCTTTTGGGGGTTCCGGAGGAGGCGATTGGAGTGATTACCCCCTATGATGACCAGGTGAATGAGATCAGTAAGGTCCTTTCTCCGTCCATCAGGGTGAGCACCGTTGATGGTTTCCAGGGACGGGAGAAAGAGGTCATCATCCTGTCCTTTGTCCGGAGTAACCCCAGAGGGGAAATTGGGTTTCTTGCTGACACCCGGCGACTCAACGTTGCGCTGACCCGGGCCCGTGCCAAACTCATCGCCATCGGTGACGGCAAAACCCTCTCCCATCACGAGCTCTACCGGGATTTCCTCACCTTCGTGCGCCGGAGGGGTCTGTACCTTTCCCTCACCCTTTGACCGCTCCGGCGGTGAGACCCTCGACGATGCGCCGCTCCGAGAGCACCACGAAAGCCACAAGGGGTAGTGTAGTGAGGACGGTGGCTGCAGAAATCTGATCCCAGGGGATTTCGTACTGGGGGGCTCCAGAAAGCATAGCAATGCCCACGGGGACTGTTCGGGATGTGGCGCGGGTCATGAAGGTGAGCGCAAAGAGGAATTCGTTCCAGCAGAAGATGAACACAAGGATTGCCGTAGTAGCCAGGGCAGGGGCCGAGAGGGGCAGGATGATTCGCACAAGAATACCCAGGCGGCTCAGTCCATCGACCTTTGCTGCGTCCTCCAGTGCTTCAGGAATCTGCCGGAAAAAGCTCGTGAGGACCCAGGTGGCAAAGGGAACATTGAGGGCTGCATAGGGGATGATGAGGGCAAGATAGTTGTTCATAAGACCAAAAGTGCTCACCATCTCATACAGGGGGACGATGAGAACCACCGGTGGGAAGAGGGAGAGAAAAAGAAGGAAGAGCAAGAACCCCCTGCCTCCTCGAAGGCGGAGCCGTGCAAGGGCGTAAGAAGCCAGGGAGGAGGCGAAAAGACACAAAAAGGTTCCCGCGCAGGCAATGAAGACGCTGTTGAGAATTTGCCGGGCGAAAGGGTGGCGGGAGAAAATCTTCACGTAGGCGCTGAGGTCGAGATGGCTTGGGATGTAGCGAACCGGGCGGGAGAAGATTTCGTTTGAGGGTTTGAGAGAGGTCACAACCTGCCAGAGAAAAGGAGCAAGGCTAAAAAGGACCACCACCCCAACACCAAGGGCAATGCCGATGCTGAGAATCAACGTCAATATTGGGGTGGAGTTTCTCAAACTGTTCGATGAGAACTTTCCATCCCCCTCCGAAGTCGGTCTCAAAAAGCCACCGGATGGTGACCTTTTCCTGGGTCGCACCCAGGCTCACAAGCCCAAATACCAGAACCAGCGCAACACCGACGGCAAACCACAACCTCCGCATGTTCCTTTCCTCCTTCCAAGAGGTTTTTTGTTGTGCTCTGGAGAGAACTCATCCTCCCTAACGCACCACCTCCTCAGCGGAGTTTGAACGCCAGGTACGGGTCGAAAGCGGTGAGGTATTCCTCAAGGAGCTTCCGTGCCACCTCGAGGTCATCAATCATGGGATCAAGCGCCAGAGCTTCCAGAGCAAGTTTTCTATCCTCTTCAACGATAGCCCGTACCATGAGCTCTGTAATAAGAATTTGCCTTCGGCACAGTTCTGCGATGGGTTCGGGGAGTTTCCCTCCCCCAAGCCCCACCGGTCCCTCGCTTCCCAAAAGCGCCGGGACCTCAACAATAGCTCCTTCAGGGAGATTGGGAATGTAGCCAGAATTTGCGATGTTCACCGCTTCCTCATAGGCATTGAGGTTCCGGAGGATTCCGGCGATGATGAACTCTCCCCGTTCAGTCTCAAGCTCTTCAAAGCGGGAGAGAGGGGTCTCACCCCTTATGGCTCGTTCAATCTCCTCCCACATCCTTTCCCGCCCCCGCTTTGCCCACTCGAAATCGTACATCTGGATGTCGTAACGTTCCCAGGTTTTGCGGTGCACATTGTGGGTGTAGGGGAGGTACTCGCAGAGGTGGCAGTCTCCAGGAACGGGCAAAAGCCCGAAGACTTCAAAGACCTCCATGGTGAGAGGCTCAAAAGAAGGCAGGGTTTTCCGGATTTTGGGGACACGCTCTCGGATTTCGGGGTAGAGGTCTTTCCCTGTTTCCCGCTCGGTCACCGAGAGCATCCAGGTGAAGTGGTTGAGACCAAAGGCGCGGATGACGAATCGTTCCCGGGCCTTTTTGCTCATGAGACGGAAAAGGGCAATGGACTGATCGTTCCAGCGGAAGTTGAAATCTCTGGGGATTTTAAGCCCGAGTTCTTCGGCAAAGAGCCCGGCAAGGATAAAGTACCCGAACTGAATCTGGTGGCAGATGCCGATGGTTGTAATCTTGGTGTACCGTGCTGCAGCAGTACAGATTTTGGGAACGGGATTCGTGAAATTGAGAAGCCAGGCGTTCGGGCAGTACTTCTCCATGTCCCGGAGGATGGGCATGATGACGGAGAGGTTTCTGGCCGTGTGGGCAAAAGACCCCGGTCCTCCATTTTCGGCATAGTGGTTGATGCCGTATTTCAGGGCGATTTCCCGGTCAAGCTTCCAGCACTCTTCCCGGTCCACCGCTATGGAAAGGATGACGAAATCCGCTCCCTCCAGAGCTTCCTCGCGATTCGTGGAACTTCGAATCCGGGCCTCTGCGGAAAGATTGGCGTTGAGTTTTTCTGCCAGGGCGTGGATTTTCTCTAAACCCTGGGCGTTGATATCGTGGAGGAAGAGCTCCACCCCCCGGAGATTCGGGTTTTTGAGAATACCCACGATCGTTGGGGGTCCGAATACTGCGCTGCCGGCGCCAATAACCGTGATTTTGGTCTGTGAGCTCAAGGCTTTTCCTCCTTTCTTCTTGGAGCAGTGGAGGCCTTCACCGATAGAGAGACTTCCTCAATGGAGCAGGGCTCCACGTTGTGCCCCTGGATGAGGCGGATGAGGAGTTCCACCAGCCGTTTCCCGATGATTTTTTTGGGGAGGTCAACGGAAGTGAGGGGTGGCTGGGTGAAGCGGGTCACGTAGGTGTTGTCGAATCCCACAACGGAGAGTTCCCGAGGGATGTCTATCCCCAGGTCCTGGGCGGCCTTCAGAATCCCTAGGGCTGCGGGGTCGTTGTGGGTGAAAACGGCGGTGACGTTGCCCTGTGCTCTTCTCAGGAATTCTCTCCCGAAACGGTAGGCTTCCTCGAAAGTGAGGCGCATTTCCACCATGAGTTGCGGATTGGGGGCAAGGCCCCACTCGTTGAGGGCTTCCACGTACCCCTCGAACCTTTCCCGAAAGAGCGAAAACTTTGCAGGTCCACCAAGGCAGAGAATGTCCAGGTGACCGAGCTCGAGAAGGTGCTTTGTGGCAAGGTATGCTCCTTCTTTATCAGGGAGGAATACGCTCGTTGAGAAGGGGACGTCAAAACTTCCTCCCAGGAAAACCATGGGGAGCTTTGTGGAGAAAGCTTTTTTGAGGTAAGCAATCCCAAGCCGTGTGGCCACAATGAGACCATCGACGGACTTCTCTTCAAGGTCCCGCAGGTACAGGAGGTCCGAGCCCCGCTCGATGGAGTGGAGGAGGAGGAGGTGGTACCCCATGCTCCGGGCCGTGGCCTCAGCAGCGGCAAAAACCTCGGTGAAGAAGGGATTGAAGATATCATCGATGAGCATGGCGATGAGCTGAGAAGACCTCTTTCGGGTGGGCAGTCGGGGTTCAACCCCCAGGGCTTCCATGGCCTCGAGGACCCGCTTTTTGAGCTCGGTACTCACCGGGCGGGTACCGTTGAGGACATGGGATACCGTGGTGATGGAAACACCAGCCCTCTGGGCGATTTCCTTCAGGGTGGCCATCTTTTCCCTTCTTTGGCAATTTTTTAATTTTGCGCAAATTTTACAAAAACGAGGGACCCCTGTCAAGGGTCCTTTCGGGGATGGAGAGAATTTTCAGAGAGGCTCAAGGAGGCACAGATTCACCAGGATTCCGGCGAATTCGGCGATTTCGCAAAAGAGGGGTTCGAAGATATCCAAGGCGGCGTTGGTGCAGGTGACTTTATCGTAGGGGAGAATGGACATGAACTCGTCCCCCACGTACACCGAGTGCCCCTCTTTCCGCCAGTTTTGTATGGCCACCATCTCTATGGAAACGAGAATCGCCAGGGGGTAATCGGGAAGACCGGGGTCCAGATCCTCGATGCCAAAGTTCCCGTAGTCAATCTGGTGGGCGCTCAGTACGGTGCTTGTGGGGTTATTCCCCACTACCAGAGTCCGGAGTTTTCGCAACGCTTCGTCGCACCTTTGGGGGCTATTTCCCTCAAGGGCGGTGATAGCTTCTTTCATCAGTTCTTTGGCTTTTCGGAGAAGTAGGTCGATCTGCTGGAGGGTGAGATCGTTTTCTCCCAGGTGCTTCAGGAGGACCACCTTGTAGACTTCACTCACCGAGGTTCCCAGAATAGCGGGGAATTCTGTGGCCCACTGGTACGCATCGTAGAGAGTGGTTAAAAGCCCGATTGTTTCCGAAACCGCTTCGGAGGTAAGAAGGCCGAGAATTCTCAGGATAACTCCTTCCTGGTTTTCCAGGTACTGTTCCACCACCGTGGAAAGGGTATCCTGGATGAGGCTGTCGGGGGAAGGTCCGAAGATGGAGAGAGCGTTGATGCCGTAGTTCAAAGCAGGTAAAGAGGCGTTCACCACATCGGCTTTGAGTCCCGCAAGGTATTCCCGGATTCGCTTGGCGCAGTAAAAAATGTTGCTCTCCTCCGCTTTGTTCACCTCGTCTTTGAGGCCAAAGAGTAGTGAGGCCCGAAGCGCCGCCTGGGGGTAGGTGGACCAGTGAGCGGGAAAGATCCAGATCCATTTTTCGGTTTGCGAGTTTCCGCTGAAAACCTTCACTTTGAAGCGCTGCGGACGGGTGAGGTTTGCGGTTTCGAATTTCACCCCCCATTCGTTCTCGGGAATATAGGGGACCACGCGCTTCTTCCCCGAAGCGTTATGCCAGCCAAGGAGCATCCCGTTCTCCCGGTACACCGCCATCGCTTTCGTACCGTCGCCACAGGTGAAATAGAATTCCTCTATCCCCGAAGGCACGATGAAAACGGCCTTACTCAGTTCCGTGAGGTTGTAGGAATTCCGATCCCCTTCCACCACTACCCCAGCAGGGTAGGTGGAGGCCAGGGGCTTGAATTCCCCATAGGTTTTATGGTCGGCTTCATCGAGCGCCAGCCAGCGATCAGGAAGGAAAACCCATTCCTTTTTTGTGGCCGTATCTTTCACCGCAAGACCCACCACGTACCACCTAGGGCGGTTGCCGGAGTTATCGTGGAGGAGGGCGATGTGATCGAGGTTTTCGATTTTCCTTCCCTCAAGAAAGAAGCGGTCCTTTTCCCCCCGTTCGAAGGGATTGAGGGGCGAGGTAAGCTCCATCACCCCGGAGCCATAGACCACTCCCTGGCGTTCTTGCTTTTCGTAGAGCGCCAGAAACACCCGGGCATCGGTTCCCGCACCCTCGGTATCTCCGGTGAGCACTTCCACTTCGTAGCGAACCGTTTGCGGTCGCACAAACGCAGGAGGGATGGTGACGTGGCGCCCACCGATATCTCTTGTCGTATCCACAGCCACTTCCCTGATGATACGGCTTGTGGTTTTTCGGTCGTCCTGGACCTCAAGGGTTACCGGGATGATACCGGATGCATTGAAGACGTGGGTGAGCTTCAAAGCATGGGTATCAGGAAAGGCGGAACCCCCCGACCACCACCAGTAATCGGTAATGACCCCATCGGGATCGCTTGAGGGGCTGGCGTCGAACGTGGTGATTCTAAAATGGGACATTTCGTCATCCCCAAGCACAAAATCAGCCCGGGGAGGCTGGTTTTCCGGAAGCCGCAGCTCATAGTACTGCGGGTTGTAGCGAAAAACATCCTGGTCTTTGGGGGTGTTCTCGGGGAAAAAGATTTCGATTACACCTTCTGTGCGGAGCTTCGGGGCAAAGACATTTGCAAACTGGGGTTCCAGCTTTCCTTCCCGTAAGATAGAACCGACCTGTACCGGGAAGACCCGCATGGGAGTTTCCCAGATAAGCCGCAGTTTCAGGGGTTTTCCGGGGACACCTGGGGCGATGTTCCCCACAAGGAGCACCCGGCTTGTTCCTTCAGCCTTCATGGTGAGCTCCGGGGTGATATCCCGTCCCTCTTGATCCTCAATCCGCAGGTACTGCGCTACCTCGGAGGCAGAAAGCAACTTCCCTCCTGCGGGGTCGTAGATTCCCAAAAGAAAAGCATAGCGGGGCTGTACGGGAAGGAGTTTCCCGAAGGGCGCTTCGGCGACTCCACGGGAAGAGGAAACCCGGAGTATCCCCTTTAAGGGGAGGTCGTAGCCGCGAAAGTGGGGAGAAACGTCGGGATTCTCTGCGGTAATCCGGACGGTGAAGGAGAGTTTTCCGGAAAGTCGCTCACCCTTCCCGATCCTTTCGGGGAAGGGATCACCGTGGGAGAAGGAGAGGTTTTTCATTTCGGTGAGCTCAAAAGAAAGGTCGGAAATATCGGCGAAAGAGCTGTTACGCAGGATCCAGGAGGCCACGAGATACTCCCCTTCATACCAGGTTTCAACTTCGAGCGTAAGGGGATTGGGGAAGGGAACCACCTCCATGGGGAAGGTGCGTTGCGCCGGTCCCAGAGAAGCGAAAAGGGCAACTTCTCTGGGATTTCCCTCGGGAAGAGTCGGGGTGTACCACTCGTAGGTGGCTTTCTCTCTCTTCTGCACCGGTCCCTCGCCGGCGGTTACCCGAAGGGCTGCTTCAAGCCCCGGAGGGGTACGGAAACGGAGTTCGGTTGCAAGGTCTTCGAAAACCTGGTACAAATGCGCTCCGTGAGGGGATACCGAGACAAGCTCTACCGGAAGCGGCCAGCTCTCTCCGGTAACATCGAAGCACACGAGAGACGGTTTTTCTATTCCTCCCTCTATGTTGAAGCGGTTAGAAAGAAAGGTGAAAACCTTCCCGGCGTGGGTGATAACGCTTGAAGGGTAGGAGAGGTCGGGTTCAAAGCCTTCGCCGAAAGCGTAAACCCCCGTAATTTCCCCCTCAGGGAGCTGATAGCGCAGGAAAAGCTCCCGGCGGAAAAGGAGGAGTTCCCGCCCTTCCACAAAATGGGGCCAGAAGGTGCTGGGAAGATTCGGCGCAAGCGTGATCTTGCGGAGGAACTCCCCCTGGGAAGAGAAAATCTGAAGGGTGATGGTATCCGGCGTTTCCTCTACTAAAACCGCCACCGAGGTGTCGGCGAGAAAGGCCCCGAAAATTTTCGCTAAATGGGGTTTGAACCTTCCCAAAAGGGTGGCGTTCCCCTCGTAATCCACCACGAAAACCGCAAAAGGCGTTTTTTCTCCGGGAGCGCTCTCTTCGGCGATAGCAAGGAGCATTTTCTCCCCAAAGCGGTCGAAGAGTACAAGGGGTGATGGTGCTGGAGTTCCCACCCCCAGCGAGGAGAGGGGAATTTTCCAGAGGGTCTTGCCCTCGGTATCGAGGAGCTCGAGAGAACCCCCGGCGTCCCTTTCTTCCCAGTGTAAAACGGGGAGAGGCGCATCGGGATAGGTATACTGCGGAAAAGTTCCCTCCCCAGGGCGGTAGAAGGTGTAAGAACCCCGACCGAGGGAAGGGCAGGGGGAAACCCCTCTATCCTGCGCTGAAAACGCAACGTAGCCGGCGAAGTTGTTCCCCTTATCCCTAGTAGGTAGAAAAATGCGGTTTCCAATCGCGAAAACCGGATGCGAGGAAGTTTGCGCTCCTTGCGTAAAAAGACACTTCCCGGTCTCCGGGTTAAAGACTTTCACCATTTTCCGGTCTTCGGTAACCAGAAACCCCCCTTCGGTGATAAGAACCAGTTTCCCGGGAAAGGAAAACTCCCTGCCGCTTCGCGGTGCGAGCGCGAACACCCGGGTGGCGCTACCGAGGTAGAAGAAAACATACCCCTTTCGCACCCCATGCACCACACATTTCTCGGGGTACTCCTTTTCAAGGAGCACCCTCCCGCTTGCAAGATCCACGGCCACCAGCACCCGTTCGCGCACTGAAAAAGCAAGGAGCTTTTCATCCCGGAAAGGACCGCTTGTGGAGTAGAGGGAAGCTCCCTTAGAGAGCGGTTCCCACCGGTAAAGGGTTTCAAAAGGTAGAGAAGAAGCTTCTTCGGCGCCAGAGGCAAGGGAAGGGAGAAAAAGCCAGAAAAGTACCAGAAATATTTGCAGGAACACCCTGAGCCAGGAACCCCAAAGAAACCGAAAGGAAAAAGAGATGATCTTCCCCTCCTTCGAACGTGTTGCCACCATTGTACCACCAGGGTTCTGAAACGGAAGGAGATGGACGACGAACATGGTATAATGGTCTGGGGCAAGGAGGGGAGAGCATGGAAAAGACCTGGCAGGTCGTCCTCTTGCTGTTTTCTGTCATCCTTGTGACTCTGGCTTTGTTGGGAGCTCATGCCCAGGAAAGCGACTGCTCAAGACCCAGGGTATCGGTGAGCGGGGCGGTTGTGGACGAGGCAGATTTTCAGGAGTACCTGAAGGGGCAGTACTCCCACCGGTCCTGGGAATCCCTCTGGCAGGAGATACGTGCAACAGTCCTGGAGGAGCTTCGAGAGAATTCCCCACAGGTTGACTTTGTGGAAGATGGCAGCGGTTGCGACTACAGCTTTTCCTACACCCTGGGTCTTATTGCCGCAGGGAAGGATGTCGAAGTTGCCGGTGTCCTTGAGGGGGAGTACACCGCCGTCTTCATGAGCTCAAAGCTTGTGCAGAACAATGCGTGCGGGTTTCCTGGAAGTGTCCTTGGAGTTTCTGTTGTGCGGGATGACCCCGACGTCTTTCGCACCGTCGAGCGGAATATCGACCGGTAAGGTTCTCTGGAGACCTGCATTCTGGAGTACGAAAGAACCCACTGGGTCCCTCCGCGGGGACCGGTAATGGAGTTTGCCCTGGAGAAGCCCTACGTTTCCCCAAAACTCGATGAACGGGAGATGGATATTCGCGTTCGGGTGAGGAACTGCCGGGGTGAGCCGGTCTTTGACCGGTACCATGGCCAGGTGGTGATTTTCCCCAGAAGAACGGAGCGAGGAGAACTACGCCCCACGAAGGGTTTCCCGCAGGATTTTGTGGTCACCGAAAACCTTGTGCTCTTGGAGATTACGGGTGAAGAAGGTGGGTCGGTCACCTATACTCTGAGAGAAGGATTAGAACCCGGGTTTGACCTCTTTCAGGCAAAAACCTGCGGCATCGACGTGGTCCAAACTGTGGAGGAGCGAACTTCAGTTGCCCTGGTGGAGGAGCAGGCATGCTGGCGGGGAATGGTGGATATCACTGTGGACCGGTCCTTTAGGGAAACGAAAAAGAGCGATCCTGCAGAGTGCGGAAGGGATGAATCGGAACTCATCGTCGAACTCCACGCCCACATCTGGGGTGAGCTTCTTCTGCGGCCAGGTCAACCCGCGACAATCCTCTCCCAAGATTTCTCGGGGACGTACGAGATGACCATCAGGACTTTCCGCGAAAGCTGTGTGACCACCTGCCGGAGGAAAGGAGTGAGAGGCGAGGTCCCGGTGAGGCCGGGGAGCTGGGAATCTTCGGAAACCAGGGTGTGTGGAACCTTGAGCGACAGAGATTTTCGGGTTTCTGCCAGTGCGGTGGTGGACAGAAAAACCGGGCAGTATCGCTTTTTGTGGGTTCGGAGGCCTTGTCTGGAGAGGTTTTTCGGAGGTCCTGAGTCGATACCACGACGTTTGCACCGGGGGACCCGGGAAACCAGTACCGCTTCTTTGGAGACAGAGCTTGAACGCTTCGAGATGTCAAGCAGCGAAATCCAGGGGGTCACCCCAAATCTCAAAGTGGTGAAGGGTGAAAAGGTGGTGGAGCAGCCTTTCCACACGGGGACAGCGAAGTACACTTGGGATTTCCAGCGTATTCCCTGTGGGGAGTAGCATTGCTTCATCCCGGGCTGTTTCGCATTGTCAAGGCTTTCACGTGAAACCCTCTCGTTTTTCTTGACAGGAAAAAGGGGATGGCATATACTACTCTCAACGACAACGTTGTCAAGGAGGGGCTGTCTGAGGAAGGACAATTCCTCGCGAAGGACTCCCACCATACGGGACGTTGCCCAGGCCGTCGGTGTTTCCCTCAAGACGGTTTCCCGTGTTATCAACGGCGACAAAGGCGTGAGCGCGGAAACTCGAAAGCGGGTGTTGGCCGCCATTGAGGCCCTGGGGTATCGTCCCAATGCCCTGGCCCGGAGCCTTCGGGGCAGGAAGACCTATACCATTGGGGTTATCATCACCGACATCACCAACGGTTTCTTCAGCACCATTGTTCGGGGCATCGAAGATGAGGCCTTTGCCCGAAACTACAGTGTCCTTGTCGCGAACTCCGATGAGCTCCTGGAGAAGGAGAAACTCTACGTCTGCATTTTCGTGGAGAAGCAGGTTGACGGCCTCATCATCGTTCCCGCCACCGGATCTCAGGAGTACCTCAGGGACCTGGCTTCCCACATCCCCCTGGTGTTCGTCGACCGTCCTCCCCGGGATTTCAGCGGTCCTGTAGTTCAGGTGGAGAATAGAGAAGGAGCCTACCGGCTGACACGCCATCTTCTTGAGCATGGCTTTGAACGACTGGCCTTCCTGGCCTCGGATCTCAGGTTGCCTACGGTGCAGGAGCGTTTCGCAGGGTTCCGGAAGGCCATGGATGAGGCAGGGATCGTGCTCCACCCCGAGATGGTGAAGGATGGGGCAAAGACCATCCACGAGGCATACAGGAAGACCCATGAGCTTTTCGTTCTCCCCCTCCGGCCTCAGGCGATTTTTGCCGCGAACAATCTCGTGGTCCAGGGGGTCCTGAAGGCGATTCGCGAGAGAAACCTCAGGATTCCCCAGGATGTTGCCGTGGTTGGTTTTGACGATTTCGAGATGGCCGACCTTGTTCAGCCTCGTCTCACCGTTGTGGCGCAACCGGCGTATGCCCTGGGGAAGGAAGCAGCGGTTCTCCTCTTCTCCCGGATGACGTGTCCCTCCCTTGCGGGAGAGACCGTGGTGCTCCCCGTAGAAGTTGTTCTGCGGGGGTCCTGCGGGTGTGAAGATGCTCCTCAGGAGGAGATGTTTTTGAAGGGGGTGAGAAGCAGTACATAAAGAAGTGGTGTTCTGGGAGACTTCTTAAGGAACAGTCACTCTGAAGGGAGGTATTTCCTGTGCGGAAGATTCTGGTTGCGCTGGTTCTTGTCACTCTTGTCGTGGGGATCCTGGTAGGTGGTGTGTTTGCCGAGGGGAAGAAGCCGAAAATTGCCTGGTGTCCCGCTATCAGTGACCCCTTCTACTACATGATCGGCAAAGGTATTGCGGACAAGTGCAAGGAACTCGGGCTTGAACTCTTCGTGGCCGAGTACCCGAAGGCCTGGGGTCCTGAGGTCCAGGTGCCGATTCTTGAGGCTGTGGCTGCACGAGGTGACATTGACGTCATTATCACCGGGCCTACCTCAAAGGATGCCCTTATTGCTCCGCTGAAGCGCATCCACGACATGGGCATTGAAATCATCACCGTGGATACCTACATTGGTGACGGCGATTACTCAAAACCGAGCGAGTACTCCTTCCCTCTCACCTTTATCGGCACCGACAACTTTCAGGGTGGGGTCGAGATTGCCCATCGCCTCGCCGAGATGATCGGGAAGAAGGGGAAGGTTTTCGTCGAAACCACGAACCCCGACGTCTCAAGCGTTGTCGAGCGGGTTGAGGGATTCAAGAAGGGAATGTCGGAGTACCCGGATATCGAAATCGTCGGCGTGGAGTACTGCCTTGACATTCAGGAAAAGGCACAGCAACAGGTTGCTGCTGCTCTCGCTGCCCATCCGGATATTGTGGGCATTTTCGGTACCAACCTCTACAGCGCACAGGGTGCGTATCAGGCAGTGGTGAACGCAGGACTTGCCGGGGTAGTGAAGATTGCCTCCTGGGATGCTACGGAGGACCTCATCAAAGCCCTGAGGGAAGGGAAGGTCGACCTTGTCCTTGCCCAGAAACCCTACGAAATCGGAACACTGGCCGTTGAGGCGGCATATCAGTACTTTGTCGAAGGGAAAGAAATCCCCAAGCGGATGGTTCCTGGGTTCTTCTTCTTCACCCGGGACAACGTGGACGATCCGGAAGCCCAGCAGTACATTTACCGGGCAGACTGAGGAAAGGGGGCTTTATGCCCCCTTTCCCCGATCCTGAGGATGGCAGGTACGATGTCTCGCACACAGGTTATCGCAAGGGTTGGTCGGAACTGGGTGATTCTTTTCCTCTTCCTTCTCTGCGTCATTTTCAGCTTCACCGGGCGAGGCTTTCTCTCGCTGAAGACCCTGAATAACATCCTTCTGACCTCCTCTCCAGCGCTCCTTCTTGCCGCCGGGGAGACCTTCGTCATCATCACGGGAGGTATTGACCTCTCCGTGGGGTTTGTCCGGGGGCTCATTTCGGTGATTTCGGCCATCGTCATCCGGGACCTCTATGCCCTGGGGTATTCACCGTATTTTGCCATTTTCTGCGGCATCGTTGTGGGAGTGCTTTTGGGGTTCTTGCCGGGTCTTGTGAACGGGATACTGGTAGCCAGGTTTCGGGTTCCTCCCTTTATTGCCACCCTGGGCATGTACGGCATTGCCAACGGCCTTGCGCTGCGGTATTCAAAGGGATTCCCCATTACCTTTCTCCCCGACGAGGTGGGAGAGATTGGCAACGGCTTTTTCTTCTATCTCCTTCCTGGCCGTCTCTTTACAGTATTCGAAAAGCCTCTGGGTCTTACCGAAGCCGAGGCTCGAAACCTCGTGGGTATTGTCCCCTACGCCACGGTCATCGCCTTTGCGCTCCTTTTCGTCTTTGGGTTCGTGCTCTCAAAGACCCAGTTCGGGCAGCACATCTACGCTATCGGGGGGAATATCGATGCTGCCCGGAGAGCTGGAATCCCTGTGGAGAAGCACCTCATCCGGGTGTACGTCATCTCATCGCTTTTTGCTGCTTTTTCTGGTGTTCTTTCCACGCTTATTTTTTCCATCGGGACCCACACGCAGTTTGCCGCAAGCCTTGAGCTTTTCGCCATTGCTGCTGTGGTGATTGGTGGGGCGAGCCTCATGGGGGGCAAAGGGAACATTTTGGGAACGGCCCTGGGGGTTTTTGTGCTCAGCGTGCTTGAAGTGGGGTTTCTGATGAGCGGCATCCTTCCCTTTTACCGGTACATTGCCGTGGGAGCGATTCTGGTTTTCGCTGTGGTCATCGACCAGCTGTTCCCGGAAATTGTCTATGATTGAGGGGAAGCCATGGAACGTGTTATGGGAGGGCAGAAAGAGTGGTTGTATCGCCTGGGAAGAGCCTGGGTGGCCTTTTTTCTCCTCGGTGAGATTGTAGTGTTCAGTATCATTGGTACCGGGTTTTTCAGTGCCAGGAACTTCCAGAACATCCTGGTTGCGGCAACAACCATTCTGCTTCTTGCCGCCGGGGAGACCTTCGTCATCATCACGGGAGGTATTGACCTCTCCGTGGGGTTTGTCATGGGTCTGGCCTGTGTGGTCAGCGCCAAAATTATGGTCATGCTTCAGGCAGCTTCAGTCTCGCAGGGCCTGTCGATTCTTCTTGGGTGCGCTAGTGCCCTGCTCTTTGGGCTTCTGCCAGGTCTTGTCAACGGTGCCCTGGTGGCGAAACTTCGGGTTCCTCCCTTCATCGCCACCTTTGGCATGTACGGTGTTGCCTATGGTCTTTCCGAGATTCTCTGCAATAATGTCCCGATTTCTGGGCTTCCACCCCTTGTGGGCTTCATCGGAAACGGGTACCTCCTCTACTACCTTCCGGGAAAGGCGTTGACCTTCTTTAGTCCGCCTCAGGGAATTGGTCGAGCTGACATTCGGGCCATGATTCCTCTCTTCCCCAACGTGTTCGTTTTTTCCATTATTGCTGTGGCTATTTTTGGCTTTATCCTTGCCAGGACCCAGTTCGGGCAGCACATCTACGCTATCGGGGGGAATATCGATGCTGCCCGGAGAGCTGGAATCCCTGTGGAGAAGCACCTCATCCGAGTGTATATGATTTCCTCGTTCTTTGCCGCAATGGGTGGAGTGATGTATACTCTTCGGTTTGTGACCGGGCGGGCTGATGCCGGAGCGGCGCGAATGCTCGATTCTGTTGTGGCTGTGGTCATCGGTGGGGCAAGCCTCTATGGAGGAACGGGGAGTATGGTGGGGTCCATTATCGGTACCTTGATTATTGCTATGCTAGAGACCGGCATGGTCAACCTGGGTCTTCCCACGTACAACAAGTACGTCTATGTGGGAATCATTCTGGTGCTTGCGGTGCTCGTTGACCAGTTCTTCCCGGAGTTTGTGAGAAAAGGGGAATAGGGAGATGGAAGGAGAACGAAGACCACTCCTTGAGGTGCGGAACATCGTCAAGCGTTTTGGTGGCCTCGTGGCGGTCAACCGGGTCAGTATGGAGGTGTATCCCGGAGAGGTGGTAGGACTTCTGGGGGACAACGGTGCAGGAAAGTCAACCCTTATCAAGGTCATTTCCGGGGTGTACCGTCCGGATGAAGGGCAGATTTTCTTTGAGGGAAGAGAAGTACGCATCACCAGCCCCATGGATGCAATTCGCCTGGGGATTGAGACCATCTACCAGGACCTGGCGCTTGCAGAGAATCTCAACGTGTACTCGAATATCTTTCTGGGTCGTGAGAAACTCAAAAAGCTCTTCAACCTCATCCCGGTTCTCGATCATGAGTACATGATGCAGGAATCGAAGAAGGTCCTCGACCGCCTGGGGATAGAAATCCCCTCGCTGCGGAACAAAATTAAGACCCTTTCTGGTGGGCAGCGCCAGTCGGTGGCGATTTCCCGTTCCATCTACTGGAATGCCAAGCTCCTCATCATGGATGAGCCGACTGCGGCTTTGGGAGTCACGGAACAACGAAAGGTCCTGAATCTCGTGAAGACCCTGAGTGCCCAGGGTGTCGCCATCATCATTATCAGCCATCAGCTCTACGACGTTTTCCAGGTTGCGCACCGTCTTGTAGTGCTCCGGCGAGGGGAAAAGGTCGGCGAGCGCCTCACCCATGAGACGAATCCTGATGAAATCGTCAGCCTCATAGTGGGAGCGGAACTTGTGGAGGGAGGTCAAAGAGGCTGAAAAGGGCGGCAGTGGCCGCCCCTCCTGCGTCACTCTTTCTCAAACTGGTCCTTGCTTGCTCCACACACCGGGCACACCCAGTCGGGTGGCAGGGCCTCAAAGGGTGTCCCCGGTTCAATCCCTGCGTCCGGGTCCCCCTTGGCCGGGTCGTACACGTATCCACAGATGCGGCAAATGTAGCGGTCCATCGTTCTCCCCCCTTTACGGGTTTTTCTTTCCTAACCAGGGAAACGCACCGAAATTCCTCTTCACCCGAAAACCGTATCAAGGCCCATCATGACGACAAAGCCCACAAGGAGGGCATACGTGGCGTAGCGGGCCGAAGGACCGTGATGGGTCTCGGGGATGATTTCATCCCCAATCACAAAGAGCATCGCCCCTGCGGCGAGGGCAAGGCCAAAGGGTAGGAAGGCGTACATCATCGAAATGAGGCCCACACCCAGTATCCCTCCCAGAGGCTCCACGAGTCCGGTGAGAAGGGCATAAAGGAAGGACTTTTCTCGGCTGTATCCTGCGCCAAGGAGGGACACCGCCACCGCAAGGCCTTCGGGGATGTTCTGGAGCCCGATGGCTACGGCCACCGTGATGCCGTCGGCGATGTTTTTACTCCCAAAGCTCACCCCTACAGCGAGGCCCTCAGGGAAGTTGTGCAGCGTGATGGCGAGAACAAAAAGCCAGATTTTCCGAAGTTTCGATGCCGGGCCCTCCTTTCCTTTTTCAAAGTGTTCGTGGGGGACAATGCGGTCAAGAAGGTCTAAAAGTGCGGCTCCGGCAAGCACCCCTGCAACGGTCACCCACGTCCCACCCTGCTCGATGGCGGGAACAAGGAGGCTGAAGGCGGTGGCAGCAAGCATGACCCCGGCGGCAAAGCCGAGGAGTTCGTCCTTCAAGCGGTGGGAGAAGGCATGGAGCGAAGAAAAGAGAACAGGTATAGCTCCGAGAGCCGTTGCAAGGCCCGCCAGAGTGCTTGCTGCTATTCCCCAAAAGAGGTGGTTCATGGCCCAATTTTGCCAGAAAAATTCGAGGATGGCAAGGGTTCAGCGGGCCAAGGTTCGGAAAAAGGCAACGCTTCCGGCACTTAAAGCTCCGTAATAGGTGAGGAGGCGCCAAAAGAACACAAGAAGACTCACCTTTCCGCCCCCAAGGAAAGGCTTAAAGAGCGAGGCAAAGGAGAGCTCAGCCACGCCACTTGCTCCAGGAACCGGGGTGAAACGGAGGGCGAAGAAGAGGGGAACCTGGAGGTGAATGGCTGAGAACCAGGAAAGACGGGTTTCAGAAAGGGCGAGGAGAATGAAGTAGGTCGTACCGAAGAGGCAGAGGAAATGCAGGCAGTACATGGAGATGTTCCATCCAAGGTAGTGGGGGTTGCGGAGGAAAATGAGGAGTTTTTCCCGGAGGTCGAGGAGGAAGTTGCTGACGAGGGTGGGGATTTCCTGTCCGGTGGGGGCAAGGCGAGGAAAACGAGAGGCCAGAAAGGTACCAACTTTGCCAGAGAGCGCCACAAGAGGCGCGGGGAACCTGAGAAAGGCTGCCAGAATACCGATGAGGACAGCGTACAGCCCGAGGAGGTACGAGGTGACCTGGAAAATCCGGGAGGGAATGGGCTCTTTCTGGAGGAAAGAGAAAAGAAGGAAGAGAACCACGAGGCTCAGCGAGTACAGCGCTCCTCCCACGAGAGTCAGCGAGGTTGCCTCCCCAAGGGAAAGTCCGGATTTTGTGAGGACATAGATTTCAGCGACATTCCCCCCTGTATTGGCAGGGGTGATACCGCTTAGGAAGTACCCAGAGAGAACCACAGTGAGGCTATCCCGGAAGCGGATGCGCTTTTTCCAGATACGGGCCGACACCATGACCCGCAAAGCGTCGCAGGACCATCCGAGGATAAGGAGGAGCACACCCAAAAGGAGGTACTGGGGAGCAGGAACAGCAAAGACCACCCGTCCTTCCCGACGGAAAAGGGAAAGCACAATGAGCACCAGGGCCCCAGCACTCCCACCCACTCCCACGAGGAACTGCCTGAGAATCTTTCGGGGATTGAGGGCGTGTTCGATTCCGCGCACAACCCCATTATGACAGAAGTCTTGAGGTTCGGCAAGGCTCAGGGAGCTTTTACCCTGAGGAGTCCTGTTTTGTAGGCAAAAAGCAAGCTCAAAAGGCAGGCAATGGTGCTCTCGGCTCCCCGGTTCTCGTTGAGTCCGGAGGGCGTGAGCCCGTCAGCGCAGGAACCCGTCGCTTCGTCGTAGAGGCTCACGCGGTGGACGTTTCTTCCGAGAAACCATTCTAACGACAACAGAGCCCGTCTTCGATTCCTCTCCCGGTCATAGAATTTCGAGGCCCTGAGGGAGGTAACGAGCATCCAGAAGGCTTCGATGGGCTGCTGGTCGAAAAGTGCCCGTCTCCCTCCCTTCCGGTACCACCCTCTGTTCCCGATGGGGACGAACATGCCGTCCACAAAAACCTGAGAAGAAAGGAATTCAAAGCTTTCTCTGGCTGCCTTGAGAAACCTCTGGTCTTCGGTGAGTTCATAGGCGGTGAAAAGGGCCAGAGGGAGCAGGGCATTGCCCCAGGTGAGGGCTTCATCGAACCACCTCCACAGGGGCTCGGAATGCTCCCTGTAGCGTCTGAGGACCTTTTCCCCAAAAATCGAGGCGCATTCGGTAATGGAGAGTTCCACCCCTGGGATTGCCCCTTCCGGAGCAAGTTCACGCAGACCCTCCAGGAGAAAGCCCATCGGGCGAGGATGGTGCAGGGAGAAGAGGTGAGGGGTAAGTCTCTCAAGCATTCTCCGGGCAGGCTCTCTGAGTTCCCGGGGAAAGCAACGGGAAGCAGACAGAGCTGAAAGCGCCCAGAAGGCCCTTCCCTGGCAGTCCTCGGAACCCACCTCATCGAGGGGTTTGCAGTCGATGGCAAAGAGATTGTGGAAGAGCCCATCGGGTCTTTGGGCCCACTGGAGGAAGGACAGGTACCTTCTTGCAAGTTGCAGTACCCAGGGGTTGCCGAAGAGCTCAAAGTGACGAATGGTCACAAGGAGGGCTCGAGCCACGTCATCTGTGGTGTACCCGTGGCGGAGGTCGGGAACACTGAAAACGGCGTGCTGGTAGATGCCAAAGTGGTCAGTGAGCGCCGCGAGGTAGTCAAGGCGAAGAGCGAGGGTCTTTTTCCGTGTCCTCAGGGAGAGCATGGTCCTTCACTCCTTCGAGAACGCGGTACGGGCATGGCAGAGAATACGTTCGAAGAGTTTCGCGTATTCTTGACCCACACGGTCCCACGAGTAAGCTATCCCAGTGTTTTTCGCCCGGGCTTCAATGACGTGCATTCTCTCGGGATGTTCGAGGAGTTCCAGAAGTGCTTCCTGGATGGCTGTGGCATTCCGGAAGGGAACAAGGATACCCGTGCCGTTTTGGAGTGCTTCCCGGGCGGAGAGGTAGGGTGTGGAGATGACGATTTTTCCAAAGCGGAGGGCATAGGTGAGGGTCCCGCTTGTGACCTGCTCGGGATTGAGGTAGGGTGTGAGGTAAATGTCTGTTGCGGCAAGGTACTGGACGAGTTCTTCCTGAGAGAGGTAACGGTTCACGAAGTGCACGTGGTCTTCAAGACCGAGTCTGCGAACTTTCTCTTCAAGAAAGACCCGGTAGGATTCTCCCCGTTTTTCTCGCTCTTTGGGATGGGTTTCTCCAAGGATGAGGTAAAGGACGTTGGGGAAACGGCGAACGACACCGGACAGGGCCTCAATAGCGTATTCGATGCCCTTCCCCGGACTGAGGAGACCAAAGGTGGAGAGAACAGTTCTCCCCGAAAGCCCAAGGAGACTCTTTGCCCTGTCTTTGTCTTCGGGGACGTGATGAGGTGCTCCGTGGGGGATGTAGGAAATTTTGTGCGGTGGGAGACCGTATACCCGTTCAAGGATGGGGATGGCCAGACGGTTCATGCAAACGAAGGCTTCGACGTAGCAGGACATTTCCCGGATAATGGCAAGTTTCCCAGGGTCCGGGTGCGAGAGGACAGTGTGGAGGGTCACGACAGAGTGCTTTTTCAGATGCTTCAGAAAGGTGAGCACGAACTCTCCGTTTTCTCCACCGAAGATACCGAATTCGTGCTGGATGCTCACCACATCGGCAACGTTGCTGGCCATCTTTGCCGCCTTGATGTAGTCGAGTTCATGGTCTCTCCGCACCACAAAGAGCACCTCAGGAGGTCGCGTTGAAGTCTTTTCCCCTCCCTGTTCAATGGCGATGACTGCGGGCTGTGTGAGATTCCAGGAAGCAACGGCAGAAGCAAGGTCCTGGGTGAAGGTGGCCAGGCCGCATTCTGTTGGGGGATATGTTGAAAAATACAGGACCCTCTGATTGCAAGGGGTGGACATTGTTCTCACCTCCCGTGAGTTTTCAGAGTCTGCCGTACTCGTCCTCGTAACGGACGATATCCTCTTCGTCGAAGAAACCGAAGGAAATTTCGAGGATTCTCGCCGGAGCGCGGTGCGCCTGGAGGCGATGTTTTGTCCCTCGAGGGATAAAAAGCGTTGCAAGGTCTCCGAGCCGGTGTTTCCTCCCCTCGATCTCTGCCGTGACCTCTCCGGAGAGCACAACCCACAGCTCGTCGCGATGGCAGTGGGATTGCAGACTCAGGGAAGTTCCAGGTTTCACCTCGAGGATCTTCACTGTGGTGGGCTCGTTGAGAGTGTACCGGATGAAACGTCCCCACGGTTTCTGGACTTCCTCAATGCATGGTTCTCTCGTGTGCCGGCCGGTGTAACGGGAATGGTTTTGGACGGTCAGGTTTTGCATGGGAACCACCTTCGCACGAGGGTTTGACGTTGCAAGCATTTTCTATTATAGTCAAAATATCAGGTTATGTCAAATGAGAGATAATCTTGCCCCGTGACCTTCCTTCGATCCTGCAGTTTCGAGGGAGGAGACGTGGTGTCCTCCATCAGGCGATTGACAGCGCCCGGAAAGTGCGGTACTTTTAAGGGCAAAATGTGGGAAACGAGGGGACAGGGAATGGATGGGAGTTTCTATATCACGACGCCAATCTACTACGTGAACGATGTTCCCCATATTGGGCACGCCTACACCACCTGCGCTGCCGACGTTCTGGCCCGTTTCCACCGCATGAGAGGGGAACGGGTGCTCTTCTCCACGGGAACCGATGAGCACGGGCAGAAAATCGCCAAAGCCGCTCAGGATGCTGGTCTTACTCCCCAGGAGCTTGTGGACCGGGTGGTCCTCCGTTTCCAGGACCTCTGGAAACGGATGCACATCTCCTATGATGTGTTCATCAGGACGACTGATCCCGAACACGAGAGAACTGTTCAGTCGTTCTTTCTCCTCCTCAAGGAGAAGGGGTACATCTACAAGGGTGAATACGAGGGATGGTACTGCGTGCCCTGTGAGACCTTCTGGACAGAGGCACAGCTTGAGGGGCGCCTGGTGTGTCCTGATTGCGGCAGGCCCCTTGAGCGTCTGCGGGAAGAGAGCTACTTTTTCGCCCTCTCGAAATTTACCGAGCCTCTCCTGAGGTACCTTGACGAGCATCCCGACTTTGTGATGCCGGAGAGCCGCTTCAACGAAATCTACAGTTTCGTGAAGGGGGGCCTCAAAGACCAGAGCATTTCCCGTCTGGGGGTCCGGTGGGGAATTCCCGTTCCCGGAGACCCGAATCACACCATCTACGTCTGGTTCGATGCACTCATCAACTACCTCACGGTGGTGGGGTTTGGGAGGGATAGAGAACTCTTTGAGACCTTCTGGCCTTCGGCCCACCACCTTGTGGGGAAAGACATCCTCCGGTTCCATGCTGTCCTCTGGCCCAGCATGCTCCTTGCGGCGGGACTTCCTCTCCCCCGACGGGTCTTCGCCCATGGCTGGTGGACGGTAGAAGGAGAGAAGATGTCCAAGTCCAAGGGCAACGTGGTGGACCCCCTTGAGGTCATTGCTCGATTTGGTGTAGATCGCTTCCGGTACTTCCTCATGCGGGAGGTGAGCTTTGGGCTGGATGGGGATTTTTCGGAACGGGCGTTTGTGGAGCGGAGCAATGCCGATCTTTCGGATAACTTCGGGAACCTCATCCACCGGACGCTGAACATGGTCTGGAAGTATCGGAATGGCCGGGTGGCGAAACCTTCCCGGTATGAGGACCGGGAGTGGGAAGAGCTCCTTCAGGAAGTTCGAGAACGGTTCTTCACCTTTATGGACCGTTTCGCCTTTTCCCAGGCCCTCGGAGAGGTCTGGCGTCTTGTGCACTTCGGCAACCGTTACCTCGACCAGAAGGCCCCCTGGCGGATGGTACAGGATCCGATTCTTGGGGAGGAACTCGATCGGGTACTGTACAGGCTCCTTGATTGTGGGAGGATGCTTGGAGTGTTCTTGTTCCCCTTCATGCCGGAGACTGCAACGAGGCTTTTGCAGTACCTGGGGGTGGAGGAAATCCTGAAGGACCACAATCCCCTGGCGCTGTGCGACTGGGGAAAGGGTCCATCGGTGTTCTCTGTAGCGCAGCCTGAACCCCTGTTTCCTCGCCTGCAGGGATGAGAGGAGGTTGAACGGAATGCAATCTCAGGAAATCCACCTTGAAGATTTTCAAAAAGTCGACCTTCGGGTTGGGGAAGTGGTGAGCGCCGAGCGGGTAGAGGGAACCCGGGCCCTTATGGTGCTCCGGGTGAACCTGGGGGCAGAGGAGCGGACCCTGGTTGCCGGACTGGCCCCGTACTATTCGGTGGAGGAAATGGTGGGGAAGAAGGTTGTGGTGGTCACCAACCTTGAACCCGCAGTCATCCGGGGGATTAAATCCCAGGGAATGCTCCTTGCTGCCGATGACGGGCAGGGGAAGGTGAGTCTCGTCACCGTTGATCGGGACATCGCTCCGGGAAGCAGGGTGCGATGACCTCCTGGGTCGATATTCATGCCCACCTCGACGACGAAGCCTTCCGGGAGGATCTCCCCGAGGTACTATCCCGTGCCCGGAAGGTGGGGGTGGCGCACATTGTCACCGCCGGGACTTCTCTTGAGTCTTCGAAAAAGGTTGTGGAACTCGTCCGACTCTATCCCGGGGTTTACGGGTGTGTGGGGGTACACCCTCAAGAGGTGGAGGGAGAAGTCGACCTTTCGCCACTTGAGCGCCTTCTCAGAGAGGAAAGAATCCTTGCGGTGGGGGAGGTTGGCCTCGATTACTTCTGGGACACAACTTACAAAAAAGAGCAGAAAGTCGTTTTTGCTGCTCAGGTTGAACTCGCCGAACGGTATGGCCTTCCCCTTGTGGTGCACTCCCGGAATGCAGAGGAGGATGTCTTCCGGATTCTCGCAGAAAAAGCCAGAAACGTCCCTGTAGTGTGGCACTGCTTTTCGGGGGATTCGGAACTCCTCAGGCGTGTCCTTTCCCGGGGATGGTACGTATCTTTTGGCGGTGTGGTGACCTATCCGAAGGCGTTTCGTCTCCGGGAGGTGGCACGGACGGTTCCCCCCGAGCGTCTTTTCCTCGAGACCGATGCGCCCTATCTTGCGCCTCAGCCAAAGCGAGGTGCGAGAAACGAGCCGGCATTCCTCATTGAGACGGCAGGCTTTTTCGCCGCTCTTTTGGGGAAGAGCCCCGAGGACCTGAAGACACGTCTCTGGGCAAACTTCCTACAGGTTTTCCTCAAGAATTCCCATCCGTAACTCTCTCTTTTTGGCATATTTCTTTATCACCTCCCTCGCGGGAGGTGATAAGGTGATCCGAGGAATCTACACTGCTCTTTCGGGGCTCAATCTCCACGAAATCAAGCAGACTATCCTCGCCAACAACATTGCCAATATCGACACCCCGGGCTTTAAAAAGGACGTCTTCTCCATCGAGGGAGGAGAGGTGGCGGAACTTTTCCGCTTTGTCTTGGGAGAACATCCCGCCTTTGTGGGGGAGCTTCCCCTTGCCGTGCAGCCCCGGGTGGACTTCACCACTGATTTTTCCCAGGGTAGGCTGGAGATGACGGGGAATCCTCTGGATCTCGCCATTGAGGGTGAGGGATTTTTCGTGGTGATGACCGGGGAAGGCGAAGCATACACCCGGGCCGGGAATTTCCTGCGGAGTGCCGATGGGAGACTGGTGACTCCAGGGGGGTATCCCGTCCAGGGAGAGGGGGGTGACCTCGTACTTCCTCCGCAAGGAGAAGTGGTGGTGGATGAAGAGGGCAATATCCGGGTGGGGGAAGAGGTAGTGGGGAAACTCCGGATTGTGCGATTTGCAAGCCCTGACCTTCTGGAGAAACGGGGCGAGAACCTCTTCCGGGCGCCGGAAGGGGTGGTGCCCGAGGCAGCTCAACAGTACACCATCCGGCAGGGGTTTTTGGAGCGGTCCAATGTGGAGATTGTGGAGGCCATGGTGCGGATGATTGAAGCCCTCAGAGAGTACGAGCTCACCCAGCGGGCCGTGGTGGCTCAGGATGAGACGCTGGGGAAAGCGGTGAATGACATCCCTCGTCTGGGATAGGAGGAGGAGAGCGGTGATTCGAGCGCTATGGACGGCGGCCACGGGGATGCAGGCCAAGCAACTCGACCTTGACGTGATTGCCAACAACCTCGCTAACGTCAATACCACGGGGTTCAAGAAAAGCCGGGTGGACTTCCAGGACCTCATGTACCAGGTTATCCGCTTCAAGGGAACTCCTACCTCTCCCGAGACCCAGGTTCCCTCAGGGATTGAGGTAGGTCTTGGAGTGCGACCGGCGGCCATTCAGAAGATTTTCTCCCAGGGTGATATCTACGAGACGGGGAATCCGCTGGATCTCGTGATTGAGGGGGATGGGTTTTTCCAAGTCCTTCTTCCTGACGGAACGGTGGCCTACACGAGAGACGGGTCTTTCAAGCTCGACGCTCAGGGAAGGATGGTCACAAGCGACGGATTCCCTCTTGAGCCTCCCATCACCATTCCTCAGGAAGCCGAGTCCATCACCATTGCTCAGGACGGGACGGTCACGGTGAAGATGCCCGGGGAGACGGAACCTCAGGAAGTCGGAGTGATTGAGCTGGTCCGTTTCGTGAACCCCGCAGGACTTCTGAGTATTGGAAGGAACCTCTACGTGGCTACAGCAGCTTCCGGTGACCCTCAGGTGGGGACCCCGGGGCTTGGGGGTTTCGGGACGCTGGCTCAAGGGTTTCTCGAGACCTCCAATGTCCAGATTGTGGAGGAAATGGTCCGGATGATTTCTGCTCAGAGAGCTTACGAAATTAACGCCAAAGCGGTCACCACCGCTGATGAGATGATGAGCATCACCAACAATATGAAGAGGTGAGGCCGTTTGCGGCGATGGGCAGGGGCCTTTGCGCTTTTGAGTCTTCTGAGCGCGGTATCTTCGGCCTTTGCGCTTACCCTTGAGGTGCGCCTCAGGGAGGAGGTCGTGGTCTTTCAAGAGACCCTCACGCTTGGGGATGTCGCCGAGGTCTTGTATCCTGATCCCCAGTGGGAGAGGGCTCTGCGGAGCCTGAGCCTTGGGGCTTTGCCCCCTCAGGGAGAGCGGGTGATTTCGCCCCAGGAAATCTACGCCCGAGTGGTGGGGCAGAGGGTTCCGGGTCTTGACTACATCTACTTCTCCGGGGCCAGCGTCTCTCGGGTGCGGCGAGGAGGAGTGCCGGTGGCCCGGGAAACTCTGGAGGAAGAGATCCACAGGGCTTTGAAAGAGCGTTTCCCCGAGGCTGAGCGGATTGAGGTGACCCTCCTTGAGGAGCCCAGGATAGTCCTCCCTACCCCGGGGTTTGCGGTGGTGCTCCCAAAGACCCTGAAACCCTGGGGAGTGCAAGGGGCAGATATTGTTGCAAGCGATGGAACGCGGAAAACAACGGTGCGGTTTGCTCTTTCTGTCTACCGCCCTGTGGTTCGGGCCAGGAAAGACCTAACCGTTCACGAGACCATCGACCCGGAGGACGTCGCCGTGAGTGTCGAGCCGGTGTCTTTTGAGACCGAAAAGGCCTGTACCGCCCTTGAGGAGGTTTTGGGGAAACCGGTGCGGAAAACTCTCAGAGCCGGGGATCCTGTTGTGCCCACTGCTTTGGGGAAGGACGTCCTTATTAAGCGAGGGGATCTCGTGACGATGGTGGCAGAATACGGGAGCATTGTGGTGACGACCACGGGGAAGGCCCGGGGGGAAGGGACCTTAGGGGATCGCATTGTCGTTGAGAATACCTCCTCCCGAAAGAGGGTGGAAGGCATCATTGTTGATGAACGGACTGTGCGGGTGGTGGTCCAGTGAGGTGGCTTTTCGGTTGCCTTGTCGGTCTTTCCCTTCTTTTTGGGGGCGTGGCCTTCGGGGAGTCCCTCTGGCGGGATGATGGGTGGTTCTCGGAGCCTTACGTGGCAGAACGGGCCAGAAACGTCGGAGATGTGGTCACGGTGATTCTTGAAGAACAGACCAGGGGAACGGCCACAGCCTCATCCCAGGGGAGTAACGAAACGCAGGTTGGGCTTCAAGCAGGCCAGGGAGTCTTTGACTTCCTCCCGCCGGCGCAGCTCAACCACCAGAGTTCTCAAACGGGGAAACGTTCGTACAGCCGGGGTGTTACCTTAAGTGGTGTCATCGCCTGCCGGGTTGTGGAGGTTCTTGAGAACGGGCACCTTCGCATTGCGGGCAAAAAGGAAATCTTCCTCAATAAAGAGCGGGAAACCCTGAGTATTGAGGGAACCATCGACCCCCGCCTGCTCTCGCCGCAGAACACTATTTCTTCCACTCAGGTGATGGACGTGGTGATTCGTCTTGAAGGGACGCTCAAGCCCAAAAAACAGAGTGGCCTTCTGGGGATGCTCCAGGGGCTTTTTGGTTCCATTCTTGATGTGCTCTTTTAGAGGGGAGAAGATGAGGTGGCTTTTTAGAGTTCTCATCAGCGTCTTCTGTGCTCTTCTCTTAGCGTTGCCCCTCTGGGCAGAGGTGGTACGGATTAAGGATATCACCGACATCGAGGGCGTGCGGGGGAATCAACTCGTGGGGTACGGGCTGGTTGTGGGGCTCTCGGGCACCGGAGACAGCCAGAACACCCTCTTCACCAACCAGGCCCTGGCGAACGTCCTGGCGAAGTTCGGTATCCCTGTGGACTCGCAGCTTGTGCGTTCCCGGAACGTCGCTTCGGTTCTTGTGACCGCAGAGCTCCCTCCCTTTGTCCGGAATGGGGAACGCATCGACTGTATCGTTTCTTCTTTGGGGGACGCTAAAAGCCTCCAGGGAGGGATGTTGCTCCTCACCCCGCTCAAAGGAGTGGATGGAAAAGTGTACGCGGTGGCTCAGGGGCCGGTTTCCATCGGAGGGTTCAACGTTGGCGGAGGAGGGGGGAACCAGGTGCAGAGGAATCACCCCACGGTGGGCCGAATTCCCGGTGGGGCCATTGTGGAACGAACGGTGGAAACGAATTTCTTCGACGCCGCTCGGGGAACCCTCACGTTCCTTCTCCGAAACCCCGATTTCGTCACCGCCTCCCGCATCGCTCAGGCCATCAATGTAGAGCTTGGAGGCGAGGCAGCCCGGGTCCTGGATGCAAATCGGGTAGAGGTGCGCATCCCCGAGCACTACCGGGACCGGGTGTCCCAGCTTGTGGCGCTTTTGGGGGAAATTCCGGTGACTCCTGACGCGCCAGCCCGGGTGGTGGTGAACGAGCGCACCGGGACCATCGTCATCGGAGGGAACGTGAGGATTCTCCCCGTGGCTTTAGCCCATGGGAACCTTACCGTGACCATCAAGACCCAGTACGAGGTGTCCCAGCCCCCACCGTTCTCGCCGGGGGAAACCGTGGTGGTGCCGGAGACGCAGGTCCAGGTGGAAGAGCAGGAGGCCCGTCTTTTCCGGGTGGAGTCAGGCAACACCATTGATGATCTCGTGCGGGTGCTCAACGCTTTGGGGGTGAGTCCAAGGGATCTCATCGCCATTCTCCAGGCCCTGAAAGAGGCAGGGGCGCTGCAGGGGGAACTCGTGATTCAGTGAGGGATGGCGTATGCGCGTTGAGGGGAAGTGCTCAGGACATTTGACAGGAGAGGAAAAATCGTTGAAAATGATGCAAAAGGCCTGCAGTGATTTCGAGGCCTTTTTCCTGGGGTTTGTGTTCAAGCGGGCGTTTGTGCCGGTGTTCTCTTCCTCGCTTTCAAGTCGGGAGGAGCTGTGGTTTCGGGAACTCTGGGTCGAGGAGGTGGCCAGAAGAGCGAGCGCCCAGGGAGGGGTGGGCCTGGGGAAGTTCCTTTTTGAGCGTCTCGTGAAAGAAGGGAAGTTCCATGATCTTGGCAAAGTGTAAGCGGTGTGGGGCGGTTTTCCAGAAGGTCATCGAGCGGAACCTCTGTCCTGCGTGTCTGGCCAAAGAAGAAGAGGAGTTCCAGAAGGTCAAGGAGTTCTTTCGCCGGCATCCCAAGGCGCGCCTTGAGGAGGTCAGTGAGGCCACTGGTGTGGAGAAGAAGGTGATTCTGGAGTTCGTGAAGGAGGGACGGCTGCAGATTGCGTCTGAGGCGCAGCCCGTCCTTGAACTTTTCTGCGAGCGGTGTGGTAGGCCGATTCTTGCAGGACGTCTCTGTGAGGAGTGTCGCCAGAAAGTCGCCCAACTCATCCAGAGCGGTGAGAAGAGAAAAACCTTAGGGCCTGATTTCTACTTTAAAGATGCGCTGAAGAAAAGGAAGGAACAGGGCTAAAGAAAACTCAAAAGGCGTCGATATATAAGGGCAGAAGGGGAAGAAAAGAGGGGATGGAGCGTGAAGATTTCTGGAAATCAGGTGGAAAGCCTTCTCCAGGTGTACGTCGAGAGAGCCAGAGGACAGAAGCGAGGAGAGGCGCTCCGGGTATCTCCTCAGGGCGATTCCCTCGCCCTCTCCCTTGAGGCCCAGAGGATGAACGCCCTGAAGGAACGCCTGCGGGAGATCCCCCCCGTCCGACAGGAGCTCGTGGCGGCTTTCCGGGAACGCCTTGAGAAAGGTCGGTACCACCCAGGTGGTGTGGAGATTGCCCGGAAGATGCTCTACCGCGAAGCGGTGGATTTCATCGTGAGCGAGGGCGAGCGTGTTGACCACTCGGCGTGAGTACTTTCTGCATCTTCTTGAAGGGTTTAAGAGAGAACTTGTGCTTCAGGAGAGGCTTCTTGAGATTGCCCGGAAGAAGCAAGAGATCCTTCTCAAAAACGACATTGAGGCTCTTGTGCCCCTCCTTGAGGAAGAGGGGGAACTGGTTTTCCAGACCTGCGCGGTGGAAAGGCGACTGGGCAAAATCTGGGAGGAAATGAAGCGGCAGTTTTTCCCAAAAGGGCAGGAGATGAGCCTCTCAAGGGTTTTCGAGCTTGCCGATGCGGATCTCCAGGGAGAATTCCTCCTCCTTCGGGAGGAGCTCTCCCGGGTGGTTCGGGAACTCCAGGAGCTCAACCGGCAGAATACCCTGCTCATCGAGGACGTTCTGAACTACATTGACGTGGTGTTCTCTCTGCTCCTCCGGGAGGTGGAGCGGCAGGAACAGAAGAACAGCCCCTGTTATGGACCTCCGCGGGGTGAGAGGTCCAGGGGTGGCGTTCGCGGCATCCTCATTGACGGCGTTGTGTAGGGGGGAAGGGTATGCGCACCATCTTCCTTGGGCTGGAAATTGCCCGAAAAGCACTGCAGGCACACCAGGCGGCGATGAACGTTACAAGCCACAATATCGCCAACGCCAATACCCCAGGATATACCCGTCAGGTTCCCCACCTTTCGCAGGAGACTGTTCCTTTGAGCGGCCTTTTCGTTCCGCCCCACCTCAAAAACGTAGGTCTTGGAACCGACGTGGACGAAATCCGGAGGATGCGGGACAAATTCCTGGACTTGCAAATTCGCCAGGAATCCCGTACCGGGGCATACTGGAACACGATAGACAAGGGGCTGGAGCAGGTTGAGGTGGTTTTCGGGGAACCGGGTGAGAGTGGTCTTTCCCAGATTTTTGACCGCTTCTGGAACACCTGGCAGGAGTTGGCGAAGTCCCCCGAATCCCAGGCTTCCCGGGTTCTTGTGGTCGAGACCGGGAATCTCCTTGCCCAGGCACTGAGCCACACCTACACGCAGCTTGAGACCCAGAGGAGCGAACTCAACGAAGAAGTGGCCATAAAAGTCCAGGAGGTGAACAACTTCATCCAGCAGATTTACGACCTCAACCAGCAGATTGTCCGGGTGGCTCCGGCAGGGGGCAACATCAACGATTACAAAGACCAGCTTGATGTTCTCGTTGAGAACCTCTCGAAAGTCCTCAGTGTTCAGGTTCAGGAGAACCAGAACGGTACCTACACCATTGCGCTCCAGGGGAGGATTCTTGTGAACGACCGGGAACGGAGTTTCCTCAGTCTCTCCTTGAACGCCTCGGGGATGTACGAGGTCTTTTTGGAGAACGGCCCTCAAGTGGACTTTACGTACCAGAACGGAGAGCTTAAGGCGATTCTCGACCTTCGGGATGTTATTGTTCCGAAGTACCAGGAAGCCCTGGATACCCTGGCCATGGGTCTCCGGGATGCGGTGAACACGGTACACCGGATGGGCTTTACCCTTGAGGAACCACCTCAAAGAGGTGGGGACTTCTTCATCGGAGACGGGGCGAAAGACCTTGCGGTGACCCCGGAGATTCTTGAAAACCCGGCGAAGATTGCAGCCTCCTTGAGTGGTGCTCCGGGAGACGGGGGAAACGCCCTGGCCATTGCCCAGCTAAGGGGTAGGCCTGTGGTCGGCGGGTCCACCCCGGATGATTTCTACCGGGGGATTGTTTCCCGTCTGGGAGTGGAACGGGGCGAAGCCCAGCGCATCGCCAAGAATCAGGAGCTTCTTGTGCAGCAGCTTGAGAACCGCCGGGAGTCGATTTCGGGAGTGTCTCTTGATGAAGAGATGACCAACCTCATCCGGTACCAGTACGCGTACCAGGCAGCGTCCCTTCTTGTGCGCACCATCGATGAGATGCTCGACACCTTAGTGAACAGGGTCAAGTAGAGGTGAGAGGATGCGGGTTACCCACCGGATGATCACCGACCAGGTCATGACGAATCTGTACAATATTACGGAGAGGCTCCTCCGGGTTCAGGATATGTTCTCTTCAGGCAAAACCCTCCGCCGTCCCTCGGATGACCCGGTGAAGCTCAACCACGTGCTCCTTTTGCGCACGTCCATCCGGAAGCTCGAGCAGTACACCACAAACGTTGAGGACGGGTTGAGCTGGCTCAACCTCACCGACACAAGTCTCAACCAGGCCACCAGCGTCCTCCAGAAGGTACGGACGCTTGCCGTTCAGGGGGCGAACGGAACGCTCACCCCTGAAGACCGCGCCATGATCGCCACCGAGGTGGAGAAATACCTTGAGGAGCTCGTGGGAATCGGCAATACCGCCTATGCTGGCAGGTACGTATTTTCCGGAACTGAAACCCTCACCACACCCTTTGCTCTTGCCGGTGGCCGCCTTACGTATCGGGGGAACGGGGCATCCATCCAGAGGGAAATCAGCGAGGGAGTGGTGGTGGCAATCGGGATACCCGGGGATGGCCTCTTCTTCCGGGGATTCGAGGTTCAGAGTAACGAAAGTATAACGCTGACAGCGGGAGAACGCTTTGCCATAAATGGT
The DNA here is from genome assembly GCA_028275365.1 of Candidatus Caldatribacterium sp. Lineage (GTDB taxonomy): Bacteria > Atribacterota > Atribacteria > Atribacterales > Caldatribacteriaceae > Caldatribacterium. Next base: position 45,980 of record JAPWUU010000005.1, read on the forward strand.
GTGGAAATCGAAATCGATGGCACCATGACGACCCTTGAGGACCTTGTTCGCCGCATCAATGAGGATTTAGCCCTCAAAGAAGAGGTGTACGCCTTCACCGATGGCAAGCGGCTTTTCCTGCGTTCCCGGACCGAAGACCCTCTGACCCTTGAGGACCGTTTGGGGACACCTTTAGAAGACTGGGGACTCCTTGATCCTGCGAACTCCCGGGAAGCCTCGGGGATTCTCAAAGTGGTTCGGGACCTTGCAGAGCATCTTCGGGAGAATCGGGTAGATCTCATTTCCGGGGAGGACCTGGAAAAACTGGACCAGGTTCTGGATCTCCTCTTGAAGGTTCGGGCGGAAGTCGGCGCCCGCACGCTCCGCCTGGAGAACGCTCTGAGTCGTTTTGAGGATTTCACCACGAATTTCAAGAAGCTCCTTTCCCTTGATGAGGACATTGACGTTGCCGAGGTTGCGGTGCAGCTTCAGGAGCATCAGAATGTGTACCAGATGGCTCTGGCAGCTGCAGCGAGACTCCTGCAACCGACGCTCCTTGACTTTTTGCGGTGAGGGAAGCGCCTTGAGGGTAACCACGAGGTATTTCGGTGATATCGAGGTTGAGGAGAGCAAAGTCCTCCTTTTCCCCTGGGGTATTCCAGGGTTTGAGCACCTCCACCGTTTTCTCCTCCTTGAAGACCGGGGGTTTTTCTGGCTCCAGAGCGTGGACGACCCGGACATTGTCTTTGCCGTGTGTGACCCCTTTGTGTGTTTCCCAGGGTACGAAGTGGAGATTCCTTCCTCCGAGTGCGAGGTCCTGGGCATCACAAAGAGTGACGAGGTCATCGTTCTCGCCATCATGAGTGTCCGTTCTCCTCAGGAAATAGGTGTTAACCTTTTGGCCCCACTTGTGATAAACTGTACTCTGAAGATGGGGAAGCAAATCATCCTTGAGGATGAACGGTACACCCTGTATCACCCCCTCGTCCTCAAGGGGCAGGGAGCGGAAGTCAATGCTGGTCATCACCCGGAGGGTCAATGAGAGCATCCGCATCGGCGATACCATTGAGGTCAGGGTAGTCGCCATTGAACGGGGAAAGGTTCGTCTGGGGGTCCTTGCCCCAAAGGACGTCCCCGTCTACCGGGAGGAACTCTATCGGTCTCTCGTGCAGGAGAACCGGGATGCCCTCTTTGCCTCTGAAGAGATGGTGCACACCCTTAAAGAGATTTTCCTCCCCCAGAACGCCCCACGAACCTGAAGGAGGCCACTTTCATGCGCATTCAGAGAGTTCTCGGGCTTTTTGTCGCGCTTTTTGTGGTGGTGTGTGTTCTTCCTCAAGCTGGGGCTCAGGAAGCGCCGGGTTTTCGTCTTCCCGGTCTTGACGGGAAGGAGTACGCCCTTGCTGACTTTCGGGGTCAGCCGGTCGTTCTGTCTTTTTTCACCACCTGGTGCCCATACTGTGAGAGGGAATTGCCGCTTCTTGACAAGCTCTACCGCGAGTACCGGGAGAAGGCGTCTCTGCTTGTTCTTGGCATTGACTTGCAGGAGCCAAAGGAGAAAGTCAGACGTTTCGTGGAAGGATTGGGCCTTTCCTTTCCCGTCCTTCTTGATGAGCGGGGGGAAACCGCCTTTTCATACCGGATTTTTGGGTTTCCCACGCTCGTTTTCATCGATCCCCAGGGGAAAATTGCCGATATGATTCTTGGGGGAAGCGATGAAGCCACCATCCGGAGGAAGCTCGACCGCATCCTGTGGTTTCGGGGTCTTCTACTTCCTGAGGTCCGGAATCTCCTCGAGGTCCTTGAGGGGGTGGTGCTTCTGGATCTCCGGGAGCGTGGCACGAACCCCTTTCCCGAGAAGCCAGGCCTCCGCTATGAGACCGTAACAGGAGAGGATGACCTCTCCCACCTTGACCCCCAGGGCGTTTACGTTATTCTTGCAGCAACCAGCGCCGAAGGAAAAGCCTTTGCTGCCTCCCTGGCGGCCAGAGGTTTCCGGCACGTGTACTACCTCCTGGTCGATGGTGCCGAAGGGTGACTCCGGAGAGGTGCTGCTCTTTCTGGGTTCTCTTGCCCTTTTGGGGTTGCTTGTTGGGTACTTTTTCGTCATCCCCCACCCCGTGGCTCTTCAGGAACCCCCCGCAGAGAAAGAGCGGACGACAATCCTCCTTGAGGAGGCCGAGGTGACGAGGATCGGAACAAGGGGCAAAGAGTGGACCCTCAGGGCCCCGCACATTGAGAAGCAGGGCGACACGGTGGTGCTGTCTTCTATTGCCGGAACGCTCTTTAGCGAAGGCATGCCGCTTTATGAAGTGCGGGCCCTGAGGGGGCGCGTTCTCCTTGGAACACAAAGCGTGTTCCTCGAGGGTGTGGAGCTTCGTCACGTGACAACCGGGGAGCAATTTCTCGGGCGAGAGCTCCGCTGGCAGGGGGAACAGAAGGCATTCACGGTGGAAGGAGTACGCTTTATCGGTCAGGGAGCGAGGGCGGAGTGCGACGAGCTGGTTTATAATGTAGCGGAAAAGAAGGCATACCTCCGGGGGAATGTTGTGGTGCGGCTGGAGATGGGAAAACCATGAGACGACAGCTTCTGACTTTCGGGTGTGTCATCCTGGTCGTGTTCGTACTGGTTTGGGGGCTTTGGGCAGAGGAGGAAAACGTGCTCCTTGTGCGGACTCAGGAGGCAGAATACGACGAGAAAACAGGGAAGATTGTGGCCCATAAGGCCACCCTGAGCTGGAAGAACCTCGAGATTTTCTGCCCCACCCTTGAGGTGGACATCAAAGCCCAGGAGGTCCGCTCAAGCGGCGATATCACCGCCCGCCTTGACGGTCTTGCGGTTCATGTTAGCTCTCTCTCCTATTCCCGGAAGGCCAATACCCTCCATGTCCTGGACCTTTCGGGGACCGGGAAGGACATGAGCTTTGGAGCCCAGGAAGGGCTTTTCGATTTCTCTCAGGGTGTGGCGGCGTTCACGGGGAATCCTGCTCTCACCTTCCGGGGTTTCCAGGTGGTCTTTTCCCGGGCAGAGTACCGTTTTGCCGAGAAAACCTGGCGGGGGCAGGACGCGGTGGTTCGGCGGGAGGGATGGCAGGGGACTGCGAAGCAGGCGCGGTACACCGAGGGGACCAGTTTCCTGGTCCTTGAAGGAGGAGCGGAGCTTGAGCGGGAGGGCAACCGCCTTCGGGGGGAACGCATCACGGTCAACCTCGATACACTTCAGGTGAGGGTGGAAGGCAACGTGGAAATTCTCCTTATCCCTCCCGGGGAAGGGACGCAATGAAACGAGACTGGAGCGTTCTCTCCGGTCGGCGCCTGACAAAAGAATATGGCAGGAAGCGGGTGGTGAACGAGGTCGACGTTACGGTCCGTCGAGGAGAAATCGTGGGACTCCTCGGTCCTAATGGCGCGGGGAAAACCACCACCTTCTACATGCTCGTCGGCCTTGTTCGGCCTACAGGGGGGCAGGTGTTCCTTGATGACCTTGAGCTCAACCACTTCCCCATGTACCTCCGGTCCCGTATGGGTATTGGGTACCTCCCCCAGGAGCCCTCGGTCTTTCGCCGGCTCACGGTTCAGGAAAACCTCGACCTTGTCCTGGAAATGCAGGGGCTTTCCCGGAAAGAGGTGGTGCGGCGGAGGAACGAGCTCCTTGAGGAGTTCGGTATTGCTCATCTTGCAAGATCCGTGGCCAACCTCCTCTCAGGTGGTGAGCGGAGGCGTCTGGAGATTGCCAGGGCTCTGGCCACTTCCCCTTCCTTCATCCTCCTTGACGAGCCCTTCACAGGCATTGACCCCATAGCCGTGGAGGATATCCAGAACATCGTGCGGGGACTGGCCAGAAGGGGTATTGGTGTCCTCATCACCGACCATGCCGTTCGGGAAACGCTGGCCATAACCGATCGGGCCTACATTATCTTTGAAGGGAAGATCCTGGTTTCAGGAACGCCGAAGGAAATCATCGAATCGGAACTGAGCCGCCGGTACTACCTTGGGGAGCGGTTCAACCTCTGAACATGCAGGTGCTTGACCGGTATGTACTCAGGCAAGTCAGCGGGTCATTTCTCTTTGGGGTTCTCCTCTTTGTGGCCATTCTGAGTGCAGGAGACCTCCTCTTTCGCCTGGCCCGGATGTGGCTTCGAGAAGGTCTTTCGGGAGAGAAGGTTGTGGCCATTTTCTTCCTGAGCCTTCCTCAGCTTCTCGTCTACGTCCTCCCCATGGCACTGCTTTTGGGGGTGCTTCTTGTCACCGGAAGGATGGCTGCAGACAGTGAAATCATCGCCCTTCGGTCCTGCGGAGTGAGCCTTGTCCGGTTCTTCGCTCCCTTTTTCCTCTTCGCCCTGTGGGTGTGTGTGGGGACCATTCTTCTTCAGGAAGTTGCGCTCCCCTTTTCGGCACTGAAACTGAAGGAAATCTGGTCTGAGGGGGGGATTTCCTGGCCGGTGGAGGAACGGGCGTTTTTCCGGGACGTCAGTGAGGAAGGAGTGGAACGCATTTTCTACGTCCGGGAGATAGACTCCCGTCATGAAATCCTCAGGGGGGTCGTGGTCCAGGAATACCAGGAAGAGAAGCTCCGGCGTATCATCAACGCGGCCCGGGCCCGGGTGGCTGATGGTCAGTGGGTCTTTGAAGACGGGGTATACTACGAGGTGAACGACCGCGGTGAGGTCGAGCGGGTCGTTCGTTTCGCCCAGGAAAGGGCGAAGACACAGGAAACCATTCCAGGCATCCTCAAAACGAGGAAAAGCCCCCAGGAGATGAGCTTTGCAGAACTCCGGGCCTACATCGCCCGGGAAAGGGCCCGTGGTCAGGCCACGGAACGCCTTGAGGTCCTCCTCTGGCACAAAACCGCTATTCCCTTTGCGGCGCTGGTCTTCGCCCTCCTTGGTGTGGCCCTTGGGATTACTTCGCCCCGTTCGGGGAAAGCCCTGGGGATTGGGTTGAGCATCCTCATCGTTTTCGGGTACTACGTCCTCTTCTCCATTATGAGCACCCTTGCCGAAGGAGGGGTGCTCCCTCCCTTCCTTGGCACGTGGATACCGAACATCCTCGGAAGCCTCGGAGGAGGGATGCTCCTCTTAAGGCAGGATTCCGCACAGTGAGGTGGCACAATGGGCACAGGGAGTTTTCTGCTCGTTCTGGTTCTTCTCCTTCTAAGCGGTGTCATTGCCTACGTGGGGGATTTCCTTGGCCGTCGTATCGGCAAAAGGAAACTCTCGGTTCTTACCCTCCGCCCCCGTTATACAGCAATTCTTGTGAGCATCCTCACGGGGATTCTCATCTCTGCGGTGACGCTCACCATCCTGAGTCTGGCCTCAAAAGACGTGCGTACGGCGCTTTTCGGTATGGAGGAACTGAAAGCACAGCTTGAGTCGCTGAATCGGAAAGTTCTGGAACGGAATGTCCAGCTTGAGCACATGCAGAAGACTGTCAAGATGTACGAGGAACAGGTCACGGCGCTCTCGGAAAAAGAGAAAGAGCTTTCGATTTCCAAAGCCAGTCTCGAAGAACAGGTGAAGTCGCTTTCCCAGAATGTTGCTGAACTTGAGAAGCAGCGGAAGGCCCTCCAGGACGAAATCCAGTCCCTGCAGATGGAGCTTACCCGTCTTCGGGCCAATCTCCTGGCGGTGCGACAAGGAGAGATCGTCTTCCGGGATGAGGAGGAAATCCTGCGTGTAGTGGCCCAGCCGGGAATGACTCAAGAAGAGGCGGAGAGTTTCCTCCTTACCCTTATTCAGCGGGCAACGGTTGTTGCCCAGGCGCGGGGGGCGGGGCAGGACCAGGAAGGGAGAGGGGTGGTGTTCGTCCAGGAAATGAACTTCCGGGAGGCGGTGCAGAGGCTTTCCGGAGCGACAAAGGAGCACGTGGTGCGTCTTGTGGCTGCCCTCAACACCCTCCGGGGAGAGCCGGTCGTCGCCCGCTTTGTGCTTGATGAGAACCGGAAAATCTTCGCCCAAGGCGAAGTACTCCTGAGGAGGAAACTGACGCTCAAGCAGGGGAAGACCAGTCCTGACCTGGTGCTTGCGGAAATGCTCCGGGACCTCAATGTCCTGGGGGTGGAGAAGGGGGTTCTCCCCCAGGAGGGGAAGGTCGGGGTGATTTCGGCGGTGAACCTGAGTGAGATACGCCAGGAGCTCGAGAAGCGGGAAGGAACGGTAGTCCTTGAGGCAGTGGCCGAAGGGGATATCTTCGTGGCCGGCCCCATGAGGGTTTTCCTGAGGCTAAAAGAGGAGATTCCAGAGGGGAAGACTTCCCAAAGCAATGAGCGTCGTTGCGCAGATGATGCTTGAGGAGAGTTCAGTGTCGAGTTCATACACCGAGGCAAAGACATAGGAACTCACCAGAGTCGGTGTGGCCGACTGGAGCACGAGGACTTTCGCATAGAGTGGGGAAAGAGGGAAAAGCTTCACAAGTCCCAGCGCCATAAGGGGAAGGACGAGGAGCTTGAGGAGGGCTGAGACGCCAAGAAGTGGTGCGTCTTTGGAGAGGCTCGCAGGAGAGAGAGAAAGGCCGATGGCCACCATGGTGAGGGGAACGGTGACATCAGCCAGGCGGTTGATGACACCAAGGAGAAAGGGTGGCAGGGGAAGACCGTTGAGGAGGAGCCCCAGGAGGAAAGCGTTGAAGGGAGGGAGCTTCAGGAATTCCGCGACGTTTTTCCCCGAGAACCTTCCCGTTTTCCCGAAAACGCAAAACGTTACCCCCAGGGTGTAGACTGAGAGGAAATTCCCGAGCTGGTCGTAGAAAATGGCTGCCGGTAATCCCTCTTCCCCAAGGAGGGCAAGGATGAAGGGGTATCCTAAGAATGCGGTATTCCCGAAAGCTGCGCCCATGGCAAAGCTCACTGCTCGTTTGGGGGGAAGGCGGAAACCCTTTGACCCTATGAGGAAAGCAAGGAGGAAGAGGGCGCTGATAGCCGTGTAGGCCAGAGGTGGGATGCTCCACAACCTTCGGTCCAGGGTAGCCCCCTGGAGGGAGCGGAAGACAAGACACGGGAAGGTCACATAGAGGACGAAGCGATTGAGTAAAGGAGCGGTTTCTTTCGGGAAAACCCGGAGAATCCGCAGGAAAAACCCAAGGCCGATGAGGGCGAACATCAAGCCGAGGACCTGACTCATCGTGCTCTACCTTGTGGCTACAGGATTCTGGAGGATGCCGATACCCTCAACTTCCACTTCCACAACGTCTCCGGGGGCAAGCGGTCCAACGCCCTTTGGGGTTCCCGTGGCGATGACGTCTCCGGGAAGAAGGGTCATGATTTCCGAGATGAACACGATGAGTTCCTCCACAGGGAAAAGGAGCATCCGGGTGTTGCCCTCCTGCTTCAGGGTACCGTTCACAAAACACCGTACCGTGCAGTTTCCCGGGTCAAGCTCATCTTCAATCCAGGGACCAAGGGGGGCGAAGGTGTCAAAAGACTTTGAGCGGGTCCACTGCACGTCTTTGGTCTGGAGGTCCCGGGCTGTGACGTCGTTGAAGCAGGTGTAGCCGAGGATGGAATCCCGGACTTCGCTTTTTTTCAGGCGGAAGGCCCGTCGTTTCATCACCACTGCAAGTTCTGCCTCATAGTCCACCCGGCTGGAGCAAGGAGGAAGGAGAATTGGTTCTCGCGGCCCGATGACCGCCGTTTGAGGCTTCAAAAAGAGGATGGGGTTTTCGGGAACACTCTGGCCAAGCTCGGCAATGTGGTCCTTGTAGTTGAGGCCCACGGCCACGATTTTGCTCGGCCGCACGGGAGGGAGAATCCGGAGGTCCTTGAGGAAGAAGCGTGCCCCCCGTCCCGTTTCTTTTCCGAAGGGAGAGGCGATTTCCTCGACCACGTCCCCTTCAAGGAGCCTTCCCCATGAGGGGGTATGTCGCTCAGGATGCAGAAAACGAAGGATTTTCACGGTTCATCCGCTCCTTCAGGTAAAGCTGTTCCTTGAAACGCGCAAGAAAAGGAATCTTCACGGTACAGAGTTTCCGCAAAAACTGCACGACCTGTGGCAGGGCATGCCATCCCCGGTACACCTCAAGGTACGCCGAGATGAGCAATCGCCGGAGCTCCCCAGGCTTTAAGGTATCGAGCCTCACCACAGGATGGGCACCGTCAAAGAGCGACCAGCTGAAGTGGAGGATGCGGTTTTCCCTCTGGAGCTCCTCAAAAAGCGCCGTTCCCGGGAAGGGGGTGAGAAGGGAGAATTGCACAATGTCCGGGCGAATTTTCCGGGCGAACGTTATGGTCTTCCTGACAGTTGCCTTCGTTTCCCGGAGGCTTCCGAGGATGAACGACCCCCAGCTTTTCACTCC
>JAPWUU010000075.1 GCA_028275365.1 Candidatus Caldatribacterium sp.
GGTAGGGTTTAGCTCGCTGCACCTCGTCCCCACACAGGACGAAGTCAAAGAGGCGTTCAAGGTTGAACCTCCGAAGGGTTATGGAAGCGCTTTTTCTCCCCTTGGAGGTGAACAGCGCCTGTTTCACCCCTTTCCTCCGGAGGTACTCGAGAATCTCCAGAACTTCAGGAAAAGGCGTCACAAGGCGGTCGTGTTCCTGCTCGTAGAACTCATAGAATGCCCGCAGAGCCTCATCCTTTTTCTCCCGTCCCACAATCTGCTCAATAACCACGTCCTCCGGAGGACCGTAGAGACTGACGATGTCTCGAGGAGTCATGGAACGCCCGGCAAAACGCTCGGCCACCCACTGGAAAGCTCCCCAGAGGAGCCTGGAACTCCCGATGACGGTGTTGTCGAGATCCCAGATGTAAAGTTCAAACATGGGCTTCCTCTAAAAGGGCAGTGATATGGTGGACGAGCAATGCCATTTCCCGCTCGGTCCCGATGGAAATTCGAAGAGCATCAGGCCATTCGGGGAAATACCGGACAAGGACTTTCCGGCGCTTCAGCGCTTCGTACAGGAAACGGAGGTCAACCCCTGCTTTTCTCACCATGACGAAATTCGCCTCGGAAGGGTAGACAAAAAACCCCAGCGACCTCATTCTCTCCGAGAACCACTCGCGAGTGCTTCTTATGCGGGCGATGTTCTCCCGAACGTACTCGAGGTCTTCTAAGGCCGCGCAGGCCCCAACCTGGGAGAGAATGTTCACGTTGTATGAAGCCTTGGCCTTGAGGAGCTCTCGAACGACCGCAGGGTGGGCAAAGAGGAAACCAACACGCAACCCTGCAAGGGAAAAGGATTTCGAGAGGGTTCGGACAAGGATGAGGTTTTCATACCGCTTAAGGAGAGGAAGGGCGCTTTCTGGAGCAAAATCGACATAGGCCTCGTCAACCACCACAGGGCAGGTTGAATCCCGCACGAGCCTCTCGATGTCCCTGGGGGGAATGAACGTTCCCGTAGGGGAGTTAGGGTTACAGAGGAACTTCAACCGTGCAGAAGCCGTAACGAGAGCTTCAGGAAGGGAGAAGTCTTCGGGGAAGGGTATTTCCAGAGGCACCCCTCCCTGGAGGAGTGCAAGAACCCGGTAGTATGTGTAGGTGGGGACGGGATAGGCAACCCTGTCCCCCGGATCCACAAAGATTCGCACCACGAGGTCGAGAAGCTCATCCGAACCGTTCCCGACGAGAATCCAGTCCTCCGGGATCCCATACACCGCGGAGGCCTTCCGCCTCACCGCATCACTCAGTGGGGGAGGATATAGCGCCAGAGAACGGGAGGCAAGGAATTCCTGAAGCGCCGCAATGACTCTTGGAGATGGGGGATAGGGATTCTCGTTGGTGTTGAGCTTCACGAATCCTCCTTCCTTTGGCTGTTCTCCGGGCGTATATCCCTGCATGGCGAGAATGGCTCTGCGAAACTCCACCACGTTCACCGTCCTTTCCCCATCTGTTTCAGAACCTGTGTGCTCCTCCCGGAGGGGTCATAAAGAGCGTAGACTTCCTGGAGGTTCCGGAAATCCCCCCGAAAATCCAGGCCATATCCCACAACGTAAATGTCCGGAATTTCGAAGCAGAAGTAGTGAACCTCGACCTCGGCGATACGGCGAACCGGACAGTTCAGGAAGCTGCATACCCGGACACTCTGGGGAAGCCGCCGCTCAAGGTTTCGCACGAGGAAATTCAGCGTAAGCCCTGTGTCCACGATGTCCTCAAGGATAAGGACATGGCGCCCCTTAAGGTCCACGTCCACGTCTTTCTCGATTTCGGCCCGTCGAAGTCCCAGGCGGAAAGGAGAGAGGGCCATGAAGTCAAGGTCAAAGGGAATTGTGAGCGCCCTTGTGAGGTCCACGGCAAAGTACACTGCTCCCCGAAGAATAACGATGAGGACTGGTCGTTCCCCTCTGTAATCCCGGTCAATCTCATGGGCAACCTCCTCGACACGCCGCTGGATTTCTTCACGGGTGAACACCCGTACTCCCAATCGGGGGTCACTCATGGTTGTTCTCGAGGTCGAATTTCCTCAAGATGTGTTCGTAGTCCCGGGCGTACACGACCTTGATCTTCACCTCTGGATAGAGTTCCTTGAGCTTTCGAACCTTCCGGTTCTTGCGCCAGGTAAGCCTCTGCTTCTGAGTGGTGAGCTCGATGAAAAGGTCGAAGTCCGGGAGGTAGAAATCAGGAGCAAAGGCCTCCACCACGTTCCCTTCGCTGTCCCACTCAAGTGGGAACGTCCGGGGCTCGTAGAGCCAGCGAATACCGTAGAAGTCGAGAATTCGGGCAAACTCCTCCTCTGAAGGGTGAGAGAACACCACAGGCTTTTCCAAGAAACCTTCCCTGGTGAAGAACGACTCCTGCTGACCCGATGAGGGAGGTCGCGTCCTTTTCATAGCCTCAAGAACGAGCTGGCAAGATTCCTCAACGTCGTAAAAGGCGGTATTGAGGACAAAGTGGTAATGGAGGGGGTTGCGCCAGTCCACCCCGAAAAACCTAAGGAGGAATCTCTCCCGCTGCCGATCCTGCTCGGCAAGGATACGCGAGGCCGTGACCTCATCCTGGCGGTACCGCTCCATAATGCGCCGAAGCCTCACGGGTACCGGAGCCACCACAAGGAGATGGAACGCTCTCGCGCAGCGGGCGAGGAGTTTCTGTCCTCCCCGTCCAAGGAGAACAAAGGCCCGTTTCTCGGCAAGCTCCTCAAGGAGCCTGCCAACCTCCGCCATCCAGCGTTCTCGCTCTCCCTCTTCCTCGGGAGGTTCGGGAGAAAGCGCAGGGGAATGGCCTTCAAGAAGAGCCATCCACTGCTCTCTGTTGATGAGCTCATAGCCTAGAACTCTTGAAAGCCTCAGAGCCACCTCATCCCCCAGGCTTTCAACCTCTCGAGAAACGGTGATAACCGAGAAGTTCCCCATTCCCCTTTTCACCGGCTTCTATTATACTATCCTGAGGATGGAAAACCCAGGGAAGAAGATGAGAAGCTGGAAAAAACGTGCAATCGTAGGATTCCTCTGCCTTGCCGTTTGGGGAATCCTGTCCATTCTGCCTGTATCTTCGGGATGGGCAAAAGATGATCTTTTCTTTTTCGACTACACTCCTGAGCACGTCTTCGCTCCCCTTGAAGGCTTCCTCGAAGACGCACTCCACAGAAAGCCCAGGTCCTTCCCCAAGCCACCCCTTGAGGACCTGAAAAAAGGCGTGTTTCCGGACACTCTGATGACCGAAGGAGATGTTCTGCTCTTCGGATACGCCAAGGAGGGCTGGCTTTTTTTCGAAGTCTGGGACCTTGGGGCCTCCCGGAAGGTTCTGGGCATGGTTCGCCGCCTCGAGGAAAGCGCTGCCTTTCTTGAGGCGATCAAGCGCCGGATTCCTGGAATACTCAGGCGGGCAAAAGAATGGAAGGTCCTCTTCGTCCGCCAGGAGGGGGGACGCTCGTTCATTGTCTTCTCGGATCTTGCAGGAGAACGGGAGACCTCGTTCCCCTTTCCGGAAAGCGGGGGTATGCTCGAGACCATCACCATGACTCCCGATGGACAATCCCTTCTTGCGGTGGTTTCCTGTGCAGGTGTCTCCAATATCTTCCGGATTGACCTTTACCCCCGCAGGGTGCAGCGTTTGAGCCTCCGAGAGTTTTCAGACTTCTCCCCCACCTTTTCTCCCTGCCGGGGAACCATCCTCTTCCTCTCAGAGCGGGGAGGAAAAAAGGGCATCTACGAGATGAACCTCGACGGGTCTAAGCAGCGGGAGCTCCTCGTGCGAGGTGCTCCTTTGGGGTGGCTCTCTGCGTCCCGGTACACCGAAACCCTTGCGTTTTCCGAATACCGGGAAGGGCGGTGGAAACTGGTGCTCTGGAATCTCCTTGAAGGACGGGAAGACATCCTGAATTTCCCGGGCAATGTCCTTTATCCCACCTTTGGAGGACGGGAGCGGCTCTTTTTCATCGGAGAAAAGGAGGGAAGGTATGACGTGTACGAGTTCTCTCCCCAGAAGTCCTGGGTTAGGTTGACGGACGATGGCCTTCCCAAGGCGTACCTTGCAGCAGCCCCTGATGGTCAGAGGCTGACTTTCTGTGTGGAGAAAGACCCCGGAAACTGGGACGTGGTCGTTCTCGACCTGGTGAAAAGAAGAACCATGCGGCTCACCGCTTCTTGGGCCAGAGAACAGAGTCCGGTTTTTGCGCCTCTTCCCATGTACTGAACCGGAGGGATATGTCGTGAAGAACATTCTTGGCGTGACCGTTCTGGGCCTTCTTGCTGCGCTCTTTTTATGCCTTTTCCCAGCAGAGGCATCAGTGCGAAAACTCCCCTCCTTTCGTCTCTATACGCTCAGAGGAGAAGAGATTCCCTTTCGCCCTTCCTCGCTGGCGATTCTCTTCTTCCTCGACCCCGGGTGTTTTTCTTGCCTTGCCGAGCTCGTCCAGCTCTATGAACGCATGGAGAACCTTGAGGGAAAGGTTTTGCTTTATCCGGTGTGCCTGCGATGTGATTTCCGGGATGCCCAGCGCCTTGAGGATTCCCTGGGAGGAAAATACACCATTTACCTCGCCCATCCTCTCCTTCCTGCACTCCTTGGGATCTGGGAAACCCCTGCGCTCTTTTTGGTGAACACGGAGGGTCGGGTCCTTTACCAGGCCAGGGGTGAGGTTGCGTGGGATGACCTCCAGTCGTTTCTTGTGAAGAAAAACACGCATGGTCCTTCCAGGTCGAAAAAAGACTCCTGCGTCATAGGTTTATGTTCTTAAAAGGGGGTCAGGTATGGATATCCTTCCACTTCTTGAACGTGTTGCGAGGGGGGAAATCTCTCCACAGGAGGCATACGGTGTTCTGAAAAATCTCCCTTTCACAGACCTTGGTTTTGCCAAGGTCGACCATCACCGAAACCTGCGAAAGGGTTTCCCTGAGGTTGTGTACTGTCCGGGGAAGAGCCGAGAACACCTCCTGGCCATCCTGAAGGACCTGGCAGAGCGTGTTCCGAACTTCCTTGCCACCCGTGCGGACCAGGAGACCTATGAGTTTCTCCGGCAACACCTCCCCTTTCTCTCCTTCCATCCCACTGCTCGTCTCATCTTTGCCGAACGGGAACCCCAGCCCAGGGTGGGCAAAATCGTCGTGGTTACTGGAGGAACGGCGGATATCCCTGTTGCGGAAGAGGCAGCTGTCACTGCGGAAATTGCGGGGAACCGTGTGGAACGACTCTTTGACGTCGGTGTTGCTGGGATTCACCGCCTTCTGGCCCATCTCTCGGTCTTCGAGGGTGCCAACGCGGTAATCGCCGTGGCGGGCATGGAAGGGGCGCTCCCGAGTGTTCTCGCGGGTCTTGTGAACGCCCCAGTCATTGCCGTCCCAACGAGTATCGGGTACGGAGCTCATCTTTCTGGCCTTGCGCCGCTTCTTGCCATGCTTGCAAGCTGCGCACCTGGAATGGCGGTGGTCAATATCGACAACGGATTCGGTGCAGGGTTTTTCGCCCATCTCGTCAACCAACTCGCTGAAGGGAGGAGAAAATCCTGAAGGTCCTGTACTTGGACTGCTTTTCGGGCATAAGCGGAGACATGTTCCTTGGAGCACTCCTTGACCTTGGGAGAATCGACATCTCTTCTTTCGTTGCCTCACTTCATGAATTCCTCCCCCTGTCCTTTGCCGTGGACAT
>JAPWUU010000076.1 GCA_028275365.1 Candidatus Caldatribacterium sp.
TGTTAGTGACCAGATGAGGGGAAACACCGCCATGGCCATAAGGTACAGAAGTCCTGGCAGAAGGAAACCAAACTTTGTGGCTTCTTTCCTCATGGGTGTTCACGCTCTGAAAGGCAAAGGGCTGGGGAATACCCCCAGCCCTTTAGAAGGCGTTCACTCTGCAGGCAGTCCAAGGGACTCACGGTAAAGGGCCTTTTGCTTTTCCTTTCCATGAGCCTCGGTGATTTTCACCCATTCGGCGTAAATGGCATCACAGGCCTCCTTGGGTGCTTTGGTTCCAGAGAGCACCTCAGCAAGGTAGAGGTCAAGGTAGTCATAGTACTCTGCGGCTCCAGGAATGCGGAGGTCTGTGATGGCTTTGGGGTCGGAAAGAATGGTCTGGATGGTTTCCAGGTATTTTGTGACGGAATCCTTACCCCAGCCGCCCTCAATCCACTTGTCAATGTTCTTAAAGTGCGAGAAGCGCCAGGGGTTGGCTCCGGTGTATCCGTGGACACCACAGACGTCAAGGAGACTCCGTTCAGGAGCGGTGAAGTACGTGGCGAACTTGTACGCCGGAACGGGATTCTTTGAGAATTTGGAGATTGAAAAGACCCACCCGCCGAAGTTCAGAAAGTTCACCTGGTTGTATCCCTCAATCCACTGTTTTGCCCTGAAGTCATAGGTCTTCATGGCGCCAGGGAGTGGACCATACCCCAAAAGCCCCTTGACTTTGCTGCCGTACTTCTCCGGAGATTGCTCGAGAATGCCAATGTCCCCCCAGTCAAGGGCAATCGCCGAATTTCCCGACACAAAGGCCTGACGGAGCTCGCTGTACCCGTAGCTCAGAAGGCCTGGAGGGGCAAACTTCGTCAGCTTCTGGATGACATCCATGGCCTCAACCCATCCGGGGTTGTTAACCTGTGGCTCCATGGTGTCGGGATCGAAGAATGGAGCAACACCAGGTTGGGCTGCGTACTGCATGGCAATATCAAGGTACGACCACATGGCCTGGGTCTTCCGTTGAGCAATGAACGCAATGCCATACTCCGTTTCTCCGTCGTTATCCCAGTCCCATCCGGTAAAGAACTCGGCAATGTCCATGATCTCTTCCCAGGATTTCGGCGGGATATTGTACTCGTAGCCGTACTTTTCCTTGAACTTTGCCCTGTAGTCGGGGTTCTCAAGAGCGTCTTTCCGGTAGTAGAGCATGTGGCAATCACCGTCATAAGGAAGTGCGTAAACTTTGCCGCCCCAGGAGACGATGAGTTTAATGGCCGGGACAACGTCGTCCCAGTCTGGGTAACCGTACTCTTTCATGAGGTCTTCAAGCGGCAGTACCCATCCACCACCCATAACGTCTCCCGCCCAGGTGGAGGGCCAGCAGATGAGGTCGTAAGCACCAGTTCCGGTGATGAAGTCCGTCATCATTTTGTCGTAAAGGGAAGCGTAGGGGACAACGACCATTTCGACTTTTGCTCCGGTGAGAGCCTCCCACTCCGGTTTCCAGGATTCCACGACAGCGGAGTGGGGGTCAGTGATGAGCACGGTAATGGTCTGGCCTTTGAATTCTCCTGGTTGGGATTCCCACGTTTTTTCTGCAGCAAGCGCAGAGGCGACGGCAAGAAGAACTACCAGCACCACACACCACAAAAGCTTCCGCATAAGCTTACCCCCCTTGAAGTGAAGTTTTGCTATCATCCTACCAGGAGAGACGAGTGCTGTCAATAATGGATATCCAACCCCCGCGTCCTGAGGGTTTACAGTACCTGTGTTTCTGTGATAAACTACCCTTTGAATGTCTGAGAGAAAGATAGGCTGGAGGTGGAGCGAAGTTGGCTCTGACAAAAGAGCGGAAGAAGGAAATCATCGACCAGTTCAAGATCCACAGTACCGACACCGGTTCTCCCGAAGTGCAGATTGCTCTTCTCACGGAACGCATTCGCGAGCTCACCGAGCATCTGAAGCAGCACCCCAAGGATTTCCATTCCCGAAGGGGTCTGTTCATCATGGTTGGGCGAAGACGGAGGCTTCTCAACTACCTCCGAAAGTACCACGTTGATCGGTACTATGCCATCCTTGAAAAACTCGGGTTAAGGAGGTAGGATGGTATTGTGTCCTACAAGTGGGAAATAGGCTTTGGAAGAGAAACACTCCTCATTGAGGCAGGAAAACTCGCCCAGCAGGCTCACGGCGCGGTGACCGTTCGCTACGGCGATACCGTGGTCCTTGTGACGGCCACGATGTCCGATGAGGTTCGTGAAGAGGTGGATTTTACCCCGCTTCTTGTGGATTTTGAGGAGCGTTTTTACGCTGCGGGGAAGATTCCTGGTGGTTTTATCAAGCGGGAGGGGAAACCTCGCGTTCCAGCAATCCTGAGTGCTCGTCTCATCGACCGTTCCATTCGTCCCTTCTTCCCCAAGCTCCTCTATAACGATATTCAGGTTGTCGTCACGGTGCTCTCTGTCGACGAGAGCCATCCTCCCGATGTCATTTCCATCGTTGGGGCTTCTTTTGCTCTGGGGCTTTCGGAAATCCCCTTTGAGGGACCTATCGGAGCCTGCCGTATAGGCCTCATCGGAGGCCAGTTCGTCGTGAATCCTACTCTGGAAGAACTTGCCTCAAGCAGTCTGGACCTTGTTGTTGCCGGTTCTGAGTATGGTATTGCCATGATTGAGGCTGGCGCAAAGGAAGTGGATGAAGAAAATATCGTTGCGGCTCTGCGCCTTGGGTACGAGGAAATCTTGAAAATGATTGCTGCCCAAAAGGACATTCTGGCCTCCTTTGGAAAGCCTAAACGGGAGGTTCTCCTTCCTCCCTTCTGGGATGCGCTTCAGGCTTTTGTTGACGAGGAGTACCGCAAGACCATTGCTCAAGTCATCACCATTCCGGAGAAGAAAGCCCGGGAGAAGGAGATGAACGTCCTCTTCCAGAAGGCAAAGGAGGAGGTCGAAGCGCGATTCGGGAATACTTCCTTCTTGACCCCTGTCTGGGATAAAGTCGTGAAGGAGGAAATCGAAAACCTAGTCTTCACTACGGGGCGGAGGCAGGACGGGAGGACTCCCCAGGAGATTCGGCCTATTCGCTGTGAGGTTGGATGCCTCCCGCGTACCCACGGTTCGAGCCTTTTTGTTCGGGGACAGACCCAGGCCCTGGTTATCACAACGCTTGGTGCAACAAGCGAAGAGCAGAAAGTGGATGGCCTCCAGGAGGAAGAGGCCAAACGTTTCATGCTCCACTACAACTTCCCGCCCTATAGCACCGGGGAGGTTCGTCCTATGCGTGGTCCTGGGCGGCGAGAAATTGGCCATGGGGCTCTTGCCGAGCGGGCGCTGGAGTGCTTTATTCCTCCGGAGGAAGAATTCCCCTACACCATCCGGGTGGTTTCCGAGATTCTGGAGTCGAACGGTTCATCCTCCATGGCTACAGTGTGCGGAGGCAGTCTCTCCCTCATGGACGCAGGAGTCCCTATTCGTTCCTCCTGTGCCGGGCTTTCGATTGGTCTTCTTCTTTCCGGTGACAGGAAGGTTTTCCTTCGGGATATCATCGGCTCAGAGGACCACTATGGAGAAATGGATTTTAAAGTTGCAGGAAGCCGCAAGGGCATTACTGCTATTCAGCTTGATGTCAAGAACAAGGGGTTGCAGTGGGAGATTCTTGCTGAAGCTCTCCAGGAAGCAAAAGAGGGCAGAATGTACATTCTTGACATCATGGACTCTGTGCTTGACCGACCGCGGAGCTCCATTTCGCCGTATGCGCCTCGCATCGGTATTGTGGAGATCAATCCGGACCGCATCGGTGCGCTCATCGGTCCGGGAGGGAAAATCATCAAGCGCATTGTTGAAGAGGCTGGGGTGACCATAGACATCAAGGAGAATGGGAAGGTTCTCGTGTTCTCCCGTACCGAAGAAGGTAAAGAGAAGGCCATCGAGATGATCCGGAATGTGACTCAGGACGTTGAGGTTGGGAAAATTTACCTCGGAAAGGTGACAAGGATTGCCGACTTTGGAGCCTTCGTGGAGATTTTCCCCGGTCGAGAAGGGTTATGCCATATTTCCCAGCTTTCCTTTGAACGTATCCGGAAGGTGGAGGATTTCGTCAAACCAGGGGAGGATCTCCTGGTGAAGGTTATCGGTATTGATTCCCTGGGACGCATCACCTTAAGCCATAAGGAAGCCATTGCGGCAGTTTCTCCCCCCAAGGACACAAAGCCTCCTCAGAGGAGGAAATAAGGACGAGTGTGGGCATCGTGGAATCGAAGAGAAAGCTCTTCGTTCTGTCGATACTGACTCTGACGGCGGTGTACCTCTTCCTTGCCCTCCTTTCCTCGGGAATGGGGGTGGTTGGGGGTTTTCTCCGATACCAAGCGCTCCGGGTCTTTGGCCTTGGGGCTTATGTTTTGCCCTTTTTGCTGGGTTTTGTCGTCTACGAGCTCGTGGTGTTCCACCCCGCGAAGAAATACCGCTTTGTGGGGAGACTCGCTGGTGTTCTTTTGTGGCTCTTCGTGTTCCTTGCCCTCTCCGAGCAGGAGGCCCTGCGCAGGGGCTTTTCCCTCCCTACAGGAGAAGTGGGGGGTGTGGTTGGTTTCGTCTTGCTGGGCTTTTTTCGGCGGTATTTCGGAGACCTGGGGACGGCGCTACTTCTTTTCCTTGTGGCCCTTCTTGGTACCTACCTTTTGAGCGACGGAAAGCTCCTGCGAAAGGTTGCCACCCTTGTGCAATTCGTTAAAAGTAGGGGAAGCACACAGGCCACCCCTTCGGCTCCTTCGAAGAAGCCGGAGAGTCCGTCACCCGCACCTGCAAGGAGGGAAAACATCGAGGTAGTAGAGACCTTTAGTCTTCCTAAGCTTTTCGAGCACCCAGAACCTGAGCCTTCTCTCCGGAGGAAGCCGAAACCAAAGCCTCCCCAGGAGGAAAGGAAGTCTTCCTGGGTTCTGCCCTCGGTGGAACTTCTCAACCCCCCTCCTCCAAAGCGATTCGAAAAGAGCCGTCGGGACATTGAGGAGGAGGTGGCAAAACTCGAGCAAACCCTTGCGGAGTTCGGGGTGATGGGCAAGGTGGTGCATGTCCAGGTTGGCCCCACAGTTACCCGGTACGAGTTCCAGCCTGCTCCGGGGATTAAAGTCAATAAGATCGTTGGGCTCTCGAACGACATTGCGCTGGCCTTCGCCGTGGCAGCGGTGCGCATCGAAGCTCCGATTCCCGGGAAGGCAGCCGTAGGCATTGAGGTTCCGAACCGTCACAAGGACATTGTCGTCCTGCGAGAGCTCCTTGAGCGGGGAGAATTTACCGGTCACCCCTCTCCGTTGCTCCTTGCTCTGGGGAAAGATGTGGGTGGAAAACCAATTTTCTGGGACCTTCGGGACATGCCGCATCTGCTCATCGCCGGTGCCACAGGTTCAGGAAAAAGCGTCTGCATCAATGCCATCCTTGCCAGCCTCCTGTACAGGGCTGATCCGACGCGGCTTCGGATTGCCCTCATTGACCCGAAGAGGGTCGAACTTTCAGTGTACGCTGGCTTGCCCCATCTCTGCGCTCCAGTCATTTCTGAGGTCCGTCTGGTCGTGCGATTCCTTAAGTGGCTCTGCCGGGAAATGGACACAAGGTATGAGCTTCTGTCAGAAGTTTCCTGTCGTAACATAGAGGAGTACAACAGCATTGTGGAAGA
>JAPWUU010000077.1 GCA_028275365.1 Candidatus Caldatribacterium sp.
GGTGCAAAAGGCAATGCCCGCTTGGCCTACATTGGGCAGGACCTGGAGCAGGCCGGGTACTTCCTTGCTTCGAAGCTCACCGAAGGGCTTCCGGCAGGAGAAAAGTACCATTTCCTCATCAGCGTTGGCGGTCCTGGCCTTGTATGGGCGGAGCAGCGTGCGAAGGGCATCATCCGGCGCCTTGAAGAGCTCGGGTATACCTACGAGCGTCTTGATACTACCATGAAGATGGATGTGGCACAATCCCGGATTCAGGCGTACCTCCAGGCTCATCCCGAAACCAAAGGGGTCATCGCAGTTGAGTACAATCATGCTTCTGCGGCAAAGGCGGCAAAGAACCTGGGGTATAAGCCCGGAGAGTTGCTCATCGGTGGCTTTGACCTTGTGCCAGAGGTCCTTGCCGAAATCAAATCTGGGTACATCAAGCTCACCATTGACCAGCAACCGTACCTCCAGGGGTATCTCCCCATTGTTCAGCTCTACCTGATGAAGGAATACGGCCTCAGCGCCTGGGATGTGAATACGGGCAATGCGGTTGTTGACGCTTCGAATGTCGATCGGGTAATAGAACTCTCTCAGAAGCGGGTACGGTAGGAGTTCCGGGGAGCCCTGGAGCGGGCTCCCCGTTCCAAAGGAGGAGAAAACGTGCGACATACGCTCCTTTTCACCCTCCGGCGAGCATTGCTCCTTCGTGAAATCAGCAGCCTCATCATGCTCCTTGTGGTGATTCTTGTGTTCTTTGCCCTCTCGCCTCTTTTCCTGAGCCGGGAAAACGTGGGCGTTGTTCTCGAAATCATCCCGGAGCTTGGGATTGTCGCTTTAGGCGTGACGATGCTCATGATTGCCGGCGAGTTTGACCTCTCGGTGGGGTCCCTTTTCGCTTTCTGCCCCATCATGATCTCCCTTTTCGTGAGCGAGGGTATCCACCCCATACTCTCCATCGTACTTGCGCTCTTGCTCTCGCTGCTCCTTGGAGGCCTCAACGGGTTTGTAACGCTCTACTTTGGGATCCCTTCGTTCATCACCACTCTTGGCACCATGCTGATCTGGAGGGGGGCGGTGCTCCTCATCTCGGGTGGATGGCCCCCACCGTTTTCATCGGCCCTGCCCACGGCTTTTCTTGTGGGGAGAATGGGGATTTTCAGGGCTTCTATCCTCTGGTTCGCGGGGATTACCGTTCTCCTCTGGTTCGTTCTGGAACGCACCGATTTCGGGAACTGGATGTTCGCTACCGGTGGCAACCAGGTTGCTGCACGGGCCATGGGCATCGATACGGGGAAGGTGAAGCTTGCCAATTTCATGCTCTGTTCGCTCCTTGCAGGTTTTGCCGGAGTTATTCAGTCGTTCCGTCTTGAGACAACCCTCCCCTCGATGGGTGGCGGTCTCGAGATGGAGGCCATTGCCGCCACGGTTATCGGAGGTACGGCGCTTTCAGGGGGTGTGGGGACCGTTATCGGAACCGTCATCGGGTCCTTCCTCATCCGCATCATCGACAATGGTCTGGTTATGGCCCGGGCGCCCAGCTACTGGTTCCGCGTTTTCATAGGTATTGCAACCATTCTCGCCGTCATTCTCAATACCTTTGTTCGGGAGCGAGCCCGAAAGATGAGGTGTTAGCGGTGGAACGAAAAAACCTCGTTGAGATGGTAAACATCCACAAGTGGTTCTCCGGGGTATGCGCCCTTCGAGGGGTGGACTTTTCCGTGGGGTATGGCGAGGTTGTTGGTCTTGTCGGGGACAACGGCGCCGGAAAGTCCACGCTCATCAAGATTCTCTCCGGAGTGTACCCCCCCGACGAGGGGAAGATTTACTTTGAGGGGAAAGAGTGCCATTTCTCCTCCCCCCGGGAAGCCAGGATGCTGGGCATTGAGACCATCTACCAGGAAGCGGCTATGGTGCCGAAAATGAGCGTCATGCGGAACATCTTCATGGGGAGGGAACTCGCGAGGTTCCGCGTTGGTCCCCTGGCGTACCTCGACATTCCCCGGATGGAGGAAGAGTCCATGAAAGCTCTCGAGAGAGTAGACCTTCGGCTTCGTTCGCCCCATGCTCCGGTGGACGAGCTCTCGGGAGGCCAGAGGCAGGGCGTGGCCATTGCCCGGGCGATGTACTTCAAGTCGAAGCTCGTCATTCTCGACGAACCGACCAACAACCTCTCGGTGAAGGAATCTGAACGGGTCCTTGAATTCATTAGAGAGCTTAAGAAACAGGGCATTTCGAGCATTTTCATCTCCCACAACCTGTACCATGTATACCCCGTGGCTGACCGGATTGTGGTCTTGAGCCACGGCGAGAAGATTGGGGATTTCCGCAAAGAGGAAACGTCGGTTGAAGAGATCACAAAGCTCATGGTTTTGCCGTGAACCCACGGCACTTGGAACAAAGGGCCCGGGAGATTCCCTCCCGGGCCCTGTTTTTTGCGCGTTTCAGGAGGATGGAGGGGGAATAACAGGCTCAGGAAGCGGGAGTTTCAGCCATTCCTCGATTTCTTCTTCACTGGCGTCCCAGCGGTACGCAACGTTCAGGTTTTCTTTTGAAATGAGCTGCGTTGGTGCCCAGTAGAAATGTCCTGGCTCGATTTCTCCCTTGATAACCCCAAGCAGGATGCGCAGGGCCATGACCGAGGCAATAGACGGTGGGTTGGCATTGGTGAGCTGGAGCTTCCCCTCACGAATGAGGTCGAGTCCGTAAGGAGCCCCATTTTGTGAGACGATTTTCACCTGTTCGAGCTTCCCAAGCCGTTCCAGAGCGTTGACGACACCCACAGCCATGTCCTCGTTCTGGACGAACATTCCCACGATGTCCGGGTGAGCGGTGATGATGTTCGTGGCCGCCTCGTAGGCTTTTTGCCTGTTCCACTCTGCGGAGACCTTGGCCACAACCTGCAGGTTTGGATTCTTCGCAAGCCCTTCGAGGAAACCCTCGGTGTAGGCTTCTGCATCGCCCCTTCCCAGGGTTCCTTCAATGATCGCGATTTTCCCGCTTGGAATGTTTTCCGCCATCCACTCTCCAAGGGGCCGTGCAAATCCCTTGAGGTCTATCTGCATGAACCCTGCGGATTTTGGCAAAAGGTCCGGATGGTATCCGTACTGGAAGAATATGGGAACCCCGGCCTTGTTCGCTGCATCGACGGCTGCTCTTTCGGAAGAGAGTGATACGGCGTAGATGAGTATTCCGTCGACACCGCGGGAAATGGCATCCTGGACATTGGCCAGTTCCTGAGCCGGGTCGAGATTGGAAGTATAGACAATCATCTTGACCCCCAGTTTCTTTGCCGCTATTTCTGCAGCCCGCGAGCCATACTGGTAGTATGGCTCTCCCGTTGCCCGGATAAAGGCGATTTCCAGCTGGTCTTCTGCGAAAGCGCCACCGAGAAACAGGACCACCATGCACAGCACCATGACGCCTACAGACCACACATTCCGTTTCCTCATGGCGATACCTCCTTTACGCCTGGCTTGAACTCTCCCTCACTTTGAACCCTGAAACATCACCGCCATCACCATAATTGCTCCAAGGACGACGTTTTGCAGATTGGCACTCACCCCCATGAGATTGAGACTGTTTGACACAAGCCCGAGTAACAGCACCCCAAGGAGCGTCCTCCAGACGCTTCCTCTTCCTCCAAAGAGAGGAGTTCCACCAATGACCGTTGCCGCCACAGCCCGAAGCTCGTATCCGCTGCCCATTGTTGGGAGCGCTGAGTCCAGAATGGCACTGAGGACTATGGCGGCAATGCCCACACATACCCCATTGAGGGCGTAGAGGATGATCTTTACCCTTCCCACACGAATTCCAGAAAGCCGCGAAGCTTCCTGGTTGCCTCCGATGGCGTAAGCGTATCTTCCCAAGGGGAAATAGCGCAGGAAGATATCCACGACGACCAGGACGGCAAGGAACACGAAAACCGGCAGGGGGATACGCAGGAAGTCTCGAATGCCGATGATCTCGTAGAGTCCTCCCATACCGTTAATGGGGCTTCCCCGGCTGATGGCGATGGCAATGCCCTGGAGGAAGGTCATCATGCCAAGGGTAATGATGAAAGGATGAGCTCGCTCGGTCGCAGCCAAAAGACCATTAAAAGCCCCAAATCCTACAGAGGTACAGAATGCAAGGAGAATGGCAAGGGGGAGCGACTGGAACCGAAGGATGACCAGACCAGCTATGTAGGCACTGAGCGATAGCAGGCTTCCTACGGAGAGGTCCAGCCCTCCCGAAATAAGAAGGATGGTTGCGCCGGTGCTGACAATACCAAGAACCGAGACTTGAAGCATGATATTGAGTGCGTTCTGGAGGGTCAGAAATCTGGGGTTCACTATACCTGTGGTAAGGGCGAGGACAAGAAGGACGAGAACCAGCACATTTCTTCCGCCAAAAAGGGCCAGCAAGGCTTTGCTCATTTTCCTACCCTCCTAAGGTCATGGACAGGAGTTCCTGCGCAGTTACCACTGCGGGGTTATCCACTTCCTTGACGAGTGTTCCTTTGTGCATGACCATTATGCGGTCGGAAAGGGCGAGGAGTTCCTCAAGGTCGGAGGAGAAAAGCAAAATGCTCCTCCCGCCGTTTCTCGCTTCGATGAGCAGGCGATGAATTTCCTGGCGCGTTTCCACGTCAACCCCCTGTGTGGGGTCCTCAAGGAGCCAGATTCTGGCGTCAGTGAAGAGGGCCTTGGCAAGGAGGACCTTTCGCTGATTCCCTCCGCTGAGCACACGGGTCTCAGCCCACAGAGACGGAGCCACTATGCGAAGCGAGGCTATGTAAGGTTGCACTGCCTGAATCTCTCTGGCAGGGACGATAACACCCCGGGACATGACTTTCTGGAGTTTGGCAAGGGTGATGTTTCTCGGGAAGGGAAGAGGAAGGACGAGGCCTTCTTTCCGCATATCCTCCGGCATGAAGAGGATGCCCTGCTGAATGGCATCAGTGGTTCCTCGGGGGTGGAAGGGTTTTCCAAAGAGTTTTATCTGTCCCCTGCGAGGGGGGAGCAGGCCAGCAATGCTTCTGAGAATTTCCCGACACCCGGATCCTGCAGCGCCCGATAGTCCCAGGATTTCTCGTTCTCTGAGGAGGAAACTCACGTTTTCTATTCCGTCAACAGAAAGGTGTTGTACCTCGAGAACGACGTCACCCGATGGTTTGCGGGAAAAGCTCGATGTTCCCTCAATACGTCTCCCCACCATTTTCTCGATGAGCATTTCCTTCGTGACGTCTTGGGTGAGGAAGGTTCCAACATTCTTCCCATTCCTCAAAACGGTGATTCTCTGCGCGATGGAGAGGATTTCATCGATGTGGTGGGAAATATAGAGAATACCGATACCTTGCTTTCGAAGCTGCTCGATGAGGCGAAACATGAAGGTTATCTGCGGACCAGTGAGTGCCGCTGTGGGTTCGTCAAGAAGGAGGACCTTTGCTTGTTCCTTTAAGGCCTTGAGAATCGCCACTTCCTGTCGCTGGGCAAGAGGGAGTTCTCCCACGGTGTCGCTCGGTTGAATGCTTAATCCATAGGCCTGAATGAGCTCTCCGGTCTCTGCCAGCATTCGCCGGTA
>JAPWUU010000078.1 GCA_028275365.1 Candidatus Caldatribacterium sp.
GGGTTCTCCGGATTTGACTTCTTGCGCCTTTCCCCGTACAATCCTAAGAAAACGCTACAAGGAGTGACGACCCCTTGGAGAAGCAATCTCCCCCCTGGAGGGTCATGTTAGGCAACGAAGCCTTCGCCCGGGGAGCCTATGAGGGCGGTGTTGAGGTTGCCGCAGGCTATCCCGGAACCCCAAGCACAGAGATTCTCGAATTTCTGAGCCATTACCGCGAAGTCCATTCCCGCTGGTGCCCCAACGAGAAAGTGGCCTTTGAGGTGGCTGCCGGAGCGGCTATAGGAGGGAAGAGAGCCCTCACCACCATGAAGCACGTGGGGCTCAACGTGGCAAGCGATGCCCTGATGACCCTGGCCTACACCGGGGTGAATGCTGGCTTTGTGGCCATTGTCGCCGATGATCCGGGAATGCACTCCTCTCAGAACGAGCAGGACACAAGAAACTACGCCTTCTTTGCCAAAGTTCCCTGCCTTGAGCCGGCGAATCCTGCCGAGGCCAGGGAATTCGTACGCCTTGCCTTCGCCATTTCTGAGATGTTCGACACCCCGGTGCTTGTCCGCTCCACCACCCGGGTGTCCCACAGCCGAGGCGTGGTCGAGGAAGGAAAACGGGAGAGTGTTCCTACCCGGAGGTATGAAAAGCGGGCGGAGAAATTCGTCATGATTCCTGCTTTTGCCCGGGAACGGCGAAAAGTTCTTGAGGAGCGCCTGAAGGCCCTGGAGCAATGGGTGGAGGAGACGCCCCTCAACCGGATAGAACTCCGGGACCGGAAAATGGGCATCATCACCGGAGGTGTGCTCTACGAGTACCTCCGGGAAGTTGCTCCCGAGATCTCGGTCCTGAAGCTTGGGGTAAGCTTCCCCCTCCCCAGAAGGAAAATCCGGGCATTCGCCTCTGAGGTTGCAGAACTCCTGGTCCTTGAAGAACTCGACCCCGTCTGGGAGCGGGAAATCAGGGCCATGGGGATACCGGTCAAGGGCCGGGAGGTCTTCCCCGGGATTGGGGAGATTACCCCCGATGTCCTCATCGAGTGCCTCTTCCCCGAGAAAAAGCGTGACTCTGTGGACCTGAGCCACCTCCTCATCCCTCGTCCGCCGACGCTCTGCGCCGGCTGCCCCCACCGGGGGGTTTTCAAGGTCCTGCGGGATATGAAAGCCGTGGTGTGCGGGGATATCGGGTGTTACACCCTCTCGACGCTCCCACCGCTTTCTGCCATGGACACCTGCCTCTGCATGGGGGCTTCCATTTCCATCGCCGAAGGGATCAAGCTCGCCCACCCCGAGCTCTTTGTGGTTGCCGCGCTTGGCGATTCCACCTTCGTCCACGCCGGTATCCCACCCCTCATTGACGTCGTGTACAATAAAACCCCCATCGTGGTCCTTGTCCTTGACAACGGTACAACGGCGATGACCGGGGGACAGGACCATCCGGCAACAGGGAGGACCCTCATGGGAGAGGAAACGCACCGCCTGGACCTTGCGCAACTTGCCCGGGCAGTGGGCGTTCCCTTTGTGGAGACTATCAGCGCCTACGAACCCAAGAAAATCCGGGGAGTCCTTGAAAAGGTGCGAGAGCTTTCCGAGCCGGCATTTGTCCTCATCCAGGGTCCATGCCAGCTCAAAAAACCCAGAGGCACCGTGCGTCGCTTCCGTGTTCGGGAAGACCGCTGCCGGGGGTGCTTCGTCTGTCTGAGCGCCGGATGCCCTGCCCTGGCGAAGAACGCAAAAACGGTGGTCATCGTTCCTGAACGCTGCAATGCCTGTGGACTGTGTCGAGAACTCTGTCCTTTTGCGGCGATTGAGGAGGAGAAAGTATGAAAGGGAGCATGGTCCTTTGCGGCGTTGGAGGCATGGGCATTCTCAAGGCCAGTGAAGTCATCGCCCATCTCGTCGTTCAGGAAGGGCTCTCCGTGCGCCAGTCGGAAGTCCACGGCATGGCCCAGCGGGGAGGGAGCGTGGTGACCCACCTGCGGTATGGAGAAGAGGTGTTCTCACCCCTTCTTTTCCGGGGCGAAGCTGACTTCATGGTCGCCTTTGAGGAACTCGAGGCCCTGCGATACCTCCCGTACCTCAGGCGGGGTGGAACCGTCATCCTGAATCGCCTCACCATGTGTCCTCCAGGATTCGACCCATCCCACTACCCGAAGCACATCCCCGAAACCCTTGAAAATGCGGGATTCACGGTCCTTGCCGTTCCCGCAACGGACATCGCCCTCGAGCTTGGGGACATCCGGGTAACGAACTCTGTCCTCCTTGGGGTGCTGAGTCGGGTGTTTCCGGTGGGGACGGAACATTCCTGGGAAAAGGCTCTGCAAAAGGCCTTCCGGGGGAAAGCGCTTGACCTCAACCTCGAAGCATTCTGGAGGGGACGGGGATGAAGCGCATCGGGTACATCGTCCTGGGTATGCTCCTGCTTCTTTGCCTCGGGACCGTATACGCTTACAGCGTTTTTCGAAAGCCCCTTGAAGCGACCTTTGGGGTTGGGGCGACCCTGAGCGGTCTTCCGTACATGCTTGCGCTCTTCTTCTACGCGCTTTTCATGCCCGTTGGGGGGAAACTCCTCGGGAAGTACTCCCCGAGGTTTGTTGCTCTTCTTGGAAGCGTCATGACGAGCCTTGGCTGGATTGGCGCCGGATTCTCTCGCTCGTACCTTGGTCTTTTAGCCTTTTACGGTGTTCTCTGCGGCATCGGGGTGGGTATTGCCTACGGAGTGCCCTTAGCAGTCTCGGTGAGCTGGTTTCCCGAAACCCCCGGTGTCGCCCTGGGGGCTACTGTCATCGGTTTCGGCCTTTCTCCCCTCGTCACCGCCCCTATAGCCCGGCGGCTTGTGGAAGCCGCAGGGCCTCTTTTTGCCCTGCGGTCTCTTGGGATTGCGTTTCTCTTTGTGACCGTTCCGATTGCTCTGCTCCTCCGCTTTGCCGAAAGCCGGGAAACGTCCGTCCAAAACACTTCTCCACCCCGTACCAACCTCATCCGGCAGGGGAAGTTCTGGGCCCTGTGGATGAGCTTTTTCCTCGGAACCTTTGTGGGCCTCTCGACAATCAGCATCACAGGGCCGGTGGCACAGGAGGTTGTGGGGCTTTCGTACGAGAAAGCCGCCCTGAGTGTCTCCCTCTTTGCCATCTTCAACGGTGCGGGACGCCCCCTTTTCGGGTACCTTGTGGACCGGAAAGGGTTCAAAACGGGAGCGCTCCTCTCGTATCTCTCCACCATCGTCGCATCGCTGCTTTTCTTCGCCTCTCCCCATGCGGTGACCTATACTTTCGCCTTTGCGGTCCTCTGGATGAACCTCGGTGCATGGCTTGCCATGGCACCGGCAACGACGTACGCTCTTTTCGGGAGGGCAACGTACGCCCAGAACTACGGGATGGTGTTCACTGCGTACGGTGTGGGAGCCATCGTGGGGACCTTTGTCTCGGGGATACTTCGGGATCTCACGGGGAGCTACCTCGCTGCTTTTCCTCTCAACGCTCTTCTTGCAGGAGGAGGCATCGGCGTAGTGTTCCTTCTTGAGCGCTTTGCCAGGAAGGAGAGATGCGCATGATGCAACGCGCCTGGACGGTTGTTTTCGCTGGACTCGGTGTCAACCTCACCCTGGGATTCCTGTACGCCTGGGGCGTTATCGCCGCAACGCTTGCCAAAGATTTCGGCTGGAGTGCGACACAGACGCAGATTCCCTACATACTCGCCTCCCTTATCTTCGCCCTTTCCATGGTCCCTGCTGGACGGCTCCAGGATAGAAAAGGGCCCCGCACGGCTCTGTGGCTTTCGGCGCTCCTTGCAGGGGTGGGGTTCCTCGGAGCCTCCGCTACCCTTACGGTGTCTGGCCTTGCGCTCTTTTTCGGTGTCTTCTTCGGTCTTGCCATGGGCTTTGGGTACGCTGCGCCGACGCCAGCAGCCATCAAGTGGTTCCACCCCCAGCATCGGGGATTCATTTCGGGAATCGTGGTCAGCGGCTACGGCATTGCCCCGGTGTACATTGCGCCTCTTGCCCACGCCATCATCGCACGCTACGGGCTTTCCCGTGCCTTCCTCATTTTCGGTTGCCTCTTCGCCGGGGTGATTTTCACCCTGTCCTTTCTCATCGCCAATCCCCCCGCATCCTGGACCCCCGTGGTGTTGCCTTTTGGGAAAAAACACGTAGCTCTGAAAGCTGCAAAAGACTTCACCCCGAAAGAAATGGTAAGAACCAGGGCTTTCGCGCTCCTTTGGGTGCTCTTCCTTCTTGGTACCTTTGCCGGGCTTCTTGTCATCGGGCAGATGCCGCGTATTGCCGAAGAAATTGCCGGGCTTGAGTACGGCTTTGTCCCCGTTGTC
Source organism: Candidatus Caldatribacterium sp. (assembly GCA_028275365.1). GTDB lineage: Bacteria > Atribacterota > Atribacteria > Atribacterales > Caldatribacteriaceae > Caldatribacterium. The sequence continues at coordinate 4,320 of JAPWUU010000078.1, forward strand.
CTCTATGCGGTGGCGAATTTCCTTGGCCGTATGAGCTGGGGGACAGTTTCAGACCGCTTGGGACGGGGGAAGGCGCTGAGCCTTGCTTTTCTGATCCAGACCGTCATCTTTTTCGTCTTTGAGCAGCTCACCAATCCTGTGCTTCTTCTTGTGGGGAAAAGCCTTGTGGGGTTCACCTTCGGGGGGATGCTCGCCGTCTTCCCCGCGGTCTGTGCGGATTTCTTTGGCCTCAAAAACCTCGGGGTGAACTACGGCATCCTCTTCACTGCCTGGGGAGTGGGGGGCATCATCGGTCCCCTCCTTGGGGGTCTGAGCCGGGACATCACAGGGGGGCACACGGTGAGCTTCCTCGTGTCAGGATGCGCAAGTCTTTTGGGGGTATTCTTAAGTCTTCTTCTCTTGAAGCGGGGGAAAGACGATGTCCCGGGAAGCACTTGAAGAGTACCTTGCCTTTCTCCTTTTGGGGAAAGTTCGGGGTTTCAGGCTCATCGACCCTCGTGAGGTCGTCACCGGAGAGTGGGTCCGCCTGAAATGCCAGTACGGATGTGACGGGTATGGAATGTGCCTTACCTGCCCACCCTATAGTCCTGAGCCCCAGAGAACACGGGAAATTCTTGACGCCTACACCCGGGCGGTTCTCCTCTGGCAGCCCGAAAGCTGGCAGGATCTCCGCAGAATCTGCGCTGACCTTGAGCGGGAGCTTTTCCTTTCCGGATACTACAGGGCTTTTGCCATGCCCTCCGGACCCTGTGAGCTCTGCGACCCATGCCCCCGGGAATACCCATGCCGCTACCCGGAACTCGCCCGCCCCTCTATGGAGGCCTGTGGCATCGACGTGTACGCCACGGTGCGGAAATTCGGCTTTCCGATTGAGGTTGTCCGTGATAGAGCCTGTCGGGCCAACTACTACGGCCTGGTGCTTGTGGAGTAGGCTCCCCTGGGGCCGGTTCTCTGCTCAGAGGACTGGAGTGTCATTGCAGGCCTTGTCTTTCGCTTCTCAGGCGGTCATCGCAAGGTCGTCTTCTCACCCTTTTCTGTATTGCTGTGACCCCGTCTTTTTGCCCC
>JAPWUU010000079.1 GCA_028275365.1 Candidatus Caldatribacterium sp.
GAGCGGGAGAAGATGGTGGTCATCCAGGAGATTCACCTTGACGAGGACGATCCTGAGGAACGCCTAGCACGCCTCCTATACGAGCGGGTCTTCTCCGATACTCCTTATGGTCTCCCCATTCTGGGGCGAGAGGAGACGGTGCGGCTGTTCACCCGGGAGGACCTTCTGCGGCACCGAGAACGCTTTTACCACCCGGCCAACATGGTCCTTGCGGTAAGTGGGGATCTGCAGGAGGGAGAGCTTTTTGCCTTCTCCGAGGAACTCTTTGGTTCTTTCCCGGTCCCCCGGGAACTCGATGCCCCGCTTTTCCCGCCGTTACCTTCTCCAGAACGGCAAATTGTGGAATGCGTCATGGACGTCCGGAGGTTCTACGGGGCCATCGGGTTTCTCTGCGGGGGAATCAAAAGCGACGACTTCTACCTTCTGCGGCTGCTTTCTCTGGTCATGGGTGATGGGCTGGGTTCCCGGCTCAACGTGGCGCTTCGGGAAGAACGGCAGATTGTGGACACCATCCATACGACGTACTCGTACTATGAACACGCCGGGATCTTCGCCGTCTTCTTCACCTTCTCTCAGGGGAGCCTTGAAGAAATCGAGGAGGCCATTCGTGGGGAATTCACGAGGCTCACCTATTTTGTGCCCACCGATGAAGAGCTGGAACGGGCCAAGAATCTCTTAAAAAGCGGCTTTTTCAGCGCTACTGAGACGACTCTCGGGAGCGCCGAGCTTCTGGGGCGCCTTGACACCATCGATAGCATTGACCGGAGCCTCCGGGCGCTTTTTGAGATTGAGCGGGTGAAACCACAGGACCTTGTGGAGGTGGCCCGAAGGTATGTGGACTTTGAGCGGGGAACCTCAATCCTCATCAAGCCAGGTGAGTGAAGTGGACACTGGGACCTTCAAGGTGGAAAAACGGGTCTTCAAGAACGGCCTGGTGCTCCTTTTCATCCCCAGGGAAAGTGAGCTCGTGGTGTTCCACCTCCTCCTTGGTCTTGGGAATGTCTTTGAAAAGGAGGAGGAACGGGGGATATCGGCCCTCATGCAGGAGACGCTCCTCAAGGGCACAAAAAGGCGCAGCGGCGTTGAGTTCAGCCGGGCGGTGGAGCGCCTTGGAGCAACAGTCCAGAGTTCCTCGAACTATTTTACAGGGAAAGTGGTGATGGAGGGTCCTGCGGAGGTGGCCGAAGACCTTCTTGAGCTCTTTCTTGAAGCCGTGAAGGCTCCGGCCTTTCTCCCTGAAGAGGTCGAGAAAGAGAAACGTTTCCTGATCGACCTTCTCCGTTCTTTAGATGATGACCCTCTGAAGGCAGCCATGCTCCGCTTCAAGCGAGCTTTCTTTGGCCGACACCCTTACGCCTTTCCGACCCTTGGGGAGGTGAAGAGTCTTGAGCGAATAACGCCTGAGGAGGTTGTCGCCTGGTACGAGCGAACCTTCGTGCCCAACAACATGGTGCTCGCCGTGGCGGGGAGGTTCGATAGGGAAAAAATTGCCAGGGTTCTTGAGCGGGAACTTGGAGAGATCATCCCCCGGGAATTTCCTTTCCCCCCGAAGGACAGGTTTTTCCCCGCTTCTTTGCGGATTGTGGACTGCAAGGAAGTTCGCGATTCCTGGGTGGTCCTGGGCTTCCGGGCTCCGGGGCTTCTTGAGGTGAGGGAACGGGTTGCCTTCGAGGTGCTCAACAATGCCCTGGGCGGGGGAATGTATTCCCGGCTCTTTCTGCGCATCCGTGAAAGCCGGGGCCTGAGTTACCAGGTCGGTTCCATCTACGTGCCCCTCCTTGGGCCCTCGTTCCTCTGTGCGTACTGTGGTTTTGCACCCTGCTACTTTGACACTGTGGTGAGCATCCTCCGGGAAGAGTTCCGTAATCTCCTCAACCTGAAGGAGGAGGAATTCAACGAGGCCAAAACCTACACGAGGGGACTCTTTCTCCACAGTTTCGAGACCGTGGCTTCTCTCGCTTCACTCTTTGCCTTTTATGAGCGGGTTGGGCTGGGGTGGGAGTTCCCCTTCCAGTATGAAGCGTACCTTCGGGAGCTCTCTCTGGAGGAGGCCAGGGCCATCTACCGGAAGTTTGTCGGTCAGGGGGAATCGCTGGGGGCCATCATGCCAGTGGCATGAGGTTTTTTCTTTCCCCCAGCCTGTATGATTGTCTTTACCATGTGGAGGGATGAGATATGAAGGCGACGCTTCTTCCGGTGTACTTTGCTTCGGGAATGGATGCGGAGTACCAAGAACAGGTACTCCGGCTCCGGGAATTCCTGAGAAATGAAGCGGAAATCACCGATCCGGTCCCCCTGGGAGACGTTGTCCCCGGTGTCGACGCCCTCCTTTTTCCCCAGATTCTCGGGGAAGCGTACCGGTCTGTTGGGGCGATACAAGCGTACCGCCTTCCCGTGCTCATCGTAACCTCCCCCTTTGGGACGATGAACATGTGGGACTGGGAGATCGTCACCTATCTCAAGGCCCAGGGGCTTTCAGTCTTTGCTCCGTATTCTCTGGAGCTCACAAAGACTATCGTCCGTGCTCTGGCGCTCAAGCGGCATGCCCGGGGGGCAAAGTTTTTGGTGTTCCAGGATAACCCTGGGGAGGGGATGCAGGCAGAGATTTTCAAACGCTTTTTCTGGTGGGAGGAGGAGTGCCGGAAAAACATTGCCGAGACGTTTGGGATAGAGGTTGTGGTGAAGAGTTTTCGAGAGCTTGCGCAAAAAGCTCAGGGCATTCCTGATGCTGCGGCCAGCGCCGAATGGCAGCGATGGGACATCCCGGTTGCAGGGGTTCCGGAGAAATCCCTGTGGAGCGCGGTGAAGATGTACCTTGCCCTCCGCGAAGAACTGGAAGAGCACGAGAACGTCCTCGGTATGGGCATCAACTGCCTCAACGAATCCTTTTTCTCGGACACCACACCCTGCCTTGCCTGGGACATGCTCTTTGAAGAGTACGGTATCCTCTGGGCCTGTGAGGCCGATATTCTGTCGCTTCTCACTGAGTGCCTCACGTACTTCCCTTTCCGGGCCCCGGTGATGATGACCAACATCTATCCTTTCCTCATGGGTGAGGCGGCGCTGAAGCACGAGCGCATCGAGCGGTTTCCTGACGTCCCGGAACCTGAGCATCATGCGCTTCTTGCCCACTGCGGGTACTTTGGGATTGTCCCCCGACCTTTCGCTCAGTCCTTCTGCGTTCGGCGAAAAGTCCTCCGCATCGTCGACGAGAACGCCATTGCCCTGGATGCCCGGCTTCCTGAGGGACCGGTGACGCTTGTGAAGCTCCATCCTTCCTGTAAGAAAATGGTGGCTGCCTGGGGAAACCTTGAGGGATACGTCCAGTACCCGGGTTCAGACTGTGAGAACGGGGCGCTCCTTCGGGTCCGGGATGGATATAGACTCGTTGAGGGGCTTTACTCGCACCACGTGTGCCTTCTTGGCGGCGCAAGGATGCCCGAACTCCGCTCTGTTGCCCGGGTGTTTGGTCTTGAGCTTGAAGAGCTCTGAGAAACCCCAGGGCCTTCTGGGCCCTGGGGAGGGTGTTTCAAGCGTTATTCCAGGAAATTTTCACGTCCTGCTTTTTGAGCTCTCCCTCGCCTGCGATGTTCAGCCGCCGCACCTTGCCGGGGAAGAGGTCAAAGTAGTTGTCCTCGGGAGTGAACGAGGAGGGGAGTTCTACGTTCACGAACCAGGCAAAGACTGGCGAAACGAGTTCTATAAAGGTTTCGCCTTTTTCAAAGACGATGTCCCAATCGACCCGCGCTTTTTCGAGTTTGAGGTCCTTGAAACGCACGAAGAAGCACCGTTCCCAGTCGAGCACCCGGTCTCCGTCAAGAAGCCTTGCCCAGAAGAAGACCTCAGAGGGTCTTTCTTTTGCGGCTCCACAGGGAACCACGCCGACTTTCCGGGAGCTATTCGGAGGGATGTGGCAAGAGAAGTCTCCGGAGGTAATTTCCCGTCCGTCGAAGAATGACAGGCCGTATTCCACGGCAAGGGCAAGGGATTCCGGCGTGTCGTTCACCACAAAAAGCTCCACGGCGTATTCTCCCCGGCGCAGCGAAAGGTCCACGGGCTGGAAGGCTCGCCGGACGAAGTAGTAGCTCGGTTTCTTCCGGAGGTAGTAGTCGATGACCGTCCAGCCGATGGCACCCCAGCAGTCGCTGTACATCCAAAAGAGCGCCCCCGCGGTGAGGAATTTCCGTCTTCGCCAGTGCTCAAGGGCGAACTTCAATGCTTCGCCCTGGAGAAGCTGGGCAAACCGGAGGTACTCCGGGAAGGAAAGGCATTCCGGGTCTTTGACGAACTCCCGGAGCATTCCCCGGATGTTCTCCCGCTCGAAGACGTTGTTGTGGAACTGCCAGGAAGGGGAGTCAAGGAAGAGCTCCTCTTCGGGGATGAATTCTCGGAGGGACTCAAGGACCGGGGGTGCCAGAACGCCGAATTCGGAGATGAACTTCCCCCGGTCTCGGGCGTAGTTCTCGTAGTTCACTCGTTCTTTCAGATCCTCAATGAGGATGCTCACGTTCCAGAAGTGGCGGTCCCCCTCGTGTTCTGCGTTCGGGTCGCTCCCTCCATAGGGGCTTGAGGGCCAGAAGGGTCTTGTGGGGTCGAGGTCTTTGAGGAGGCGGGGCATGAGGATGTGGTAGACGTCGTAATCGGGGAATTCCAGGTCCTTCTTCCCGGTGATTTCCTTGTTCCGCTCGTGCAGCCACTGGAGCTCGTTGTTGCCACACCACAGGACAATGGCGGTTTCGTTCCGAAGTTGCTTCACAACCGCCTGAATTTCCCGCTCGACTTCCTGCAAGAATTCAGGGCTTTTGGGGTAATAGGCGCAGGCGAACATGAAATCCTGCCAGACCATGATGCCGCAGCGGGCACAGTGTTCGTAGAAAAAGGGGTCTTCGTAGATTCCCCCACCCCAGACCCGGAACATATTGAAGTGGGCTTTCTGGGCCTCTTCGATGAGCCTTTGGTATTTTTCCCTTGTGACTCGAGGAATGAGGGAATCTGCCGGAACCCAGTCTGCCCCCTTGCAGAAGATGGGTTCACCGTTAACGGTGAGGATGAAGGACTCCCCTTCGTCACCCGGGAGGGGTTCCTGCCGGAGGGCAACCTCCCGAAGGCCCCAGGCTTTTTCGAACCGGTCGAGTTCCCGGCCCTCCTCATCAAGGAGGAGGAGAAGAACTCGATAGAGGTGGGGCTCACCGAAGCCGTTTGGCCACCAGAGGCGAGGCGGGGCAACCTCAAGGGTCAGGGTGAAGTTCGTAAGACCAGGATAGGCTCGGAGTGACTCGTCCTTTGAGGCCACGAGTTTCTTTCCTTCTTCCTCAAAAAGGAGCGCCCGGAGACGGAGCCTCGGCTCACAGGC
>JAPWUU010000080.1 GCA_028275365.1 Candidatus Caldatribacterium sp.
CATTCTCTATGGGAAGGGTTGGAATATATGGGTAGCGGTGCTCTTTGCCCTTTTGATCGGTCTTGCAATTGGCGCTGCGAATGCTGTCTCGGTGACGCGGATTGGCATCAATTCCTTCATCGCAACCCTTGGTATGCTGAACGTGGCTGAGGGGATTGCCCTTGTCCTCACTGGAGGACTGACGGTCAGTATTCTCGTGCCACAGTTCCAGTTTATAGGGATGGGAGCTATACTCGGGATCCCCTTCCCCATTATCCTTATGGCAAGCTTTTTCGTTGTTTTTTACCTTCTTTTGGCTTTTACGCCCTTTGGTCGTGCTGTGTATGCCGTGGGCGGCAACCCTGTGGCGAGCAGGCTCTGCGGGATTAACAATGCTCGCGTTTTGACCGTGCTTTTTATCCTTTCTGGTCTTGCGGGAGCCACAAGCGGTATTCTTGTTGCCTCTATGCTTGGAGCAGCGGCTCCGGCAGCCCTTTCAGGAACCATACTCACCGTAATTGCCTCGGTTATTCTCGGGGGGACGAGTCTTTCGGGAGGTTTGGGGAGCGTCTGGGGTACGCTCCTTGGAGTCCTCATCCTTGGCACCCTCACGAATGGTCTTGTGATCCTCAACGTATCTTCTTTCTGGCAGGAGGTTACCCAAGGGTTGGTGCTTCTTGCGGCGGTGGGTATTGACCAGATTCGCCAACGTCGGGAGAGAGCCTGAGGAGGATAAGCGCATGAATACCAGAGAAAGATTCCTCGAGGTTATGCACGGGAATCCTCGTGTTTGCCCACCGAAGTGGGAGTTTGGTTACTGGGGAGGTACGGTTGAGCGGTGGTATAGAGAGGGTCTCCCAAAGCGCCACTATCCTTATCTTCCGCAACACAGTGTTTCACCGACTTCCCATCTCTATGCCCCCTGCTGGAAATCCATCGGTGGGGAAGGGCTTCCTCCGGGCATTGCCGTGGTTGGTGGTGGGCTGTACTGGCCCACTCAGGGATTTCCGCTCGATGTGGATGTTCGCATGCACTTTGGTATGGACAAGCCGCAGGTGCTCCTCAATGTGAACCTCCTTTTCTACCCCCCTTTCGAGGTGGAAATCCTTGAGGAGGACGAGGAACGGCTGATTTATAGGGACCTTGACGGAGTAAAGCGTCTCTTCTCGAAAGAAACCGCTGTCCTTCCCTCGGCGCTTGAGTACCCAATCAGGGATTGGTCCTCGTGGCAGCGTTTGAAGGCCGAGCGGCTCCGCAAGGAGGATGTCGTACATCGTCTTCCGCCCAACTGGGACGAGCTTGTTGTTCTCTACAGGGAACGCGATTTCCCCCTGGTCGTTGGAGGATATCCTCACGGGCTTTTCGGTACTTTGGCAACCCTGATGGGGTATGAGAACCTTTTCGTAGGTTACTACGATAGCCCAGAGCTCATCCGGGACATCATAGAAACCTTTGTTGACTTATGGATCAGCGTGTACGAGGAAGTTCTTGCAAGGGTAGAAATTGATGCTCTCCACATCTGGGAGGACATGTCTTTTGGAAAAGGCCCCATGATTTCTCCGGCTATTATCAAAGAGTTCATGGTCCCGTATTATCGAAGGCTCACCGATTTTATGAAAGCTCGGGGGGTCGATATCATCCTTCTCGACACCGATGGGTACTGTTTCGATATCATTCCTCTCCTCATCGAGGGTGGTATTACCGGCATTTACCCCATTGAGGTGAGCTGCGGGATGGACCTTGTGAAAGTTCGGAAGGCGTTCCCCGAACTCAAACTTCTCGGGGGCATTCCCAAAAGCGAAATAGCCCAGGGCAGAGAGCGAATAGACCAGATTCTCGAACCGGTCGCCGAAGTTTTGAGAACCGGTGGGTACATTCCTTTTGGGGATCACCTTATTCCTCCCGAGGTGAGTTTTGAAGCGTTTTCGTATTATCGCAGGAAACTGAACTGGCTGATTGACGAGGCTGGACGGTACTGAGCCTTGGAGTTTGGAGATGCTACGGATTAAGGTGGTGGTCCGGGTCCGGAGCATCCTGGAAGTGGTGGTGTCGTGACCCATGCCAAAAAAAGCAGGGCTCATTGCTGAAGAGCGGCGGCTTAAAATCCTTGAGGCTCTGGGAGTCCGCAGGACCCTCACGGTGAGAGAGCTTGCGGAGATGTTCGGGGTCAGCGAGGATACGGTCCGCCAGGACCTGAGGGTCCTCGAAAAGCAGGGGCTCCTCCGCCGGATTTACGGGGGAGCCTCCCGGGTGAAGACGAGCAACGTCGAGATTCCGGTAGGGCTTCGGGAGATCACGAACCGTGAGGTGAAGGAGGCCATAGGAAAAGAGGCGGCAAAAATCATCGAGGACGGAGACTCGGTGATTTTCGATGCCAGCACCACGGCCCTCCAGGTTGCCCGGAACATCGACCCTACCAGGCGGGTGACCATTCTCACGAGTTCTCTCGATATCTGCGTGAGCCTGGCGAGACAGCCCAATTTCAACATCATTGCCACCGGTGGGACCCTTCACCCACTCTCCTTCTCCTTTGTCGGGCCTCAGGCGGAGAACGCGGTGCGGAATTACTACGCCGACAAACTCTTCCTGGGAGCCAGGGCGGTCCTTGTGGACGAGGGGTACCTTGCCGATGTCTTTGAGCTCGAGGCCCACCTCAAGAAGGTCATGGTCGCCTCGGCACAGGAGGTCATTCTCGTTGCCGAGAGCCGGAAGTTCCAGGAAGTGGCCTTCTTCAAAATCTGCGAGCTCACCAGGGTGAACAGGATTTTCACCGACGAGAACCTCGATACCGCCCTGGTGAGAAAGCTCGAGGACCTGGGCATTCGGGTAACCCTGGTCCGGGTGAAGTCCTGTGGTCCCTCTTGAGGCAATCCACGGTTCTGTCTGTACATGCTCCGTTTTTTCGTTCCGGGGATTGCGAAAACCGTTTGCGCCGAGTATACTTCCTTCTAAGGAGCGCAGGCACAGGTGGTTGAGACTCCCCGGAGGGACACAAGAGCAACAAAAGGCGAGTCCTTCCCTCAAGGAGGAATGGCGCTGGGTCTTTTGAACTCCTTCGTCTCCCCAAAGGTGCAGGGATTGCCCTTTGGTGCAGGGTACATCAGGCCGTGGTTTCTGGCTAAGCCTTCTTCGCTGCCACAAGGCATGCTCCAAGGCCAGCAGTAAGGAGCGGTTCAGGAGGCACAAGAATCTCGCATCCGGTGCGTTCCTCAAGGAGTTTAAGGACAGCCTGGTTTTTTGCCACACCCCCGGTGACCACGAGGGGGGGAACTATTCCCAGGCGTTCCCCAAGGGCTTTCACCCGTTCAGCCACCGCAGCAGCTACAGCCCGCACGAGGTCTTCTTTCCTCTTCCCCTGGGCAATGTATCCGATAAGCTCTGATTCGGCGAAAACCGCACAGGTTTGAGAGAGCGTCAGGGGTTCCCTGGCTCTGGCAAAGAGGGTACCGTAGTCCTCAAGCTGGATTTCAAGCACCTGAGCCATGAGTTCTAAGAATCGTCCCGTTCCGGCGGCGCACTTGTCGTTCATCACGAAGTCAAGCACCCGTCCTCCCTCACCGAGGCGAATGACCTTACTGTCCTGTCCCCCGATGTCGATGACTGTCCTTGCTCGAGGAAAGAAATACGCCACTCCCTGGGCCTGACAGGTAATCTCACTCACCACAAGCTGCGCACCCTCAACCTGGTAACGACCGTAGCCCGTGGCCACGATGAAACAGTCCCTCTCCGGTAGCCCTGCGGTTTCGAGGGCCCGTTTCAGTGCTTCCTTTGCCCGTTCTCTGGGATTGACACCGCTTGGGAGAACTGCAAAACCGCAGATGGTTTTCCCGTCCCAGAGGACACAGGCAGTAGACTGTGACCCAACATCTATTCCGGCAAAGAGCATGGGCATCACCTGGTTCTCCGTGGTCCAGAGGAAAGGTACCACAGAGGGAGTTTCCAGAGCAAGGGGTTCTTTTCCGGGGAGTTTTGTCTTTTAGGTCTTGATGGTCGTGGGTCTATCTGCGACAATAGGGACAACGCAAGGGAGGAGGGGCAGTCAATGAAGAAGTTCATCAACCGTCCAGAAAACCTCATTGAGGAGATGCTCGAAGGTTTCGTGAAGGCCCACCCCGACAAAGTCCGCCGCCTCGAGACTGAGCGGGTCCTCGTCCGCAAAGACGCCCCGGTCAAAGGAAAGGTGGGCATCGTCACCGGAGGAGGCTCAGGGCACAAACCGGCCTTCATCGGCTACCTGGGGAGAGGACTTGTCGATGCCGTGGCGGTGGGGGATATCTTCGCTGCCCCACCGGTGTCCAGGGTCTATGAGGCCATCAAGGCCGTGCATAGCGGTCAAGGGGTGCTCCTCTGCCTTGGGAACTACTCCGGAGACGTCATGAACTTCGGCATGGCCAAAGAGCTCGCCGAGGCTGAGGGGATTCCTGTGGAGCACATCATCGTGAACGACGACGTGGCCTCAAGCCCCAAGGGGAAAGAGGAGAACCGCCGGGGAGTGGCAGGAGAAGTGGTCCTCTGGAAGGTGGTTGGGGCTTTAGCCGAAGAGGGGGCAGACCTTCCAAAGCTCAAGGAGGTCGGCGAGCGGGTCGTCCGAAACACCCGGAGCATGGGTGTGGCCCACACCCCCTGTATCCTCCCCACCACCGGGAAACCGAGCTTTTCAATCGGTGAGGACGAGATGGAGATTGGGGTGGGGCACCACGGGGAGCCGGGGATCCAACGCACCAAGATGATGTCTGCCGATGAGGTGACGACCCTCATGATGGAGGCCATCCTCGAAGACCTCCCCTTCCGCTCAGGGGATGAGGTCCTCGTTCTTGTGAACGGCCTTGGTTCCACTCCCCTCCTTGAGATGTACATCGCCTTCCGCAGAATCGCCGAAATCCTCACCGAGAGGAACATCAGCATCCACCGCACCTACATCGGGGAGTTCTTCACCTCCTTGGAGATGGGTGGGTTCTCCATCACCCTCACGAGACTCGACGATGAGCTCAAGCGCCTCATCGATGCCCCCTGTGATGGGGTGCACTTCGTGCAGCACTGAGCGGAGGTGTCCCATGGAGGCCATTCCCTTTTCCCGGTTCAAAGAAGCCTTCACCCGAATCCTCGAGAACCTCGAGAAGCACCGGGAGGAGCTCAACGACCTCGACGCCCCCATCGGGGATTCTGACCACGGGGAGAGCGTCTGCCGGGCCTTCGCCAGGGTTAAGGAGGCAGTGGATGCCTTCCCCGAAGACCAAAAAGACATCGGTGCTCTCTTTACGAC
>JAPWUU010000081.1 GCA_028275365.1 Candidatus Caldatribacterium sp.
GCCTGGTGTTACTACCTTGCCTCCGACATCTGGGTTGGGGGAGGGGCCATCAACAACGGGGGTATCGTCTTTTCGTGGATGCGGGACCTCTTGCGGGAAGGTGAGGTCACCCTTGACCTTTCCCGGCGGCGTCCGCTCTTTTTGCCCTTTTTGACTGGAGAGCGGAGCCCCTACTGGGACCCTTATGCCCGGGGGATTCTCTTTGGGCTCTCCTTCTTCCATACCCCGGAGGCTCTTCTCCAGGCAGCCTATGAGAGCGTGGCTTTTTCGATTCGTGCCGTTTTTGACATGCTCCGGGAGGTCATGGGGGAGCCCAGGAAGGTGGTGGTTGGCGGAGGCTTTGCCCTTTCGGAGAACGGAAGGAGGGTGCTCTGCGATGTGCTGGGTGTCCCATTGGCGGTGAGCAGTTACCCCTCTTCCTCTGCCAAGGGGGCATTCCTCATCGCCCTGAAGGCCCTGGGGTATGTCCGATCCTTCGAGGAATTCCCTGAGGAGTTCTTTCCCACTGAAGGCCGAATCACCCCCAACGAGAATGCCCACGCTTTGTACGAGGAACTTTTCCGCCTCTTCAAGCGGCTCTACGAGGTGAACGCACCGCTTTTTCGGGAGTTCGCAAAGCTTGGCCTTGCCTGAGGGACGCTCGTCCCTCAGGCGTTTTTTTGGGCAAACTCCTGCATGAAGTCCACAAGTGCCTGCACCGCCTCCACAGTGACGGCGTTGTAGAGGGAGGCCCGGCACCCTCCTACGGAGCGGTGCCCTTTAAGCCCCACAAGACGTGCTTTTTCTGCCTCCTTCACGAATTTGTCTTCTAATTCCGGGCTGGGGAGACGGAAGACCACATTCATCATGGACCGGTCTTCAGGTGCCACGGGACAGGCGTAGAAGTTCTGACTATCAAGGTAGTCGTAGAGGATTTTCGCCTTCTTTCGGTTTATGGCCTCCATGTTTTCCAGACCTCCAATCGTTTCCTCAAGCCATTCAAGGACGAGGTCAACCACATAGATGGCGAAGCAGGGCGGGGTGTTGTAGAGGGAGTTCGATTCGACAAACGTGGAGTACCGGAGCATGGTGGGGAGGTTTTTGGGGATGCGTTCCAGCATGTCCTCTCGGATAATGACCACGGTGACCCCTGCAGGACCCAGGTTTTTCTGCGCCCCAGCATAGATGAGCCCAAAGGGCGAGGGATCAAAGACCCGGCTTAAGATATCCGAGGACATGTCGCTCACCAGGGGGACATTCCCCACCCTGGGGAAGTGGTGCCACTGGGTGCCCTCAATGGTGTTGTTTGAGGTGAGGTGGAGATAGGCGAGGTTTTCATCGACAGTGAAGTTCTTGGGGATATGAGTGTAATTTTGCGCTTTGGAGGATGCCACCACCTGCACGTCTTTCCCCAGAATCTGAGCTTCCTTGAGGGCCTTGGAGGCCCAGTAGCCGGTGTCCACGTACCCTACGGGTTTCCCTTCAAGCGCCAGGTTCATCGGAACCATGGCAAACTGGAGGCTCGCTCCGCCCTGGAGGAAAACCACGTGGAAGCGGTTGTCGAGTTTGAGGAGCCTTTTGAGCCTTGCCGCAGCATCGTTGAGGACGTCTTCAAAGGTCCTCGAGCGATGGCTGACTTCAAGAATGGACATTCCTGTGCCACGGAAGTTGAGCATTTCGTCACGGATGCGCTCGAGCACCGGCAGAGGCAGAGCCGCCGGGCCGGGGTTAAAGGTGTACACCCGCTCTTCCATTTCCCTTCCTCCCTCGTTCTGGCTTTTCCCGGATATTCTACCATTTCCCGGGAGGAAGTGTTCGCCTTTTCGGCTGCGCTTGAGGTGAAGCAGAAACCTGAAAAAACCACCGCTTTCTGGGTACCCAGAAAGCGGTGGTTTTGCAACTCACACGCTGAACCGATGTACGGTGCGCTGCGGTTCCTCAGCTCATTTTGCGAGCGACTCGCTGACAGAGGCAATCTCCTCTAAAGACGCACTCTGCTCCTCGGTGGATGCAAAGACTTGGCTTGAGGCAGCATGCTCCTTGGAGATAGAAGCGATGTATGAAGCCTTACGGTATTCGAGTCCATCTCGCTTTCCGGCTCTTGGGGTTGAGCTTCTCTGCCAGTGGCAGGAGGTGTCCCAGGCTCTTCTCATCCTGTGCAAGTGGTGAAAAAATCAAAAACGCAAGATGAGTTTTGACAGGCTTTCGAAGTCCGTGGAGCTTTTGTAGAACATCCGCAGGGTGTAGGCCTCCCAGAACATGCTAAGGGTGTCCTCTCTCCTTTATGGGAGGTGATGGAGGTTCGAGAGGCCGGAGGAAGTCTTGCCGTTTTTCGTGATTTCGTTTGCTTTTTCTGGAGAAATAGTATATAATACCAAAAAATGCGGCGGGAATGATGCTTTTGACCGTCCAGAATCTCCAGGAAATCAAAGAGTGGATTGGCTCTCTCGTCGGCCGAGAAGCCATCGTAGAGGTCAACAAAGGGCGCAAAAAGACCGTTGTTCGCAAAGGCGTCATCGAGGGGATTTACCCCTTCTTCTTCGTCCTCCGGGTGGATGTCGATGGTACCGCTCAGCGCATGGCCTTCAACTACGTCGACATCCTCACCAAAACTGTAGAACTCGAAATCCTGTAACCTCCCTGTCCCTCCATGGAGAGGCAATACCCTCATCCTTTTGAGGTGACGCTTGAGGAGGCTCTGCGCATCCAGGAAGATATCCGGCAGAAGGTTTCCCTCGAATTTCCCTTGAAAGACGAAGCTGTTACGTTTCTTGCAGGCGTTGATGTTGCCTACAACGCTCTCGGGCAGGCGGTAGCGGTTGTTGTGGTCCTGCGATGGCCTTCTCTTGAGGTGGTCGAGGTGGTCTCGGGGGTGCACAGGCCCTCTTTCCCCTATGTTCCAGGTTTTCTCTCCTTCCGGGAGGGTCCGGCGATTGAAGAAGCTTTCCAGCGTCTTTCCGTTGTGCCACACCTTTTCTTTTTCGACGGCCAGGGTATCGCCCATCCCCGGGGAGTGGGGATTGCCAGCCACCTGGGGGTCCTCTTTGGTCTTGTCTCTATTGGGGTCGCCAAAAAGCCCCTTGTGGGGCATTTTCAGGAACCTGGGGAAAAGCGGGGTTCCTTCTCTTTTGTTGAATACCAGGGAAAGCGCGTTGGCGTTGCCCTGCGAACGAAGGACCGCACCCGGCCCGTATTCGTCTCTCCGGGAAACCGGATAGACTTAGAGAAAGCCTGGGAATGGACCCTGAAGACGGCAAGGGGGTTTCGTCTTCCTGAGCCTGTGCGTTTAGCCCATATCTTCAGCGAACGACTCAAAGGAGGAAAACGCAGTGACCGAAGTGAATCTCTGGGCCTTTGAGGAAGAACCGTCCACCGAGCACAGGGTGGTCATTACTGTTGTGGGGAAGGACCGTATCGGGATTATCGCTGCCATCACGTCCTGTCTTGCTGAGCACAGCGTCAACATCGAGGACATCACCCAGAAGATTCTCGGAGAGTACTTCACCATGATTCTTGTGGGTGATATCTCCCGCTGTCCGGTCTCGCTTTCGGAGCTTCGGGAGAGACTGGTCCGGCGGGGCGAGGAGGTGGGGGTCAAGGTGTACCTGCAGCACGCGAGCATCTTCCGAGCGATGCACCGCATTTAGGGGGAGGCTATGATTTTCGACCGCGCCGAGATTCTTGAAACCCTGCGGATGCTTGAGATTGAGAACCTCGATGTGCGAACAGTAACCCTGGGGATTTCGATTCTTGATTGCCGGGGGAAGGACTTTGAGGAAACGGTACAGCGGGTGGTTGCCAAAATTCGCCGGTACGCCGCTTCTTTAAACGCCGTGGCCGATGAGGTCTCGGCCAAATACGGCATCCCCATTGTGAACCGCCGGGTGGCTATCTCTCCGGTGGCTTTGCTCCTTACGGGGGAAGAGGGGGAAGGTGTACTGGATTTCGCGAAAGCCCTGGATGACCTTGCCCGGGAGCTTGCCATCGACTTCATTGGTGGATTTTCGGCTCTGGTCCACAAGGGGGCTACAAAGGGCGATATCCTCCTCATGGAGAGTTTGCCCTCTGTGCTTTCAGGGACCGAACGTATCTGCGCCTCGGTGAATGTGGCGTCGAGCCGCACGGGGATAAACGTTGATGCCATCCTCACCATGGCACAGGTCGTGAAGGAAACAGCAGAGCGCACGAAAGACCGGGATGGCATTGGGTGTGCAAAGCTTGTGGTCTTTGCCAATGCCCCGGAGGACAACCCCTTCATGGCAGGGGCATTCCACGGCGTGGGGGAGGGGGAGGCGGTGGTGAACGTGGGGGTGAGCGGTCCGGGTGTGGTGAAGGAGGTCGTGCGCCGTCATCCTGGGTCGGATCTGGGGACTCTCGCGGAGTTCATTAAGCGAACCGCCTTCAAGATTACCCGGGTGGGGGAGCTCATCGGGAGAGAAGTTGCCGGGAAACTCGGGGTAACCTTTGGCATTGTGGATCTGTCGCTGGCGCCAACACCCCGGGTTGGGGACAGTGTCGCCGAGATTTTGGAGGAGATGGGGCTTGAGCGATGTGGGGCGTGGGGGTCAACGCTTGCTCTGGCGCTTTTGACTGATGCCTGCAAAAAGGGTGGTGCCATGGCCTCCTCGTCTGTTGGAGGTCTGAGCGGAGCGTTCATTCCGGTGAGTGAGGACGCAAGGATGAGTGAAGCGGTGGCGGTGGGGGCTTTATCTTTGGAGAAACTCGAGGCCATGACCAGTGTGTCCTCTGTGGGCCTTGATATGATCGCCATTCCTGGCGACACTCCCTGGGAGACCATCGCCTGCATCATGGCCGATGAAATCGCCATTGGGGTGATCAACCACAAGACCGTTGGCGTCCGCCTCATCCCGGTGCCCGGAAAGAGCGCAGGGGAGAGAGCCTGCTTTGGAGGGCTTCTCGGGGAGGCGACCATTATCCCCGTCAACCCCTATCAGGGTGCGCGGTTGATCCTCCGGGGTGGTCGCGTCCCCGCACCCCTAACGAGTCTCCGCAATTAGCCCTTGACCCTTTTTTCCACGAGGTTCATGAGCCCCCCGGCAGCAATGATTTCCTGGAGGAAGGGTGGGAATGGTCGAGCCCAGAAAATCTCCCCTGTGGTTTCGTTACGGATTTCCCCCCGGGCAAGATCAATGGAGACCATGTCTCCCTCCCGGATCCCCCTTGCCGCTTCTTCGGACTCAAGGATAGGAA
>JAPWUU010000082.1 GCA_028275365.1 Candidatus Caldatribacterium sp.
GAACCAGGATGAATCCAGCCCGCAGGAAGTCTATGCTCACCTCCCGAGGAGCAAGGAGGAACACTCTGGAACCGGGATGGTGCCTTTTCAGGTAGAAAATACAGGCATCGGTGGAGGTGATGATGTGCTCTTTGGTGAAATCCCGAAGGCCCAGCTCCTGGAGTTTCCGGACATAGAAAGTGGCCCGGTGGGAGGAATTGTTGGTGAGGAAGTACAAGTTTTTCCCCTGCTTCTGAAGGGTTTCGGCGAAATCCAGAGCTCCGGGAAGCAGACGATTACCAAGGTAGAACGTTCCGTCCATATCAGAGAGAAAAACCCTGATGTTCTGGAGCACTCTCTTTCACCTCTACTTGAGGAGTTCTGGATACCGGAAAGCCAAGTCCTCGGTAATCCGGATGCTGAGATTCTTCATTTCCACGCCATACTGTGCGGTGAGGAACTTCATATAGTCCTCGTTCTTCAGGAGGTTTTCCAGAAAGGCAGGATGCCCATGGAGGTACTGGTACGTGAGGGCACGGAGAACCTCAGGTGTCAAGCGCAGAGGGTGGTCTGAGGAGGCTTTCTCAATGGCGTACTCCCAGAGTTCCTGGGCATAGCTTTGCGGATACTGCGTAATGTACTGTGCAAAGTACTCCTGGATTTCTCCCCGGAGTTTTTCGTAGGTTTCGCCTTTTGTGTGTTCCTCACGCAGGTAGGTCATGATTTTTTCGAAAATCTCTGCGTTTTCAGCGATGATTTTCCCCATCTCCTGGGGTTCGAGCTTGTACCAGGGGTATCTCTCGAGGTACTTCCAGATCACAATCTTCCGTTCCGAAGGAGAAGGAGCAGGAGCTTCTTCCAGAACTTTTTCGGCAAAATAGAGCTTGAAGTGCAGGCTCTGGGAAAGTTTTCCTAACTCTCCCACCATGCGCTGTGAGAAGTCCAGACGGAGTATTTCACGAAGCAGGTCCTGTCGATTCCGAGGAAGGACCTGACCTTCCTGTTCGGGCGCCGCGAGGAGGGGAGAAATTTGCCCTGCCCCTGCGTAGCGGGCAAGAACGGGGTCAAGCCTTCTGGCAAAGCGCTCGTGATTGACCACTCGGAGGTTTGCCTCTACTTCGCCCACGAAGGCAACGCTGCCATCGTAAGGGTTTCCGGTGATGGTGTCCTTCCGCCAGAGTGGTACACGGAAAGAGCAAACAATGTCTCCCTGAAGGGGCAGGACCTCCTCAATCACTCCGAAAGGAGGGGGCTGGACGAAGAGACGAACCGGAATGCTCTTGGTGTTCTCCACGACCCGTATTCTGAAGGGAAGTGCACTGGGTCCAAAGAGTGCCCCTTCCCGTACCCACACCTCCCGCACGATGGCCACGCTTTCTGGGGGGAGAGTGTGCCAGGAGGCGAAAAAGATGAAAAAGCCCAGAACACAAAGCAGAAACAGCAGGAAACCGAGAATCCAAGTTCCGAGAATACTCAAGATCCTTTTGCCGCTCATCTCCGCTCCCTCGCCTTACAGGAGATTCTGGCGTTTCTGGAGGTATCGCAGATAGTACAGGTACGATACCCGCTCAAGGGACGTTCGAACTTCAAGGAGATCAACGCCGATGGTCTGGAAAAGCTTTTCGCTTCTGAGGTACTGCAGAGCTTCTCCTTCGAAGCCTTTTCGGTAAGCCTCGTCCTTGAGGTCTTCCAGAAGCTTGCCCATGGCGATTTCGTTGATGGCCATCATAAGGAGTGTCTGGTAGAGACCGGGGTAATTTGCAAGCTCAAAAACGTTAGGGTTGCGCACGAGGTCTCGGACGCGAAGGGGGTTAGCGATAAGGTCGTCGTGCTCGTTCTGCATTTTCTCACGAATAAGTGCCATTTCGTGCTCGACAAAGGCCTGCCATTCTGGGTTGTTTTCCATGTGTGGGTGGCGCCGCAACCATTCAAGACCAAGAAGGTACATGTCGTACACCGACCCTACTCGGTATGTATCAAGGGGTGAGGGGTAGAGGAAACGGCGAATCCACTCCCGGAAGGTTCGGCTTCGGGAAATCTCCACAAGCTTTGCCCGTGCCGTTTCGTACTCTTCCTCAAAGAAGGCTTGACGGTACTTCTCCCGTACTCTGTCGGCATAAGCCAAAAGGAAATTCTCTAAATCCCGCGAGAGCCGCTCCTTCCCTCTCCCGTCAAAGTCATACCGTTTCCACCTCTCGGGGTCAGTAATCTGGAATTTAAAGGAAAAGCGAAGTACCACAAAGTCGTTCCCGTACCCTTCCTTGAAGAATGCCATGCTCTTCTCCCAAAGATACCGAAGTGTTCCCAGCAAGCCTCCCTGCGGAGCAGGCTCGACCTCTCGCAAGAGCAACAGCGCATCGACGGGTTGAGAACGACGCGTTCCCCGGTGTGCAAATGCGAACGGTCTTGGAGTGGTGAGGAGGAGTTTTTTCGACCCCAGGGATACACCTTGTTCGACGATGTCAAGCCGTTCACCAAGGAATCCCTGCCATCCAATTTTCGGGCTTCGCACGATGAGGAAGTCTTCCCGGTCCACAAGATGGGTGCTGAAAAGAAGAAAGCTCACACCAATGAGCAAAAAGCTCACAAGCGCAGTCTGAACAGGTGTCGGGAAGAAATGGAGCTCTCTGGGAGATTCGAAAAGCTTTGGGGTTTTTCGCGCTCTGGAAATCAGGGTATGGCGAATTTCCCGGTAATACTCCAGGAGAGCTTCGAGTACTTCTTCCTCCACCTTTCCACGCATCCTGGAGCACAGAGTTTGCTCGAGAGCCTGGAGCGTTTCGAAAAGGGCGGGAGAGGACGAGGGAAGGTCCTGGGCAAGGTGTTGCAGCTGCAGGGCGAAATCCTGATACAGGGGAGAGGAGAAGAACTCTTCGAGGGCTTCATTCTGCTGAATTCGGCATATCCGGCGGGAGAATTGCCCCTCAAGGAGGAGTTCGAGCTCCCTGCAGAGAGAAGCAATTTGCTGGGTTTCCTTGAGAGAGAGGGAATAGGTACCCAGGGCAGAAAGCATGTGCTGTGCCGTCTCGTAATCGTTGTTCTCAAGAGCGTGGAGCAGGGCAAGGAGAGCTTCTTTTTGGGGACCCTCCACCCGGGCGATGAATTTCTTGAGGTCTCTCTCGAACTCTGCCTTCTGAAGGGTCCCAAGATGCGGCGAAAGCTCGAGAAAGGCAAAGGCCTTTCTTTTGGCAAAGATGGTATCCCCCACAAGGAGTTTGTGGTATACCCCGTAGAGGAGGGGGGCGATGATGAGAACAACCTGGGCGTACGGATTCAGGTAATCCCCAGCCAGCATGAAGAGCGCATCCACTGCCTGGAATATAAAGCCGATGTTCCATATGGCGTAGGAGAGGAGAATGCAGAGCACCAGAGTGAGCAGATCCCTGCCCAGAGCGCTTTCGTACTCTCTCCGCCACTGGGCAAAAAGCCGTTGTTCGTATTCAAGGACTCGCTCCTTTGTTGATCCATCAGGACTAGCACTGTCCACGCAGTAGAGGAGAAAGGGCTTGTTGGAACTTCTCCAGAAAGCCCATAGCCTCTGGTAACGCTTTCTCAGGGAACTCTTTGAACCTATAACGATTTTCTCTTCAGAGTTGAGAGGATGGGGAATCTCAACGAGAAAGGCTCGCTCCAGACGCATTTCAGAAGCGTTCTCCTTTCACTTCAACTCGCAGTGTTCCTTCAACGAAGGCAAGGCCTTGGAGGATTCTCAGTTCTTTACGTTGAGCAAAGGTCTCAATGGTTCGCCCCGTGCATCCGGTGTGGTACTGGTAAAAGTCTGGTGCAAGGGTAATCCCTGCTTTTTGGAAGATAGGACCGATGAGGTAGACGCCTTCGAAGACAGGAAGGTCTCGTTCTACGAGGAAAGGAATTCCCCGAAAAGCGGCTTCGAAGGCATCCTGGAAAATGGGCAACCCACACTTCTGGATGAAATTCCGTATGGCCAGCGTCTTCTGCACCGAAGGATAGCTCATCAACACCTCACCCCGGTATTTTGGGGGCAAGAAGGGGAAACGGCTCCTCAGGAAGTACTCCACCTTCTCACAAAAAGTGAGATGGTACCGGAGACGGGCTATGCGCTCGTACTCTTCAGGAGACAGACGCTCGTGGAGGAAGATCATGATGCCAGCGTTCTTGTACACGTATTCGCTCGGTAAAGTTACGGTTTCATGGAGGCTGGAGTACACCCGGATATTCCCCGGCTGGGATAGAAGGTACTGCTGGAGTGCTTGGATACGCCGTCCACGGGTTGTCGCTGTCTTTCTCCCAAAAGCCGCATTGGCATCCTCCCAGCCGAAGAAGTTCCGGATATGGTTCATATTGACCACCACAGGGGTACGAACTTCCTCGCCGCTGCGGTCTACGTACGCCCGGGTTTCCTTGTGCCACCCATCCGGGTCCATGACGGGAAGAAAAATACAGTACGCCTTTTCCAGGAGGGTTTCCCATTCGTCACCTCCTTGGCACAGGGCGAGAAAGGCAAGGAATAGGGTCAGGGAATGAACCTTCTCCCCCCCATGACATGTGGCTTCAAAGACCAGGGTGTTCCCTCGTGCCTCGGGATTTCCGATTTCAAGAACAGGAATTTTTCTCCCCCCAGTGGTTCGGAATTCATTCCCCGTTGCGTCCGGGAGGAAGAGGAAACGCCCGGGGACAGAACTTTTGTTCAGGTGCTCGAGGGCGAGGGTTTCCATCGCCTCCAGGAAGTCTTCGTAATCTCTCTCGAGAAGCTCAAGATAGGCTCCCAGAAAGGTAGCATCAACAAGACCCGGCATCACTGCGAATCGCTCCATGGAGCAAGGGGTACGGGAGGACGGAGGAATTTCGTCCATTCGCTCTTTTCTGTCGCCTGGGTTGCTGGCCAGAAGAAGTCTTTAAGGAATCCAAGGCCGAGCCGTGCAGCAAGACGAAAGGCTTGCACAAAACCCTCACCGTTTCTGTCCTGCCGTACCACGTCGTTGAGTAGGCGAAGTGCGTGGTTTTCGACAACGCGAAGCGTCACATCTTCAAAGGCACTTTCTAGGCCCCAGGACACCTGCTGGTAGTGCCGAGAAATCTCGAGGAAGTTTCGGTCTTCAAAGTACGGGTCTCCGATGATCATGTCCCAGGCCATTGGCTGGAACCCCGGAATGCCATGCATGATGAAGAGAATGGGGAAGAGGCGGTGGAGAATGCTGTAAAAGCCCCGAAAACGG
>JAPWUU010000018.1 GCA_028275365.1 Candidatus Caldatribacterium sp.
CCGGGAGTTCGCCTCGGGCACCTTCGAGGTCTTCAACAGAGTTGTCCTCCAGAAAGAAGAGCTCACCCCTTCAGCGCTCATGCTCGTTTCAAACCTCACCATTCTCCAGGAAGTTTCCTCTTCCCCGGGATGCATCGGGTATGTGGGCCTTGGATACGTCCGGGAAACGGTGAAGGTCGTGGCCCTTGAGGGCGTGTTCCCCACGAAAGAGAGCGTTCGCCTGGGGCAATACCCCCTTGCCCGGCCCCTCTACCTCTACCTTGCCCGGCCTCCTGAGGGAAGTGTCGGAGATTTCATCGCCTTTGCGCTGAGTGAGGAAGGGCAATACATCGTGGCTGAAGAAGGCTTCATCCCCGTGAGAGCGGAAGAAAACGGGGACTTTCTGGTTGTAGAAGGTGGTGATGCCCATGAAAAATCGGGAAATCCTTGAAAAGAAGTTCTCTCGCAAAGAGGTGAAGAGCCGGCCAGGACCAGGGGGAAGAACCATCCTCTATGTGGAGACGGCCTCGGTTATCCGCCGCCTGAACGAAGCCTTCGATGGAGACTGGTCCTTCGAGATCAAGGAGAAGCATGTTGACCTGGAGAATGGATATGTATGGGTTTTGGGAAGGCTAAGCTGCGGAGGAGTGGTGAAGGAGCAATTCGGCTCCAAGGCTATTGCCTACAACCCCGATGGGTCCTTCGTGGACCTTGGGGACGACCTGAAGGCTGCAGCCTCCGACGCCTTGAAAAAGTGCGCTACCCTCCTTGGTGTGGGACTGTACCTCTACGAGGGTGAAGAGGAAGAGACGGTCGAGGCCTTTCGCCCTGCCACCGAACGGCAGAAGAGTTTCATCCGGGATCTCCTCAAGAGCCAGGGGAAACCAGTGGACGAGGCTTTCCTTGCCCGCCTTTCGGCAGAAGAAGCTTCAAGATTCATCGACAAACTCCGCGAGGAGACCACGAGGAAATAAAGGGGGATGACCATGTACCTTTGGGGGAAGGTTGTTCTGGGAGTCGTGGGTATTCTGCTTTTGCTTTTTGCCGCGGGTGTGGGGGTGCTTTTCTTCAACGTCGTGTCCCTCCTTGCCCTCCAGGAGTGGATGGTAAACTTCTACGCCCTTCTCCACCTCAGTTTCCTCACTAAAGCCCTGAGCGTTGTGGGGATTGTGCTCCTTGTGGCAGGAGCTGTGGCGCTTCTGCGCCTTCTCGTTCCCCGGGGCGGGAGGTTCCTCACCTACCGGACTGAAGAGGGAGAAATCCGGGTTTCTTTCGACTCCCTGGAAGCCCTCGCCCGGGAGGCCCTCCGGGGTTTCCAGGAAATCGTCTCCGTGACCCCCCGGGTGGAAAAGGTGGGGAAAGAAGCCTGTATGGTTTTGCATCTTGTGGTGCGGACCGATGCCTCTATTCCTGAGCTTTCGAACCTCGTGCAGACTAAGGTCCGGGAACGGATTGAGCGCCAGACCGGGATCGTCCTCAAGAACGTGCGGCTTCTTGTGGACCTAAAGGCCCAGGAGACGGTCTAACACCCGGAGGACACCAAAACCCCGGAGGTAGAAAAGAAGGACGGTAAGGCCAAGGGTCAGGAGGGTTGTGGACTCCTTTTCCCACAGGACTTTTGGAGCAAAGGTTCCCTTTCGTTTCGGATAGGGCAAGAGGCGGGGGACAAAACGGGGAACTGAAGCAGCATACTCCCTGTAGGCTGTACCGAATTTCTCCTCAAGGAATGCCTCTTCAGCCCTGATGATGGACCCGTAAAGGAGCACGAAACTCCCAAGAAATAGCGGCAAAGCCCAGAGGATTCCCGAAAGGAGTGCTACCCCACAGCCAATGATGCCGTTAGCAAGGTAGAGAGGGTTCCGCAGGTACGCATAGGGGCCGGAAGTGACGAGTTCTTCAACCTCTTCCATGGGACCACGGTAAGATTTGATGTACCCTGAGGCCCAGAGGCGCAGAAGCTCACCCCCAAGGATGCAGAGCACGCCGAGCCGAAAAAGCGACACCTGAGGATGGGCAAAGAGGAAGACTGCTGCCCCCATCACCCCCCAGATGGTCCCCCGGTGGGGGAAAAGCACCCTCCCTATCCTTCCCTTTCGAAGATACGCCAAAGCTCGTCCTGAGGACACTCGAAGATCTCCTCTTTTTCACCGTTTCGGCGCAGGAGCACACGGCTATTCTCGGTTACCTGCCCGATGATTCCCGCAGGAATACCCGCCTCGTGCAGTGCGGCAATGAGGGGTTGGGGTTCCGGGGTGAAAATGAGTAACGTCCCGCTTGAGATGAGGCGGAGGGGGTCAAGGCCGAAATGACAGGCAAGCCGCTCGGTTTCGGGAAACACGAAAACCTTCGACTCGTCGATGACAAACCCAAGATTCCTCGCAGCACAGACCTCCCAGACGGCTCCCAGAACCCCACCTTCAGTGGCGTCGTGCAGACAGTGAGGAGAAAAGGCAAGGGCAATCCGTCCTTCAGGGAGGACGCTTACCTTTTTGAGGAAATCCTGAGCTTTTTTGAGCTCCTCTTCCGAGAATACCCCACGGAGTTCTTCTGCCCTTTCCAGGGCGAGAATCCCCGTTCCCTCAATTCCTGCTCCTTTGGTCATCACGATGAAGTCCCCTGGAGAAACCCTGGTCACATCAGGAGGGCTGGAAGAGGCGATTTTCCCAATCCCGGTGCAGTGGATGACCAGACGCAAAACGGCATCGGTGACCTCAGTGTGTCCCCCAAGGATGGCAAAACCCAGGGAAGAGGCCGCAGCATCGAGTTCCCTCATGGTGTCTTCAATCGCCGAGGCGTCGGTTGCTGGTGGGAAGAGAAGGCTCACAAGGAGCGCCACTGGCTCTGCCCCGGAGGCAACGAGGTCGTTGGCCACAAGGTGTGGGGCCAGAGCCCCTGCGTGTTTTGCCGTCCCTGTCACCGGATCGCAGGTGAGGGAAAGCAAAAGTCCCGAGAAATGGAGCACACCGCAATCCCTGCCAAGATGGGCCCCAAAGAGGACCTCCTCACGTTTTCTACCCTGGAAGGGGAACACAAGCCTCTCAAGCTCATGAGGTGAGAGTTTCCCAAGCTGCATGGGTTTTGCCGTGTCCTCCCACACAGATTCTCCCCCGCATCCGCGCGCCATCTTCGATGTACAGGGTCTCCGTATGGATGTCCCCCTCCACATGTCCTGAGGGTGCAAGATAGAGCATATCGCTCCGGAACACTCCCCGACAATACCCCTCGATGTAGAGGCAGCGGGATTCAACCTCCACCGTGGCCTTAGAAGTTGTCGCAAAAACTACCACAGGACAGCGGATGCTCCCCCTGACCTCTCCTTCAACCCGGATGAGCGATGCGCTCTCCACTTCCCCATCAAAAAAGACCCCCTGCGGGAAGAAGACGTCCACAGGGTACTGGGAGAAGACGGGATCAAACTTCCGCCAGAGTTTCCCCAAAAGGGTGTTCTTCCACTGAACCAGGGTCGCAAGAACAGACATCCCAGGGGCATTATACCGGAAAAAGGGGCATAAAAAAAGCCCCCCGGAAACCCGGGGGGCGCAGTATCCAGTGCTCAGAAGCTGACCTTGAGCTCTGCAGTAACGGTGCCGGCTGCGTCGATGATGTTCCCCTGACCGAAGTCATCGCCTGCGTCAAAGGTGTTGAGTTGGTAGCTCAGGGTAAGGGTAGTGTTCTCTGCCATGTCCCAGTCAAGCTGTGCCAGGACGCTGTAGGGTGGAACACCAGAAGGCGTGACGCTGTCGTAGCGAGCTTCAAGGGTTGCCGTGGTGCCCTCTTTCAGCCACTGGTACTTGAACTGGCCAACAGCAGTAATCCCCTGGGTGGCCATGTTGTACTCGGCACCCACTGAGAGGTAAGCAGCGTTCTCTTCGCTGTCGAGGTCAAGCGGGTAGTTGAGGTAGGCACCGTAGAGGGTGATGCCGCTTGTGAGAAGGTCGTAGGTGACTTTCACGACGCCTTTTTCGTCCTTGGCTGCATCCTCGGGGATGTAAGTGACCTTGCCGCTGACCTGGTTCTTGGTGACTGCGCCACTTGTGATGGCCTGGGCGTAGTCGTACTCAAGGTCAAGCGTCCACTTCTCGGCGCTGTCCTTGGCGGAAAGGTCGAAGGTTGCGGCGACGCCAAAGCCCATCTCGTCGGCGTTGAAAGAGCTCGGAGACGCCGAAGAGGTGGCCGGGGTAAATCCGGCGGTGACGTAGTGCCCGTCAAGGGTCAGGGTGATATCCTCGCTCGCTTTGATCTTAACCTCGCCGGCAACACCATAGCTTCCGGAAAGAACCCCATAGGCACCTTCGAGCTTCAGGGTAACATCCGATTCGTCGAAATCGGTCCATCCGCTGGCGCTGACGATGAGGTCAGAATTGGCGTTGTAGAGCGAGGCACCTTCGGGCATCCAGGTGACGCCGAGGGCGACCTTCTCCCATTCCATACGCAGCGAGTAGAATTCGTTGACATCGGCGTACATCTTCCAGGTGATGTCGCTGTCCTCCGGAGCGTAGACGACGTAGATACCCTCGTAGCTCAAGTCGTTGTCGTCATCGTCGGGCTGGTACTTTCCAAGGACAAGACCGAGGTCTACCTTGGGCTGATCGATGTCGCCAACCCGGATGTACCACTCATCCTTCTTGTAGTCGATGAAGAAGTTATCCGCAGTCACAGAAGGAGTGGCCAGAGTGTCGGTAATCTTAAGCTGCAGACCGGCGGTGGTGTAGTCGTTGATGGTGGCAACGATGTTGAGTTTGGTGGTATCGCTCAGCTTGGCGTCGGTCTTTCCGGAAACGGTGGGAGCGTAAGCAGTGTAAGTAACGTCGAACTCTCCGGTGACCTTCACGGGCTCGGCGTACTTTTCAAGTGCTGCAACCCGGTCCTCAAGGGCCTTGATGGCGGCACTCTGCTCACCCAGGGCCTTCTTGAGGTCGTCAACGGTGACACCAAGCTGCTTGAGCTCATCGGCGAACTCCTGGACGAGCTTCTCTAAGGTAGCGATGTCCTCCTGAGTTGCGTAGCCGGCCTCGCCAATCTTCTGCTCGAGGTATCCTACAGCACGGGCAATGGCCATGGCGAATTCATACCGGGTGAGTGCACGGTTGCCACCAAAGGTCCCATCCGGATACCCAACGATAATGCCCTTGGCCGCCAGGCTCTGCACGGCATCGTAGGCCCAGTGGTTCAGGGGTACATCCACAAAGGGATTCGCCGCCAGAGCAGGAAGCGCCAGGGCAAGCACCAGAGCAAGGGCTAAAATGAGCTTCTTCATACACAAACCTCCTTGGTCGTTTTGGTTTTTTCAGCCTTCCGTCCTCCCAAGGAGGGGTCAGAGAGTTTCCCTGTTTCCTCCCCTTCCTCCTTCCGGACTTCCGGCCGCCACCACATATCCCTCCTCCCGGGCCACCAAGTTTTTCCGTTTCACCTCCT
Organism: Candidatus Caldatribacterium sp.; assembly: GCA_028275365.1. Taxonomy (GTDB): domain Bacteria; phylum Atribacterota; class Atribacteria; order Atribacterales; family Caldatribacteriaceae; genus Caldatribacterium. Next base: position 5,395 of record JAPWUU010000018.1, read on the forward strand.
TTCTCCTCACCCAGGAGTTCGGGACAGGATAGCCACCTATCCTTCACCTATAATATACGCCAAAAACGCCCATTTGGCTACACCCCTCCAGGGATTTTCTCAAAATTTCATACGAATTTCGGGGTGGCCATGGTCTCTTCATCAAGGTAAAAGTCAGTATCAAAGACCACCTCACCCACAACGAGGGGCCGTGGTTCTTCCACCGCCTCGCAGCGAATGAAGCTCGAGCGGAACCAGTCCGCATCGGCAGGAAGAGGGAACTCCACATCCATGAGCCGGCGCATCATGGTCCGGTCGTAGAACTCTTCATCAAAGTGGTTGTCCGAGTCAGGATAGGCGCTGAAGCGGCGCAGGATATCGGTCACCACAAATCCCATCTCAAGGAGCATCCGCTCCACGTTGTACCACTTGTGCCAGGAAGACTCAATGGTGGTAAGACCAAAGTAGAGCGCTCCGCCCCTTTTGAGTGCCTGGGCTCCCCGGGAGAGGGTGATTCTGAGGCCCTTCTCGCTCTCCACAGGGTCGGTGATGAAAACGGAAAAGGCGTGGTCTTTCAAGGGATACGGGGAAGCGGCGTTGTACTCCAAGGCGGTAATGCCAAGATTGTGTTCTTGTGATCTCCTTGTGATGAATTCTACAATGCGCCGGTCGACCTCAAGAACGGTGATGGACCGGGGAAGGCCGGTGCTCGCCAGAGCCAGACTCAAAAGGTCGTCATCCCCAAGAATCAGAATGTCCTGTCCTTCAAGGTCTCCCCGTTCATAGAGGAACGCCACCCGGGAAAACACGTCGCTTTCTGTCATGAATCCCTGGTCGTAATCGAGGTTCGGAAGGGGACGACCCTCAACGAGCCTGTGGTAGAGCGCAAAGGCCTCGGAAAAGACCGAGAACGTGTAGCCTCCCTGACAGTGGGGACAGCGAACGTCCTTTCGGGGGAGAAGGGAAGCGGCCCTTGCTTCCCCAAGAGGGGTCAGAGAGAACTTTCCGTCGCTGTACTCGACAACTCCTGCTTCAAGAAGCGCTTTCAGGCGCTCCACGAATCCCTTAATGTGCTCGTCCTGTTCGTCAAGGAGCTTCCAGAAGCTCTTTGGACCCTCTTTGAGCGACCGAAGAATCTGAACCTCGTAGCGATGCATACTTCCACCTCCTCTCCGTCTTGTACCGCCATGGTATGAGATACCGTACGAGTTCATCCCAGGATGTGGCGGAAGCGAACTCCAGGCTTTCGTACTTCCGCACGTACTCGGTATAGGGGAAGTAAATGCTCAGCCCGGATGTTCCTATTATATCACTTCCCACGCTCTGGGCGTAAAGCACGCACCTTCTGAGCTCTCCAAGGACAACCTGCGCCCTCTCCTGCACCCCAGGACTGATCCCGGGATAGGCAAGGAGAAGTTCCATGAAATCCCCAAGGTCCACAAAGTCCGGGTCACCAAAATAGAGCGCCGAGTCTCCCAAAGCCACGTACACCCAGGGAGGGGTGCGGAAGTCATTGAGGATGGCAAGCGCCAGGGCGTCAATAGCCGAGGCGAGCCCTGAAACCCTTGAAAGGTCCACCGCTGAGAGGGTGTACCTTCCTGGAATACCCCTTTGGCCGTAGTATGCGGCATAGCTCTCCACAACGATTCGGGCAAGGGTAATGGCATCCATGGAAGGGTTCCGGGTGAGTTCCCGGAACACCGTCTCGTAATCCCACCCTTCCCCGGGGACGTTTTCCTGGGAGGCAACAAGCACCCGGGCGCTGTGCCGCACCTCATAGGCTACCTCCACCATCTGCATGAGGCAGGCATCCATCCCGAGAAAGTCAAAGAACATCCCCGAGCGGGTCAGAGCAGACCGGAGTTCAGGAAGGGCGATGGCCCTCTGGGTCGTGAAATCAAAAGCGATGTCCTTTGTGGTAGCCTTCACCCCTGAGCCGTGGTTCCAGAGAATCAGGGCGTAGTGGGCTGCAGGGTAATTGCTCCGGGCAAAGCGGATGAAGTCAAGGAGGGTTTCACCGCTTCCCGAATCCACCCTTCCAAGACTCCCAAGGGGCAAAGAGGCAATGACGTCGGGGGTTGCGTCTCTGGCGACAAGGTACCGCCAGGCTCCCGAAGGGGTATCGACCTGGACCACGATGGCCACGTCGCCACTTGATCCTGCAAGCTCCATGGAATCGATATCCTTCCAGGCTTCTCCGGTAAGGTCGTTGTCGGCAGCCATGTAGACCATGACCGTCCATTGCCTTCCGCTTTCCGGGAAAGACCCCCCTGGAGGAGGAAGCTGACATCCGGAAAAAAGGAAAAGCAGAAGCACCACGCTGCCAAAAAGCACGCTTCTCCGTCGCACAGTTCTCCCCCTTTCAGAAGCTCACTTCAACACTCACCCGGAGGAGGTCTCCCGAGGGGTCTTTCGCGTCTCCTTCCTCATCGCCCCGCTCCACAAACCGCTGGTACTTGAGGCGAACGGTGAAGAATGTCCGTAAAGCGTCAACGACATTCCCTCCGCCATCCTCAACGACGACCATCACCTCAAGTTGCCCGGGGTTCCCAAAATCCTCGAGGTTCACCGTGGCCTCAGCGGTCTGACCAAAGAAACTCCCCACAGGAATATAAGCTTGCGTCCCATCAGGGCGCAAAAGCCGGGGAGTGCCGTTGCGCCACTCAAGAATGTATAGCCCGGTCCACTCCCCGGGATCATTCGAGGGACCGGTGAGGGCGTTCCCGTCGGTATCAACGGCCACCCGGTACACGAGGCTCTGATCGAGATTCTCCTTACAGGTGATCCGAAAAGTGACGGTCTTCCCTGCTTCACCCCACTGGGGTTGTTCCCCAAAAGCGCACCCCGCACACAGAAACCCAAGAAGCATGCAAAGCAGAAGCCGGCGCACGTTCACTCACCCCCAATTTTCACTGTCTGCCCCGGAAAGGCCTTGATGCCGTACTCTACCCAGAAGGTGTCCTGGGAACGGTCGTAGAAGAGGCTGATTTCCCGGCAGTGGAGGTCCCGGGTGAGCCGGACCCGAAGGGCCTCAAGTTCACCACTTACCGGATCCCATCCCCCGCTCAGGCCGACATGCCATTCCCGGGAGAGGGGCCAGGCGAGCTCCACCACCACTCCCGTAAAGGTTCCCTCGTTGAAATCGTAGCTTCCCCGAACCTCAAAGCTTTTGGCCGCGCTTTCTTCGTAGCTCACCTTGAGGACCCCTTCCGAGAACACCCCGCTCAGGGTATCGTACCCTGACTCAAACCGGACACTCCAGGGGCCCTCTTCGTACACCACCCCAAGCCCCAGAAACTCCGTTCTTGGGGTGGTGTAGTCAAAACGAAAGGGTGTCGCCCCAGCGTACCCTGCCCGGTTGTAGGAGAGGGAAAGCCTGAAGGCCTCAGAAAGCTGCTTTTCAAAAGCAAGCGACCCCGAGAACACGTAGCGGGCAAACCCGTTCCCGTAGAAATTCTGCTCAAAACGGAGCTTTGAGGCGAGTGTCGTGTCTTTCGCGAGAGCGCTTTTTCCCTCAAGGTCGAGGAAAAGATGCAGGCGCTCGTCCATCACCCCGGTGTCCTCCTCGGCGTAGTGCCCAAGAAGGACCCCTGCCTGCCAGGTGAAGTCCGATTTCCCTAAACGTTCTTTTTTTCGGACCACCTCGAGTTCCGGGATTTTCCGCACAAACCGCACGAAATCCCCGGTATAGACATCGCCCTCAAGGTCCTCATGGCCCGTGTAGCGAAGGGTATAGGTGTACACTCCAGCAGCCTTCTGTAGGGCGATCTCGTACTGCAGGTCCTCGTCGGTGTACGCTCCAAAGCGGGCGTCCTCCCGAAAGACCACTTGAGTCTTTGCCGTGACTCCTCCAAGGTCATAAGACGTCACCCAGGTGGCCGAAAGGGTGCTGCTTTCCTGGAGAGAGTTTTCGGTGTAGTTTGCGGTGAGCTTGCTCTGGAGCCTCTTCTCTGTATAGGTGAGAAGTGCCTGGGCCGAGAGAATCGCATCGTTCTCCCCCATCGTCTGGGCGTACGAGAAGTTCGAGGAGAGGTCGAGGGTCTTGCCGAACTTCCGGGAGTACTCACCCTTTGCCGTGACCTTCGGGGGAGTACCCTTCCGGTCCAGGTACTCGATGCTGATTTTCCCTTTCTCGTTCTCCTTCTCGTTATCAATGTAGTGCGTGATGCTCAGCTTCCACCCGATTTTCTCCCAGAAGCTCAGCTCCACCGTGCCGAAGGAGGTGTCATTCGGAAAGTAGTTGTGGTAGTAAGTCAGGTAGTACCCGGTTGAGCGGGAATACCCCACCATGGGGAGGAGGGGGAGTTGCTCTTTCTGGTTGAGGAAGAAGGCGTAAGACGGAAGAGAAAAGAGTCTCCGACCGAAGTCAAAATAGGAGAGATGGTAGAGGACCACCTTCTTGTTCGGGTAAATCACGATGCGCCTGGCCTCGATGTAGTAGTGGGGTTCGGGGAGGTCACAGCTTGTGAGCCTTGCCCTCTCAATGGTCATGGTGTCATCCTTTTCCTCGACCACCTCTCCCCGGAAAAAGAGCTTACCCTCGATACCCTTTCCGGTGATTTCCGAAGAGACCTTTTTCGAGCGCCACCAGTCCTCCTTCCAGCTGTAGACCACTTCTTCGGCAGTGAACCCTTCGTCCTTTCGCGTCACTCGCACATTCCCCCGGGCCTCAAGCCGCTCATCCCTCAAAAACACCCGGATTTCGGAGGCCGTGAGGGTGATGTCCTCGTAGGTGAGCTTCCCCGAAACGACCAGGACTTCTTCATCCTTGAGAAAGTACACGAGGCGCTCACCTTCAAGCTCTATGGCCTTCTCGCTTGAAGAGGCAAAACGACACAGCGCAAGAATCCCCAGGACGGTAACGGCAACACCAAACCACCTGGTGAGGCTCATTCCTTCTCCCTGATGACGAATTTTGCCCGGGTAATGCCCGAGGCCTCAAGCTTCTCAGTATCCAGAAAGTACACCGCCTGAGCCACCTGGATTTCCCGTTCTTTCTCGGTAATGACGACATTCCCCTCAAGGACCATCCGTTCTTCCTCACCCTTTGCCTCGTCCTTGGGGAAGTAATGGGCCCGGTCTGCCCGAAGGAGCACCTCCTTCCAGGCAATCTCTACTCCCCCCTCGCTCCAGGCCTCCTCGTTCTTCCCGTTGTAGGAGAGGGTTTCGGCTTTCCAGAGAATCACCGAGGTCTCCCCCTCGCTTTCTCGTTCTTTCCGGAGCTCCACACCCTCATGGAAGGTGTAGAGTTCACGGTCGAAGTCCCCCTCCATGGTGAGGGCGCGGATTTCCGTCTTCCCCCGGGTGACCCGCACCCCTCCCCGGAACGATCCCCGGTTCTCCCTGAGGCTGAAGGAGAGCTCTCCACACTCGATGCGGTTCTCTCCCTGGATGATGACCACATTCCCCGAGGCGTTGAACACCTCGTTCTTCGAGTCGTAGGTGATTTTCTCGGCCCGTTCCAGGATGACCTCCTTCGTCTCAGGCGCTTTTTCCTGACCGAAGGCCCACATCGAAGGAACAAGAAGGAACGTCAAAAGACAGAGCAGGATTTTTTTCATGCCCATCCCTTCCTCGCCGCCAGAGCTTCCTCTATTATATCATCGGAGGGAGGGAGCACAATGGAGGAGAGGATTGGGGCAATCCTTCACCGCTTAGAGGAACGGTTTCCCGATGCACGCCTGCTCCTTGAGTTCCGCAACCCCTTTGAACTCCTCATCGCCACAATCCTTGCCGCCCAGGCACGGGATGAGAAGGTCAACGAGGTGACCCGGAAACTCTTTTCTGCCTTTCCCACACCTCAGGACCTTGCCGAAGCACCTGAGGAAGAGGTGGCAAAGTTCGTGCAACCGCTCAACTATGCGCGGAAAAAGGCCGCCTTCATCAAGAAGGTGAGCCAGGAGCTCGTCGCGCGCTTCGGTGGGGAGGTTCCCGCATCCCTGGAGGAACTCGTGCAGCTTCCGGGAGTGGGGCAGAAAACGGCAAACGTGGTCTTAGCCAACGCCTTCGGTATCCCCGCTATCCCCGTGGACACCCACGTGGGGAGGGTGGCGCAGCGCATCGGCCTCACCAGGGCCCAGAACCCCGACCGCATCGAGGAGGACCTCAGAAAGCTCATCCCAGAGAGTCAGTGGATCCGGGCATCGCACCTTCTGGGGTTTCTGGGGCGGTTCATCTGCCAGGCTAAAAGACCAAGCTGCCGCGCCTGCCCCATCACGGACCTTTGCGCGTATCTGGAGAAAACCCTCTGATTTGCCCAACCCAGAATTTCGCCCGGAGCGTCACCGGCCCCTTCACCGAGCTCTGGAAAGGAGCGGAAGCGTCTTCGTCCTCTTTTTCCGTCTCCTCGACGAATTTCCCCTCAAAGTCCACGTCGAGGAAACACCCCTCAAACACCCCTTCCCCCCACAGCCTCACCCGACCCCGGTAGTACACTGTGGATTCCACCTCAAGGGAGTTCAGGCGGCGGCAGGAAAGAAGCAGCACCCCATCCTCGGGGTAACGGTTGGCGAAAAGACGGAACTCCTGGTCCCTGAAAAAGCCGATGACCTCCACAAAGGGGAAACCAAACCCCACCTCCACGAAGTGGTCCTTGAGGGAAACCTCAGGAGTCTCCTCCCGCCACAGCCGCAGGAGCTCCTCCCATTCCTCATCCCGGACCTTCACCCCCCGTCCTACCGGACCCCAGAAGAAGGAACGGTCCTCAGAGAAGTACATGGCGAGTGTCAGGTGCTTGAAGCCCTCCTGCATGAAACATTTGGGGAAAATCCGCTTCCGGGTGAGATCGAACTCCATTTCGATTTCAAAACCCCGCTCCTGAGCCCCCCGAAGGGTCAGGACGATGATGCCATCCCGGTCGGAGTGGAAGTGGATGACCCTCCGCCCCCGGGTCTCCCGCCGCAGGACCGTCACCGGCCCCTCCTGGTACCCAAAAAGCATCGCGTCCCGAATCTGTGGGGTAAAGGGAGCCCGGACGGCATAGGTGGGGGTACGACCGAGAAGGTGAGCCTTGTTTTTGGCCTCAAGGAAGAAGAGGTACCCTTCAAACTCCTCAACGGGCATGACAAAGCGGCCCGTCTTCCCCTCAACAGGGCCCTCCTTCTGGAAGACCGGAAGGCGAAAAGGACGAAGGTACAGCGTGGTCTCCACCTCTTCCTGAGCCTCCCAGAGGACCACCAGGTAATGTCCATCTTCGCCAAAGAAGTGCTCGACCTTCGTGAAAAGACGCAGAGGGTCCAAAGACGTAGCCACGCTCTTTTTCGCCACCTCTTTCAGGGGTGGGAAATGCACGAGGCTCTTCCCCTTTCGCCAGTGCCTGAGGAGGTCCTCCCTCCAGGCCTTGAGCACCTCTTCGCTCGGATTTTCTTCGGCTCCAGGCACAGCAAGGGCCCGCCTCTTGCCTATTGCAAGGAGCGTGCTTGCATCGCCAACCACACCCACATCGTGGTGCTTCTCCTCACCTACCTCGACAAAGGCTAACGCCACGAGGTCATGCTCAACGTAAACTTCAAGGAAATACCGCTCTCCGGAGGGAACCCGGGCAACGAACATCCCATCGTCGTTGGTGACGGCCTGGGTAACCGGTACCCCGCTTTCGGCAAGGACCACAAGGACCCTTGCCCCCGAAAGCGGAATGCTCGGAGCTTCCTCTTCGCCTGATACGGTGTACTCCCAAAATCCCACTTCGTTGAACGGCGTATCCGCAGGAAGGTTCACCACACCCTGGAGAAAAGTCACGAAATGCCACTCCTTTGTTTTTTCATCTCGTACATCCTCCGGTCAATCTCCTGGAAGAGCTCTGAAACGTTCTTCTGGCCGTCCCAGAGACACACCCCGTAGGAAATCCGGACCGGAAAAGGCTCGCCCATCACCTGGGCTCCCCGGAGATTGCGGCTTACTCGCTCCATGATTTTGTGGACGTCCGCCTCCTTTGCCCTGGGGAGAACGAGGACGAATTCGTCCCCACCGTAGCGGGCCACCACATCGCTTGAGCGCAGGCTCTCTTGAAGGAGCCGTGCCACCATCCGCAGGACCTCATCCCCAAAGACATGTCCGTACCGGTCGTTGATGGCCTTGAAGGCGTCAATATCGAGCATCACCAGGGCCAGGGGGTACCCTTCCCGGCGAGCCCGCTCGAGTTCTTTGCGGAGGTACTCCTCAAGGAACCGGCGGTTGTACACCTCGGTGAGCTGGTCGTAGAGGGCAAAACGCAAAAGCACCGATTCGTACCGCTTCCGCTCGCCGATATCCCGGAGCACCAGCCAGAAAACCCGTCCATCCTCAAAGGCGAAAAGCAAGGCCTCAAAGTGCGCAAGGTGAGCCCCGCAACCAGAAAGGGTGAGCTCTATTCTCGCTGGCTCCCGACTCCCCTGAGCTTCTTCCTTAAGGAGCCACCACGCCTCCTCGCCGATGTACTCGGCAATGGTTCTCCCCACAAGGTCCTCCTTCTTCCACCCCAGGAACCGCTCTCCCCGGGCATTGACCTCAAGAATGCGTCCCTGCTCATCGAGGAAAAAGAGAAGGTCGGGGTTCTCGTCAAAGAGCCAGAGCAAGCGCTTCTTTTCATGCTCCAGACGCTCAAAAAGTTCAAAAAGGCGCACAACGAGGGAGAGGACTGAAAAAGGGAAAGTCCGTCCCCGATTTTCTTCCCAGAAGACGAAAAGCTCTGCCTTTTGGGCGATGGTAAACCGCCGGAAGCGGAGCGAATTGACCGCTCCACGCCGGAGGGTGCAGGACCCCGCAAGGCTTGCCACATCGTGCTCCAGACCGGTTCCCCGAACGAAACGCCGCTCCCCCCTGACGTAGAGGAGACCCGACGCTCCGAGAACCTTCAGGGCGAAATCTAAAATCCTGAAAAGACCTTCCTCACCCTCTGGAAGCGGGAAAAGTCGGGTAAGTTCCCGAAGAACCTCGGATTGCGACTTCTTGCCGCCCACCGTTCTCCCTCAGAAGACCACCACAACCCGCTGGAGGCGAACGACGCCTCTTGCCGGGCCCTCTGCGGTAATCCTCAGGATATTGGTCCCCTCGAGGAAATCCCCTGCTACGGCCAGGAGCCGCTGTTCGGCGCCCGGAGCAAGGAGACCAGTCACCGCCGGAACGGTGCCGAGGTCCTTCCCGTTGAGCGTCACCCGCACCCGGGTATTGGGATCCCCCTGAACCCAGAGGTATACGGCGCCTTCCTCGGGCACGCCTCCGGGAGAGAAATAGAACTCTAACACCTCTCCACGGCGCATCTCAAGGAGGGAAACGTCGTTCACCGAGAACCCGGACACTACCTTCCCCTGGTAGCTCAGGCGGCTCCCGTTGTGCTTTGGGGAACCGCTTGAGAAATCCACGAAGAAGAGGGCTTCCGAGAGCACCGGGCGAGCCTGCTCCACCGTGAGGGTGACAAATGCCTCAGAAGGAGCGTACTGGGCGCTTCCCGGAAAGCGGGCCACAAGGTCGAAATCTCTTGTGGTCGCCACCCTGGGAGCAGTATAAAACACCCAGGCCCGACCGGAAGTATCGGTGACGCTGGAGGTGGCGCTCAGGGTTCCCTGAGGGACTTCCCATTCAATCGTGCGACCGGCCAGAGCCCGCCCCTCCCGGTCCCGGAGATAGGCCACAACCCGTATCCGCTCTCCCGAGGCCAGGACGGTTTTTGCTGGCTCAAGGCTGAGGTAGGTCTCGACAATTCTCTGGCCCACCTCAACCGTGGCCACCGCCGAAGAGGGGGCAAGGCGAACGCCTCCCAGGAAACGCACCTCCACGGTCACCGTTCCCGAAAAGGCAGGGGCGTAGAAGGTGTTCCGGGACATCCCGCGAGCATCGGTCACGGTGCGAGCTGTAGCCAGGGAACCGTCGCTTGTCGACCAGACGAGTTCCTGTCCCTCAAGAGGCTGACCTGAGGCAGTCGAAAGCGAGGCGGTGAACACGAGGGCACTGGAGGGACCAATCTGAACCGTTTGAGGTTCCAGGGTGAGGACTGTTCCCTCCATCCGGGCCGCCACCTGGAAATGTGTTCGGTCGGTCGCGTACTGGGCGTGGAAGATACGCCCTGCCTGGTGCGGGGCCTGAATGAAGCGCTCAAGGTCCCTGTCCGAGACAGGATCCCGGGTGAGGAGCACCACAAGCCGCTCGGTTCCTCCCGGACCCGTAACGCTCTTCGAGTACGTCTCGCTGATACCGGCACGAACGAACCGGTTCCGCACAAGAACCTGTACGTCGCCACCTGGGAGGTAATCGATGAGGTTCACGTAGCCATCCCGGGTCGCCCGAAAACGAATGGTGATGGGGTCACCGATATCATAGGTCGCACCCTCTCCCCGATCCACAGAGACGGAGACGTCTGCCGAACGGGGGATGGAGATGTACACTTGAGGATGGAGGGTGAAACGAAGGAGAACCTCTGCACGGGCAAGGCCCATCATGCTCCCCACAAAAAGCACAACCGCAAGAACCACCAAACCCCTCCGCTGCATTGTTGTCTCCTCCTTCACCTTTTCAAGCATTATACCACAAGCGACGCTCCAGGGCCTGGAGGAGTTCCCGCAAGTGGCGCACAACCTCGGCACCCCGGCTACAGAGTTCAGAGAGTTTCTCCTGGGCCTCGCCACCGGTGTAGTCCCGCTCTTTCCGCAGGGTCTCCGCAAAAACGAACACCGGTTTCCCCTCCTCCCTAAGCCGCAGGGCAAGGTCGAGGTTGGCGACGTTGCCCCACCCCCAGAAGGTGGGAGCAACAACGATTGCATCTGCCCTCCGGGCAAGTTCCAAAGCCTCTCTCAGCGCTTCCTCCCCGATGGGGGAAAAGGGCTTCTCCCGCACCACCGGAAATCCGAGACGCTCGGCCATCTCCTCGTCAGAATCAAACCGGTTTACCACTCCCACGCTCACTGAAAACCCCTCCTCAGAGAGGAGGCGCATAACAGGGATGCCGCTCCCCCCACCGCAGATCAGGTGGACCCACCCTCGCTGTTGTTTCAGGACCCTTTCCCCCAGGGGGATAAAGATCGGGCGGGTGGACAGGGGATGGGGAACTTTCGCGAAGGGCACACCGAAGAGCTCCTTCAAGGTAGCCTCATGCAGAACGTCGTCAACTCTCCCAAACGAGCAAAGCAGACCCTTTTTGAGGAGCAGCGCCTTTTCGCAGAACCGAGCCACCAGGTTCACATCGTGGAACACGGCAACGACAGTGATACCCAGCCGGACGAGGTTTTGCAGGATGTTCAGAATTTCAAGTTCATGAGCCACATCGAGATGACTCGTGGGCTCGTCAAGGAGAAGGAGCTCGGGTTTCTGGGCCAGGGCCCGGGCGATGAGGACTCGCTGCTTCTCTCCACCGGAGAGTTCACTAAAGGGCTCCTCGGCAAAAGGGAGCGTCGAGGTCACGTCCATGGCCCAGAGCACGGCTTCTTCGTCGGCCTTTGTTTCTCTCCGAAAACGAGAAAGGTAGGGGATTCTCCCCATCATGACCACATCGAAACAGGGGAGGTCCAGACGCCCCGGGATTTCCTGGAATACTACAGCGACCTTTCGGGCGAAGAGGCGGCGGGGGAAGGTAGCAATATCCCGCCCCTCGAGGAAAATGGTGCCCTTCTCCACCGGCAGAAGCCTTGCCAGAAGGTGGATGAGCGTCGTCTTCCCCGAACCGTTGGGCCCCAGAACGCCCACGAAATCCCCACGCTCCAGGGCGAAGGTCACGCCACTCAGGACGCTCTCGCCCTCGTGGTAGGCAAAGGAAACGTTCACGGCTTCAAGATAGGGCCTCATAAGCCTCTTTTCCTCTGGCGGAGGAGGTACACGAAAAAGGGAGCCCCAAGGAGACTGGTCACCACACCCACGGGGAGCTCCACAGGGTGGATGACGCTCCGGGCCAGGGTATCGGCAAGAAGGAGCACTGTGCCCCCGGTGCACAGAGACAGGGGCAGGAGCAACCGGTGATCCTGAAACCCAAGAAGCCGCAGGATATGCGGCACCACAAGCCCCACAAACCCGATGACGCCACTTGTGGCCACACAGCTTGCCACAAGCAGCGACACCACAGAAAGGACCCAGCGCTTGAAGCGCTCCACATCGACCCCCAGGCTCTCGGCGGCTTTCTCGCCCAAAAGGAAGGCGTTGAGTTCCCGCCCGAAAGACAAAAGAAAGGGGACACCGAAGGCGAAGAAGGGGAGCACCATCTTGACCTCTTCCCACCCCCGGTTCCAGAACCCCCCCATGGTCCAGAAGACCACCTGGTGGAGGTTTTCTCCCGAAAGGAACATCCCGAGGGTGATGAGGGCGGAGAAGAAAAAGCCCACCGCAAGTCCTGCAAGAAGGAGCGTCTCCAGGGGAATCCTCCGTCCCACCCGGGCAAGGCGAAAGACGAGAATCGCCGTCCCCAGCGCGCTCAGGAAAGCGAAAAGGGGGACGGTGAAAAGCCCGAAGTACACCCTGGTCAGGATTGCCACCACCGCTCCAAAGGCTGCCCCTGAACTTACTCCGAGGATATAGGGGTCAACGAGGGGATTCTGGAAAAGCCCCTGGAGTACGGTCCCGGAAAGAGCCAGTCCTCCCCCCACAAGAAGGGCAAGGACCACCCGGGGGAGGCGGATGGCAAAAAGGATGGTTCGTTCACTCAGGGGAAGTCCTGCAGGATGGAAGAGGGCCAGGGAATCGGAGAGCGCATACCGTCCCTGACCCACCCCCTGGGCGAAAAACAGGCTCACCCCGCAGAGGGCAATAAAGCCGAAAAGAAGAAGAGATTTTCGGAACCTCTTCCGCCGCTTCATGGCTCAGATTATACTCCCGAAAGAGAAGGGAGGAGAAGAGCATGCCCAGCGGGCAATCCTTGGTTTTCCGGAACGAGGACATCCAAGCCATTGTCTTAGAGATTCCCGAAGGCCACAAACACCTCCGCACCACCATCGTCCTCCAGGATGGCACCACCCTGACCTTCCAGGAAGCCACCGTTGCAAATCTCGTCCGGGCTTACATAACCGTCACAACGCATCCGACAAAGCAGCGGATGGTCCTCACCGGAGTGCGGCTTCCCTTTCGCAAGGAAGGGTACGCCGAATGGCAGCTTCTTGAGGAAGACGAGATCATTCCTTCGGAGACTGGTACGGTCCAAAAATCTCCGGATGGATAATGGAGGCAAAGATGCGCAGAGCCTGGGTCACCCGGGGACCAGGACGGGAGACGATGTCGCTGTCGACCACAAACACCCGGCCTTGCTGTACCGCCTGGAGGACTCTGAGCCGCGTATCGGAGACGATGAAGTTGTAGGGGAGATTTTCCCCGTGGGCGCTGACCACGGTGATGATATCGGGATTTCGGCGGAGGAGCTCTTCAAGATCAAGGGTCACGTATCCTGAGAGGTCCTCTGCTACGTTTTTCCCTCCGGCGAGGGTGATGAACTCATGGATGAAGGTGTCCTTTCCCGCCGTCCAGAGAGGGTCGTGCCAGATGACGTGGAACACCCGGGGCTTTGCCTCTTCAGAAAGACCGAAAACCCTGGCCTGAACTTCCCGGACGTCCCCCTCCATGGCTTTCACCAGAGCCTCCCCTTCCCTTTCCCTCCCAAGGAGCAGAGCAACCTTCCGGATGCTCTCGATGACCTGGGCAATGGATTTTGCATCAAGGACAAACACCGGATACCCAAGTTGTGTCAGCCGCTCAACGACCTCAGGAGGCGTCAGGGACCCAGCAAGCACAAGGTCCGGTTCAAGGCGAACAATCGCCTCAAGGTCGACTTCGGTAATGCTCCCGATTTTCTCCTTTTTCTTCGCCTCCTCAGGGTAGTCACAGTACGTCGTGACCCCCACAAGGCTCTCTCCCGCCCCCAGGGCAAAGACGATCTCGGTGTTCGCCGGAGTGAGGGAAATAACCCGCGCTGCAGGGGAAGACAA
>JAPWUU010000019.1 GCA_028275365.1 Candidatus Caldatribacterium sp.
TTGTGGTGGCCTTGGTTCTGGTGTGCTCTTTTGCGGTCCTGGCGCAGGAGAAGTTTGGGCTTAAGGATATTCCCGAGATTAAAAACAAAAAACCCATCAACATGATTGTCGAGACTGGAGCAGCGTGGGACAAGGTGATTGAGTACATCAAGCAGTTCGAGACTGCTACAGGAGTCAAGGTGAACATTGAGCGTGTAGCCTCTCCAGTAGTGTACTCGAAAGAGAACGTTGAGCTCATGGCCGGAACAGGGTACTACGACGTGGTCTACGTCGAGACCTCGTGGACCTGTGAGTGGTCGGATTACCTCTTTGACCTTGAAGAACTCGCCGCAAAGTACGACCCCAAGGGTGTTGAGGGGTTCCGGGAGGATATCCAGAACATCTCCCCCGTCCTTTTGCGGTGCGGCCAGGCCTATGGGAAACAGATGGTCCTGCCTTTCTACACCTACCACATGGGGATGTTCCTCCGCCAGGATGTGTACGACGACCCCACAGAGCAAGCGGCCTTCAAGGCCAAGTACGGATACGACCTGAAACCTCCGACAACCTACAAGGAACTCTACGATCAGGCGGAATTCTTCACCCGCAAGAAAGGCGACACGCTCAAGGGGAAGACTCTGGACCACGACCTCTACGGTGTGGCCATGATGGCGGGGGCCTACCAGATCAACGACGAAATCAGCTGCTGGATCTGGGGTATGGGTGGCGACTATGCGACGGTCGTGAAGAATCCCGACGGGACCATCAAGGAGTTCGTCATCACCAAGAAGGACAAGGATATCCTGAAACAGGCTTTGACGCAGTACAAGGACCTTCTGAAGTTTGCTCCTGCCGGGTGCCTCACCGCGAACTTCGACTTTGCCTGCGCTCAGCAGGGAGAAGGTTTCGCCATCATTCAGCCACACCAGTTCGCCAGCCTCTTCACCTGGACAGCAGATTTGCTGAAGGAAAAGGTTCCCGATGGGCGTCTTGGCATTTACCCAACAGTTGGCGGGCAGCCCTACACCGGTGCCTGGTCTTTAGGCGTGGCAAAGGCGAGCAAGAACCCCGAAGCAGCATACTGGCTTGTCCGCTACATTGCCTCCTACGACTGTCAGAAAGTCCTCATGAAGGAAGGCGGTCAGTTCTCAGCCCGTATGGACCTCCTGCTTGATCCCGAGTTCCACTCTCCTGAGACTGAATACCCGCTTGGCCTTGTGTGCAGTTACCTTGTGGACATCTGGAAGCAGCAGGCACCCTACGTGGACAACTACTGGTATTTCAACACCAGAGCCGGCGGCAAGGTGTACGAGATGCAGATGAACGTGCTCCACAAGCCCATGGCGGAAGAGGTTACCATCGACGAATGTGTGGAGGAACTCGTGGCCAAAACCATCGAGCTCACCTCGAAGTTCGATACTGTGCCCATCCGGGAAGAGTGACATTCAGGCCCCAGGGCGCACGCCCTGGGGCTTTGCGGAGGGAGACGAATGAGGACAGAGGCCTTTTCTGAAGTCCAGACAGGATACGCGGTGGCGAGGAAGCCCACCATCTGGGAAGTGCTCACCAGCGAGAAGTACTTCAAGTGGACCCTGCTCATCCCCCTCCTTGTGGTGCTGGCAATCTTCATGCTCTATCCCCTGCTCTACTGTGCGTACTACTCCTTCCACCAGTGGGGGATGCGGGGAGAGGCGATCTACGTTGGTGCTCAGAACTACCGGCAGCTCCTGAATGACAAGGCGTTTCTCGAGGCCCTGTACCGGACCCTGAAGGTTCTTGTGATCTGCGTATCGTGTGAACTCCTCATCGGTCTTGGCCTTGCCCTTTTGTGGAGCCGGGAATTCCCCGGGGAGAACATCGTCCGTGGTCTCGCCCTTCTGCCCCTTCTTGTTGCCCCCTTGATTCTTTCGCTACTCTGGAACTTTATGTTTGAGTACGACTTTGGGGCCGTGAATCTCATCCTGCAGGCCCTGGGGTTGAACAAAGTCTACTGGTGGTCTCCGCAACGGGCCTTATACACGATTTGTTTCATCACCATCTGGCAGTGGTTCCCCTTTTCGACTTTCGTCCTGGTAGCCGGGTTGCGCAGCCTTCCCAGGGATGTTTTCGAGGCGGCAAAGGTGGACGGAGCTTCTCCCTGGTACACTTTCCGCCGCCTGACCCTGCCGATGTTGAGCCCCCTGATTATGATTATCGTTGTTCTGCGGACCATGTGGCTGATTCGCCTTTTTGACCCTCTCTACGGGACGACTCGGGGAGGTGTGCAGACCGAGCTCCTTGACTGGATTGTGTACCGCACGGCCTTTGTCTACTTTGACATCGGGTATGGTTCGACGATGGCTATCTTCTCGCTGGTTCTCACCATTGCGGTGTGTGCCATCATGTTCAAGATGCTCATGAGAGCCCTTGGAGGCACCCGCTGAAGGAAGGTGGAGTGTCAAATGGGTACGCTTGGGAAAGTGGTGTTCTGGCTGGTTACGGCTTTCGTCCTTTTTGTCATTGTGGCACCCCTTGCCTGGATATACCTTACGGCTTTTAAGTCGCCAAACGACATCTTCACCACCGAGGCGAGGAAGCTCATTTTCTTCAAGCCCACTATGGAGAATTTCAACCGGCTGTTCCGGGAATTTCCCTTCTGGGACAATTTCCTGAACACAGTCATCATCAGCGTCGCAAGTACTGTGGTGGTGATGGTCATTTCTTCTCTGGCGGCTTACAGTTTTGCCCGTTGGAACACGGGGAAGGGCCACCTCCTCTTCACCACCATTTCCACGAGAATGTTCCCTGGGGTCGTGGCGGCCATTCCGTTCTTTGTTATGTACCGCAATCTCGGGCTGCTCGACACCCGTTTCGGTCTGACTCTGCTCCACATCTACTTCAACACTTCCTTTGCCACCTTTCTCCTCTACGGGTTCTTCAAGGAAATCCCCGAAGAGCTTGAGCAAGCGGCCATGGTGGACGGGTACAGCCGCGTTGATATTTTCCGAAAAATTGTCCTTCCCCTCGTGCGTCCTGGGCTTGCTGTGACCGCGGTCTTTTGCCTTGTGTGGTCCTGGAACGAGTTCCTTTTCAGTTTCCTCTTCACCCGTGTAGCAGCACGGCCGGTAACGGTGCTCATTTCCTCATTCTGGGGTTCTATTGAGGTGCAATACGGCCCCATGGCTGCAGGAGCGGCCATTGTCATTCTCCCGACCCTTGTTGCGGCCTGGTTCATGCAGCGGTACATCATCCGTGGTCTGACCTTTGGTGCGGTGAAGGGTTGAGAGGGTGCTCTTTACGAGAGGCTGGTGAGAATGATGCTTCCCCGAATGACGACGGGAGACTGGATTTTCTGGTCCATCCTTTCCTGGATTTTCGTGAACCTTTTGTGGATCAAGTTCGTGGAGCGGTTTGTGCCCCTCTGGGTAGGAACGATTGTCGCGACAATCTTTGCGCTCCTCCTCCTCAAGTACGGTCCACGCCCCAGAGAAGAGGAGGAAGAGGAAGGAGAGGAATGACCTATGGCGGAGGTCCGGCTGGAAAACGTTGTGAAGATGTACGGAAAGAAAATGGCCGTTCGAGGGGTGAGTTTCACCTGTCGGGAGGGGGAGTTCTTCTCGATTCTGGGTCCCACCGGCGCAGGGAAAACCACCATTCTCAAAATGATTGCCGGGATAGAGCCAGTGACTTCGGGGAAAATTCTCTTCAACGGCCGGGTGGTCAACGACCTTCCCCCGCAGGAGCGCAACGTCTCCATGGCCTTTGAAACCTACAACCTCTACCCTCATATGACGGTTTATGAGAACATCGCCTTTCCCCTGAGAGCCCCGAGGTGGCGGCTGAAGCTCACCCCGGAGGAAGAAAGAAAACGGGTGGAAGAAATCGCCGCATTCCTTGGCATTGACAGGCTCCTTGACCGTCTCCCCCAGAACCTGAGTGGGGGACAGAAACAGCGGGTTTCTCTGGCAAGGGCTCTGGTGCGGAAAGCCGAGGTGTACCTCCTTGACGAGCCCATTGCGCACCTTGACGCCAAGCTCAAGTTCTCGACGCAGACCCTCCTCAAGGAGTTCGCCCAGCGGTATGGGAGCACCATTATTTACGTCACCCACGATTTCCGGGAAGCTCTGGCGCTCTCCGACCGAATGGTGATTTTGCGTCGGGGTCTCGTGGAGCAGGAGGGAACCCCTGAGGAAATCTACTACTATCCCAGGACGGACTTCGTGGGGAGACTCGTGGGAGACCCCCCCATGAACCTCATCGATGGAGAGATCATTCCGGAGGGCGGGACCCTCTTCTTCCGCAAGGGAGAGGATTTCACCCTGCGGCTTGAAGGACGTCTTGCAGAACAGGCGCAGGACGTATCCTGGAACGAGAATGGCAGAAAGGTTGTGCGCCTTGGCATCCGACCGGAACACATTCGCCTCGGAGGAGAGAAGCCTTCGGAAAACGCCTTTCGACTTCCGGTGTACGCCGTCATCCACGAAAGCGAAAGCAGTGTCGTGACCTTCAGGCTCAGGGATAATACCTTCCTGTACGTTCGGACCGTGGGGTTTTGCAAGTACGGCAAAGGAGAAGAGGTCTGGCTCGACTTTGACCCTCAGTGGATGTTCTTCTACGGGAAGACTGTGGAGGTCTTGAGGGAAGGGAGTTCGGAAAAATGAGCAGGATCGACGTGCAGCATGTGTGGAAGATTTACCCCCGGGGGAATGTTGTGGCCGTGCAGGATCTCACCTTCACCTGTCACGACAGGGAGTTCCTCGCCATTCTCGGTCCCTCAGGTGGGGGGAAGAGCTCAACCCTCAGGATGCTTGCCGGACTTGAGGACATCACCCGGGGAGAAATCCTCTTTGACGGGAAAGTGGTGAACCACCTGGGGCCGGCGGAACGCAATGTCGCCCTGGCCTTTGAGTCCTATGCTCTGTACTATCGTCTCAACGTTTACGAGAACATCGCCTTTCCCTTGAGGGCCCGGGGCATGAAGGGTCCTGAGGTGGAGAAGCGGGTGAAGTTCATCGCCGAACTCCTCGAGCTTACCCCGTACCTCAAAAAGTACCCCGGGTCTCTGGCCGGTGGTATTCAGCAGCGGGTATCCCTTGCTCGGGCGCTTGTGAGGAAACCCAACGTGACGCTTCTTGATGAGCCTCTCTCGCACATGGACCAGCGGGTTCGCCACGAACTTCGGGCCCGCATCCGCCATCTCCATGACGAGCTCGGCCTGACGACGATTTACGTCACTCATGACCAGGCGGAAGCCATTGCCCTGTGTGACCGGTTGCTCATCATCAACGAGGGAAAACTCCAGCAGATAGGAACGGTGGAGGAAGTTTGGAACCGTCCTGCGAACAAATTCGTGGCGTACTTCATCGGGGAACCCACCATGAACTTCATCCCGGCAGTAGTGGAGGGCGAACGCACTGTAGCTATCTTGACTGACGAAGGAAAGAGGGTTTTTACCCTTGAGGGCAGCTTGGACTCGAAGTACATCGGGACGGAGGTAACGCTTGGAGTTCGACCTCAGCATGTTGAGGTCTTCCGCGAACGGCAAAGGGAAAATACCGTTGCCGGAGTGGTCAAGGTCATTGAGTTCCAGGGAGACAAAACGGTGCTTACGGTTCGCCTTGAGGACAGTACGCAAACCGACGCTAAAGCAGTGGTTCCTGCCAGAGAGCGGTACGCTGAGGGGGATACCGTGTGGCTCTATTTTGCCCCTGCGGTCATTCGGGTTTTTGAGGAAGAGCATCTGATTCTCTGAGAACTTGGGAGGTGACGTTCCACATGGCCTACATCGTCAACATCAACGAAGTAGCCCCGGACACCTGTGAACGGTCGTTCCGGTACTTTGCGAAGGCCAAGAAAGGAGAAACGCTTCGGGATACCTACTGGCTCATCGATCCGGAAACCTCACCCTCGAAGGTCCTGAAGCTTGGGTACACCATTGTGTACCCCGATGGCAAAACCACAGGACACGCCCACCCGGATGAGGAGGAGGTGTACTTCGTCCTCAGCGGTCGGGGGGAGATGGTCATTGGGGACGAGCGGTTCCCCATTAAAGAGGGAGACGCCTTCTACGTGGAGCCTGGGAAGTACCACGTGACGTACAATACCGGGATTCTTCCCCTTGTCATTCTCTGGGTTACCGGAAAGGTCAAGCAGGAGGGAGCGTGAAGTGATGGAAGTTCAGGGGATGATTATTGGCGGGAAGTTCGTGACTGAAAGCGGCACAGGGAAGTACATTGACGTTATCAACCCGGCAACAGAAGACGTCATTGCCCGGGTCCCGGCGGCTTCAGAGGAGCAGGTCAACGAAGCAGTCCAGGCAGCCTGGAAGGCTTTCGAACAATGGTCGCAATTCAGCCCCTTTGAACGAGCTCGTTTCCTCCATAAAGCTGCTCAGCTTGTCGAGGAACGGGCAGAGGAGATCGGTCGTATCCTCACTGCTGAAGAGGGAAAGCCCCTGAAGGAGGCGGTCAGCGAGGTTAAAGGCTCTGCTGAAGTTCTGCGGTACTTTGCCGAAGCAGGAAAGCGGGTTTTCGGGGAAATCATTCCTCTTGATAAGGCGAACCTCCAGAGCATCGTCATTCGCCAGCCCATTGGTGTTGTGGCCGCCATTACCCCCTGGAATTACCCGGTACAGCTCCTTGCTTGGAAGGTTGCTGCAGCGCTGGCGGCAGGATGTACGGTGGTGGCTAAACCCCCCTCAGAGACCCCCCTCTCACCGCTCAAATTTCTGGCCTGTTTCCTTGATGCCGGTCTTCCTGAGGGTGTGGTGAACGGTGTCACCGGAGCAGGGTCGGTCGTTGGCAAAAGCCTCATCCTCCACCCCCTTGTCCGGAAGGTGAGTTTTACTGGGTCTACTGAAGCGGGGAAGAAGGTCATGGAGTACTGCGCTTCGGGAGTGAAGCGGGTGTCTCTCGAGCTTGGGGGGCAGTCGCCGCTTATTGTCTGCGCCGATGCCGACCTTGAGAAGGCCGTGAAAGGCGGGGTACGACGGTCCTTCCGGAATATGGGGCAGGTCTGTAACTCTGTGAACCGCATTTACGTGGAAAAACCAATCTATGAGACCTTCGTGGAGAAGTTCGTTGCCGAAACCAGGAAGCTCCGTATTGGCAATGGCCTCACCGATCCTGATGTGGACCTTGGCCCGATGGTGAGCCTTGAGGCTCTGGAGAAGGTCAAGGAGCACATTGAGGACGCGGTTTTGAAGGGCGCAAGGGTCATCTGTGGCGGAAAGAAGCCAGAAGGGGAACAGTACGCAAAGGGATACTTTTTCGAACCCACGGTGGTTGTCGATGTTACCCACGATATGCTCATCATGAAAGAGGAGACCTTTGGCCCGGCGGTAGGTATTATGCCCTTTGAGAGCCTTGAGGAGGCCATTGCGTGGTCGAATGCCACCCGCTATGGCCTTGCCGCATACGTGTACACCTCGAGCCTCGAGAGAGCACGCCGTATCTGCCTTGGCCTTGAGTGTGGGAATATCGGTCTCAACAACGTCGATGTTGCCACCATTTACGCTCCGTACACGGGATGGAAAGAAAGCGGCTTTGGCACTGATCTTGGTCCAGAGGGTATCCTTTCATACCTTGAGATGAAGCACATCAAGGTGGAGTTTGCCGGCTGAAGGGGGGAATGAGCTTGGCAGAGAAAAAGCCCTGTGTGGTGGGGATAGACATCGGAACGTCAAGCTGCAAGACCCTTGCGGTTGACGAAGAGGGGCGGGTGCTCTCGAGAGCCACTCGGGAGTACCCGGTGTACAACCCCCTCCCGGGCTGGTCAGAGCAGGATCCTTCGGACTGGTGGGAAGCGGCGAAAGCGACGCTTTTGGAAGTCTCCCGGGATGTTGAAGAAAAGGGCTACACCGTTGAAGGTATAGGCCTCACGGGGCAGATGCATGGGCTTGTGCTCCTTGATGGGGCAGGGAATGTCCTCCGTCCCTGCATCATGTGGAACGACCAGCGGAGTGCCCCATATTGTGCAAAAATCCACGAAATGGTGGGCGGGGAACGGGAGTTCATCAAAATCACGAATAACCCCATGCTTCCCGGGTACACAGGAGGGAAAATCCTCTGGGTCCGGGAGAACGAGCCTGAAGTCTTCAAAAGGGCGGAGAAATTCCTCTGCCCCAAAGACTACATCCGCTTGAGACTTACGGGAAAATACGCTACAGATGTGAGTGATGCCTCTGGAACCGGACTCTTCTCTGTGCGAGAGAGGACCTGGGCGAAAGACCTCGTCAAGGAACTTGGGGTCGCTTTTGGCCTTTTCCCCGAAGTCTTCGAGTCCCCGGAGATTACAGGCTCAGTGCTTCCTGCGGTGGCTCAGGAAGTGGGTGTGCGTTCAGGGGTTCCCGTTGTGGGTGGAGGAGGAGATGCCGTCGTTCAGACGGTGGGGGTTGGTGCCATTCGTCCTGGAACCATCAGCATTACCCTGGGGACGGCAGGTATTGTGGGCATGTCTCTGGATCGGTTCTACGAGAACCCGGGGAACACTCTGCAGTTTTTCTGCAACGCCATCCCTGGAGGCTGGATTGTCTACGGAACAACGCTTGCCGCAGGAGGGTCCCTGAGCTGGTTCAGGAACACCTTTGGAGGGTTGGAGCGGGAGCTCGCCCGCTTCATCGGCGGGTCTCCTTACGACCTCCTGAGCCGAGAAGCTGAGCTCAGTGCTCCTCTGGCCAGGGGCATCCTCTTTCTGCCCTACCTCATCGGGGAACGCTGTCCCCATGCGGATCCCTTTGCCCGGGGCGTCCTCATCGGCTTTGGTCTGCACCATACCCGGAACGACATTGTCCGCAGTGTCTTTGAAGGGATTGTTTTCAGCCTCCGGGATGTCTTCGCCCTTATGGAGGACCTGGGGCTTTCGGTCTCCCAGGTACGAATCTCAGGGGGTGGAGCAAGGAGCAGGCTCTTCCAGAAGCTCCACGCCGATATCTTCAACTCCGAGGTTCTTACCGTTGCCTACGGAGAGGAAGGAGGGAGTTACGGTGCGGCCCTCCTTGCGGGAGTCGGGATTGGCCTCTGGTCTTCGATGGAGGAGGCGGTGGGGAAACTCGAGGTTATGGAACGAACCCTCCCCGACCCGGAACAGGCCAGGCTCTATGGAGAGTTCTTCAGGATTTACCAGCGCCTCTACGGGGTGCTCAAGGAGACCTTTAGAACCATGAGCAGCTTCCAGACTTAAGCGGAGGGTATGCCATGCCTCAGTGGACGATCCTTCTTCCTCAACCGATTGCTGAGAAGGCCCTGGTACTCCTTCGAGCGCAAAAGGACTTTGCGGTGCTCGTGTTCTCCCCTGAGGAGAAGGAGAAGGTGTGGGAATACCTTCCTCAAGCCCACGCGCTCCTTGTGCGGAGTAGTTTCAGGGTAACAAGAGAAGTCATCGACCGGGCTTCGAATCTCCGTGTCATCTGCCGGGTAGGAGTGGGACTGGATAATATCGACGTGGAGTATGCAAAGCAAAGAAACATTGCCGTACTCAATACTCCGGGAGGAAACACCACCTCTGTTGCCGAGCATACCCTGGCACTCCTTCTGGCCCTGGCCAAGGACCTCTTCTTCTACGACCGGAAGGTCAGGGAGGGCGAGTGGCGTTCCCGGTATACGTACCGGGCTTTGGAGCTTTCAGGGAAAACCCTTGGCCTTGTGGGCTTTGGGGCAATTGGCCAGGAGGTGGCCCGTCTGAGCCTGGGATTTGGGATGAAGGTGCTGTTCTTTGACCCCTTTGTTCCGGAGGGCGTTCTCCAGGGGGTACAGAAGGTTTCCACCCTTTCTGAACTCCTTTCCCAGAGTGACTTCGTGAGCCTCCATGTCCCTCTCACCGAAGGCACCAGGCACCTCATTGGGCGGGAGGAGTTCCGGCTTATGAAACCCACGGCCTTCCTCATCAACGTGGCCCGGGGAGCCGTGGTGGACGAGGAAGCTCTTCTTGAAGCCCTGAGAGAGGGGTGGATTCGAGGAGCAGCCCTCGATGTTTTCGAGAAGGAACCTCCTTCCGGGGATCACCCGCTTTGCTCTCTCCCCAACGTCATTCTCACGCCTCACGTTGCGGGGCTCACGCAGGAGAGTACGGAGCGGGTGGCAGTGCAGGCTGCAGAGCAAATCATCGCGTTTTTCACCAGGGAAGGTGAGTCCCATGAAACCTGAAGACATAAGGCAAAAGCTCACCGGGGTCTTTGCCCCCATCGTCACCCCCTTTAGAGGGGACGGCACCATCGACTTTGAGGCGTTGAAGCGGAATGTCGAGAAGCTCTCGAAGACCCGGCTTCGGGGGTACTTTGCCCTGGGGACGAATGGGGAGTTCCGGAGCCTCACGTATGAAGAGAAGCTCAGAGTCATCGAAGCGGTCCTTGAGGTGAAGGGCGACAAGGTCCTCATTGGAGGAGCAAGCTGCGAATCCACCTTTGAGTCGAAGAAGCTCGCCCAGGACCTTGATCGTCTTGGGGTGGACTTTGTGAGCCTCATGCCCCCCTCCTTCTTCGCAAGAAGAATGACCGATGACGCCCTCTACGAGTACTTCACTGAAGTTGCCGAGGCAGTAGAAAAACCGGTCCTCCTCTACAACAATCCGGCAGTGGCCAACAACCTCTGCCTTTCTCCTGCCCTCATTGCCCGGGTGAGTGAGCACCCCAAGATCCTCGGCCTCAAGGACACCTCAAAGGGCAACTACGACGCCTACATCGCCGCCTCAGAGGGGAAGGCCTTCGTCGTCCTCGCCGGGTCTGCCGACTTCGTCTTCCCGGCCCTCCTTGTGGGGGCTGTTGGCGGAGTGTTGTCTCTGGCCAATGTCTTCCCTGACCTCTGCTGTGACCTCGTGGAGCTTGGACTTCGGAAAGACCTTGAACGTGGTCTTCCCCTCCACCGCTTCGTTGCTCGACTCAACAGCCTTGTCTCTGGAAGGTACGGTGTGAGTGGCGTGAAGGCTGCCATGGACCTCTTTGGCTTTGAGGGTGGCTTCCCCAGGAAGCCCCTGAAGCCCCTCGGTGAGAAGGAGAAAGAAGCTCTCGGGGAGGAAATTCGGGAGCTCCTTGCGGTACGGCCGAAACTGTAGTGCTCGAAAGCCCGGGGGCTTCCCCCGGGCTTTCCTTAGCGGATGCTTCGCCTTCTTATAACCTCCCGGTAGAAGAAGAAACTCCTTTTGGGGATGCGCTGCTGGGTGGTGTAATCGACGTACACAAGGCCGAAGCGCTTGGAGAACCCAAAAGCCCACTCGAAGTTGTCCATAATGCTCCACACGAAGTACCCCTTGACCGGATACCCTGCCTCAAGGGCCTGGTAGAGCCAGAGAAGATGATCCCGGAGATAGGCTATCCGCCGCTCGTCATTGATGGTGCCGTTTTGCAGGGTATCAGGAAAGGCAAAACCGTTCTCGGTGATGTGGATGGCCTGAGGCTGGTATTCTTTAGTCACCCGTTCCACAATCTCGTATATCCCCCGGGGGTACACCTCCCAGCCCATGTCACTCCGCTCAACGTAGGGGTTCTGGTGTTCTCTGGTCTCAAGAACCGGTTCCCCTCCTTTTTGCACGACGTGGCGGGAGTAGTAGTTGATGCCCAAAAAATCCAGGGGCTGGGCCACAATAGCACGCTCTTCCTCCGTGAAGGGTTCAAGGGTAAAGCCCTTTTTCCGGTAGAAGGCGAGCATGTCCTCGGGGAACTGTCCGCGAAAGAGGGGGTCTAAGAAGAAGCGATTGAGGTAGCCATCGAAGCGTTGGGCGGCCTCTTTGTCCTCCTGTTCCTCCGTGAGAGGATGGACGGGGGAAAGGTTCAGGGTGATACCGATGGCTCCTTCCGGGCTCACTTCTCGGAAGACCCGGACCGCGTGCCCGTGGGAAAGAAGCAGATTCCGGGCTACACGAAGAGCCGCCTGGAAATCACGTTTCCCCGGAGCATGCCTGCCCTCGTAGTTCCCGATGAAGGCCACCACCCAGGGTTCGTTGTGGGTAATCCAGAGGTGTACATCGTCCTTGAAGGTGGTAAAAAGCAACCGGGCATACTCTGCAAAGGCCTCAATGGTCTCTTCGTTCTCCCATCCTCCCCGGTCCTGGAGGGCCTGGGGGAGGTCCCAGTGGTAGAGGGTGACAACGGGTTTGATCCCCGCCTCCTTGAGCTTTTCGATGAGCCTGCGGTAGAAGGCAAGGCCCTTCTCGTTCACCGCTCCTTTCCCTGAGGGCAAAACCCTGGGCCAGGAGATGGAGAAGCGGTAGGCACTAACACCGAGTTCCCGCATGAGGGCCACGTCCTCTGCAAAGCGGTGGTAGTGGTCGCAGGCCACATCCCCTGTGGTGCCGTCGAGGATGTTCCCCGGAGTGTGGGCGAAGCGGTCCCAGATGCTCTCCCCCTTCCCGTCCTCATTCCAGGCCCCCTCAATCTGGTATGATGCCGTGGCCACACCGAAAAGGAAGTCTTCTGGGAAGTAACCGAGATACCCCATATCCTTTCCTCCCTTCTTCTGTTCTGCCCGTGTCGCCATTTTTCTTTAAAGGATGGAGACAAAAAACAGGAGGTGAACCACTGTGCCACCGGTTGTGGTGACCGAACAGCCCAATCGTCTTCGGGTGCGTCTCCAGGTCGGGGAGAATCCTGACAACGGACGGCCCCTGACGAGAACGCTCTCTTTCCGGGTGAAGGAGAACGCCACATACCAGGACCTCTACGATGTTGCCCTGGCGCTGAGCGGACTCCTCGCCTACCCCGTGTTCGACATCACCCTGACGGAGAACAAAGTCTTCACCGAGTAAGGAGGTGTGAGGGATGAGTAAAATCCTCGTAATGACCTTTCGGAACGAAGAAGGCAGGGCTTTCCGGATACGGCTCCGGTATCCCCGCGAGGACCTCTCGCCCCAGGATGTCAACGCGGTCATGGACCTCATCCTTGCCCGGAACGTTTTCGCCACTTCAGGCGGAGACCTGGTGGAGAAAGTCGGAGCACAGGTCGTCGAGACCAACACGACCTCGCTCTGACCGAAAGCGGGGGAGGGGTCTCGCCCCTCCCCTCAGCCCGTGACTTCTTCAAATTCCAGGGCGGTTTTCTCGTTCATCTCCTTGAGGATTTGGGCGTTCTCTTCGCCACGATCGGGAAGGGCTACGAAGTACGACTCCTCCCCTTTCACCCTGTAGAGGCGAACCTTTTCGGCAAGATCCCGAGCCTTCTCGAAAGCTTCCCCCACCGATCCGCACACGAGCACCCTGCCTCCTGCCCTGGCAGCAAGGTCTTTCAGGTCCTTCATCTGCCACCCCTTCATGTCCCCACCTCCTCCTCTTTATTGTACCCCTTTTAGCGGAGTGTGGCGACAACCTCCTCAGGAAGGACCTGTCGAACGATTGCCGTAAGGTCGATGTGGCCGTTGGAGGCGCATAGGGAGCGGCTTACGTAGCTCCACGGTCTTCCGGAGAGTTCTCGCACCACTCCCCCGGCTTCTTCCACAAGACACACCCCGGCAGCGACATCGTAAAAGGACACCCCAAGCTGGAGGTATCCCTCACATCTTCCACAGGCGACGTACGCCAGGCCCAGCGCAGCGCTCCCAAAAGACCGCAGCGCCTGGCATTCTCCAAGGATGTACCCGTAAATGGGCGCAAGGACTTCAAAACGCCTTCTGGTGTGAGGGAAGCCAGTGACGACGATGGCCTCATGGAGTAGGGTGGTCTGGGAAACGGCGATGCGCTTGCCGTTGAGAAAGGCTCCTTCTCCCCGGAGGGCCCAGAAGAGCTCTTGAAGAGCCGGAGCGTAGAGTACCCCAAGGACTGGGGTTCCCCCGAGGAAATACGCAATGGAAACGGCATAGAAGGGGAGGCCGTGGATGTAGTTGCTCGTCCCGTCAATGGGGTCAATGACCCAGGTATGGGAGAAATCCTCAAGGGGTTCCCCACTCTCCTCGCCCCAGATGGTGTCCTCAGGGAAGAACCGGTGGAGTTCCTCGACGATGCGGGCCTGTGCCTCCTTGTCCACCTCGGTCACCACGTCAATCGGGCTTGATTTGGCTTCAATATGCCGTATGGAGTGGACGTGCTCTAAGACAAAGGCACCGGCTTCCCGGGCAATAGATATGGCCTTTTCCAGGCGTTCAGTAAGCACTGTACCACACACTCCTTCATGCTCCAAGGTAGGTTCCCATGGAACGGGCGACATCAAGAAGCGGAGAGTCAAGAGGAACGGTCTTCAAACAGGCGATAGCCTCTTCGATTCGGGCCGGGACGATGTCCTGTCCCCGCACGGCTGGGAAGTACCCGAATTGCCCCTGCGCCACAAGGTCAACGGCCTGGGCTCCGAGTCGTGTAGCCAGGACCCTATCGAAGGCGGTAGGTGAACCGCCCCGCTGCAGGTGACCCAGAATCACCACACGGGTTTCAAGACCCGTCTTCTCCTCAACGGCCCGCCCCACAACGTGGCTTACCCCTCCAAGGCGAATCTGGTCGTGGCTTTCTCGCACGATTCGCTGGACCACAAGGTCCCCACCCTGGGGACGGGCTCCTTCGGCCACGACAACGATACTGAAGCGCTTGCCTCTCTTGCGGCGCTCGAGAATGAATTCGCACACGCCCTCAATGTCGAAGGGAATCTCCGGGATGAGGATGACATCACCCCCTCCGGCGATGCCCCCGTGGAGGGCGATCCACCCCGCGTACCGCCCCATCACCTCAATGACCATGACCCGGTGGTGGGACTGGGCGGTGGTGTGGAGGCGGTCTATGGCTTCGGTCACAACATGGACTGCCGAATCAAACCCGAAGGTGATGTCGGTGGCATTGAGGTCGTTGTCGATGGTTTTGGGGACACCAACCACCGGAACCCCAAGTCGCGAAAGCTCTGCGGCAATATGGAATGTTCCATCGCCCCCGATGGCGATGAGGGCAGAGAGGCCGAGTTCCGTAAAATGTCGCAGAGCGTCCCGGGAGCGGTCCTCAAAGGTCACCTCGTCTTTTTGCCGTACCGGGTATCGGAAGGGATTCGCCCGGTTGGAGGCCCCAAGGATTGTCCCCCCAAGGGGGAGAATTCCGGAGACATCGTTGTAGCGGAGTTCCCGGAAGCGCCCTTCCACCAATCCCTCAAACCCGTCAAGGATCCCGATGACCTCATAGTCGTACTTGAGGATGGCCCGCTTCACCACCGCGTGGATCACGGCGTTGATGCCCGGGCAATCCCCACCGCCACTCAGAACACCAATGCGCTGCCGCACGCTCCGTCACCTCCTCACTAAGGCCACAGCCCGCGTGAGACTCGAGTCAATCCCCCGGGCTTTATAGGGGAAGGCAATGAGGATAAAGGGGTTTTCCTGCACCGCTTTGAGGTTCGCGAGCCCTTCAAGGAGGAGAATATCGGCAGAGAGGAGAATCTCGTGGAGCTTCCGGGTGGTGGCAACATCCTTCCCCAGACGCACGAGGTGGTCAATCCCGAGCATCTTCAGGCCTCTGTCCCGAATCCAGAGGGCGGCCTCAGGGGTGAAGCAGGGGAGGAGACCCCTGTCCTTTGTGGCGTTGAAGCGCGACACCGTTTCTTCGTCGAGGTTCCTCGCAATGAGGATATCCCCCGGGGCGACCTTCCCTTCAAGGCGGTGGGCAAGGAAAGCTTCCGTAAGCAGCCGGTCTTCCGGAACCCTCTCGATATCGAGGAACCAGGCCCTGCCCCAGAAGGCCGAGAGGGGAAAGTCGGCAAGGTCTTTCCCTACCTCAAAAAAGTGCAGTGGTCCCTCAAGGTGCGTCCCCACGTGGGTGTGGGTGGAGATGAGGTACTTGGTGGTGGCGTCATGGAGCAGTGACCTCGTGATGACGAAGGGCCGCTCTTCAGTCCCCGGTGGCACAACCTCCACCGAGAGGTCCACAAGGAGGTATTCGTCACAGAGTGCCATAACCTGCACTTCCTTTCTCGCCGGGTCCTTGGAAAAAACTTCCCCCGTATTTTACAATATTGCCTGAGAAGATGCATACTGTGGGGGGCATCATGCTCTCTTCGACGTTCTGTCACATTCCTCAGGTGGGGGAGAGGACCGAGTGGCGCATCTGGGAAGCAGGGATATGGACCTGGGAAGATGCGCTGGCGAGCCCGCTTCTTGACGCCCTTTTTTCGAGGTCCCTGGCTTTTCATCTCCGGTCGTTCCTCGAGAGGTCTCTCCTGCACCTTGAGGAGGAGGACATTGCCTTTTTCGGGGAGCACCTCCCTGGGAGGGAACTCTGGCGCCTTTTCCCCGAGTTTCGCCACCAGGCGGTTTTCCTCGATATCGAAACCACGGGGCTCAACCCTCCCGAAGACTACGTCACCGCCATCACCCTCTTTGATGGGTACCGCATAAAGACCTTCATCCATGGCATGAACCTTCGGGATTTCCTCGAGGAAGTCATGGCATACCGGTTCATCATCACCTTCAACGGGAAGTGTTTCGACCTGCCGTTTCTTGAACGAAGCCTCAGGGTGTGTCTCCCCCAGGTGCACCTTGACCTTCGCTACGTTATGAAAAGCCTTGGTTTCAGCGGGGGCCTGAAGGCCTGTGAACGGGCGATCGGCATTGACCGGGGACCGTTGCGGGGGGTTGATGGGTACACGGCGGTGCTCCTCTGGCGGAAGTACCAGGATGGGTGTCCGGAGGCTCTGGAAACCCTTCTTGCCTATAACGTTGCCGATACCGTGAACCTCGAGCGCCTCATGGTCTTCGCCTACAACGAGAAGGTCCGCCGTCTTCCCCTTTCCCGTCCGCTGCTTCCTGAACCCCGCAAGAAAGTCCTCATTCCCTACCGGGTCCATGAGGAAATCCTCGACGAGGTGTTCTTCGAGCGCCTGCGAATGCTCTCGCGGAAGGGGGAGGTGTGGTGAGGGAAATCTGTGAGGCGCTTGTGCGGGGTGACCTTTCCGACCCCTCCTTTTTCCTGGGGATGCACCGGGAAAGCGAAACCGTGGTCGTTCGGGTTTTCCGGCCTTTTGCCGAAAGCGTCACCGTGCTTTCCCGGGATGGACGAAAGCGCTACCCTACCGAGCGGATCCACCCTGGAGGGGTTTTTGTGGCAAGAACCGAGGAACGGGAGACCTTTCCGTACCTTCTTGAAATCGTGGAGGATGATCAGACCTCCGTCATTCCCGACCCTTACGCTTTTCCTCCGCTTTTGACCGATTTCGACCTCCACCTTTTCAACGAGGGGACCCATGCCCGGGTCTATGAGAAGCTCGGCGCCCATGTGGTGGTGCTTGAGGGGTTTCCAGGGGTGCACTTTGCGGTCTGGGCACCCAATGCCTTTCGGGTGAGTGTGGTGGGGGATTTCAACCGCTGGGATGGGCGGGTGCACCTCCTCCGACCCCGGGGGAGTTCGGGGGTCTGGGAAATCTTCGTCCCGGGGATTGGGGAGGGAGAAAAGTACAAGTTTGAGATTAAGACCAAGGAAGGGCATCTTCTTCTGAAGGCCGACCCTTATGCCTTTTTCTCCGAAGTCCGCCCAAAAACCGCCTCCATCGTCTTTGACCTCTCCGGCTTCCCCTGGCAGGATGCGGAGTGGATGGAACGGCGGAAGACCGTGGACCTCCTCTCTTCCCCCATGAACATCTACGAGGTGCACCTTGGTTCCTGGAAGCGAAAACCTGATGGGTCGTTCCTTTCCTACCGGGAGGTTGCTGAGGAACTCATTCCCTACGTGAAGGATATGGGATACACCCACATTGAGCTTTTGCCTCTGGCCGAGCACCCCTTCGACGGCTCCTGGGGGTATCACGTCACCGGGTACTTTGCCCCTACAAGCCGCTTCGGGACACCCAAGGACTTCATGGCCTTTGTGGATTTGTGCCACCGGGAAGGTGTTGGGGTCATCCTCGACTGGGTTATTGCCCACTTCCCCAAAGACGCCCATGGCCTTGGACGGTTTGACGGAACAGGGCTTTATGAGCACCTTGACCCCAAAAAAGGCGAACATCCCCACTGGGGGAGCTACATCTTCAACTACGGGCGCTGTGAAGTGCGGAGTTTTCTCCTCTCCAACGCCTTTTTCTGGTTTGAGAAATTCCACATCGATGCCCTGCGGGTTGATGCTGTGGCCTCAATGCTCTACCTTGACTATGGGCGGAAGGAGGGAGAGTGGATCCCGAACCGCTTCGGGGGGAAGGAGAACCTCGAGGCCATAGATTTTTTACGCTTCCTCCACGAGCGGGTGTACACAGCTTTTCCCGGCATTGCCACCATCGCCGAGGAATCCACTGCCTGGCCCGGGGTGACCCTGCCACCTTACGCAGGGGGGCTGGGGTTTCTCTTCAAGTGGAACATGGGCTGGATGAACGACATCCTCCTCTATATGAGCAAGGACCCTATCTACCGGAAGTACCACCACACGAACCTCACCTTCCCCATCTGGTACGCCTTTTCCGAGAACTTCATCCTCCCTCTTTCGCATGATGAGGTGGTGCACGGAAAACGGAGCCTCCTTGAGAAGATGCCCGGTGATGACTGGCAGAAATTCGCCAACCTCCGGCTCCTTTTCGGCCTCATGTTCGGGTACCCCGGGAAGAAGCTCCTCTTTATGGGTGGGGAGTTTGGGCAGCGCCAGGAGTGGAACCACGATAGAGCGTTAGACTGGTTCCTTCTCGATGACGAACCGCACCGGAAACTCCACCGCTACGTTCGGGACCTCAATCACCTGTACCTGCGGGAACGGGCACTGTGGGAGTGCGACGCAAAACCCGAGGGTTTTGAATGGATTGACTGTCACGATGCTGAGAACTCTGTGATCGCTTTTCTCCGCAAGAGCAAAGACCCCAATGACTTTCTCGTTTTTGTCCTGAATTTCACGCCTGTTCCTCGCTTTGCCTACCGTGTTGGGATTCCCCGGCCGGGATTCTACGAGGAAATCCTGAACAGCGACTCGGCGTTCTACTATGGCAGTAACCTCGGCAACCTCGGAGGTGTGTGGGCCGAAGAGGTCCCCGCCCACGGAAGACCGTACTCCCTTTCCCTGACTCTTCCTCCCCTTTCATGTTGCATCTTCAAGTGGCGGGGCGTATAAAGGCGCATACCGGGCGGCAACCCGGCAGGCTTCATGCATGCTCTCAAAACGCGC
>JAPWUU010000083.1 GCA_028275365.1 Candidatus Caldatribacterium sp.
CCCCGCAAGCCGTCCCTCCGGGTAGTGGCCGTTGAACCGGCCCGCTCGCCTGTCCTTTCGGGGGGTCAACCCGGACAGCACAAAATCCAGGGGATTGGAGCAGGATTCGTCCCCGATGTTCTGCGCCTTGAGCTTGTGGACGAAATCATCCGGGTTGAGGACGACGCCGCCTTTGCCACCGCTGAATGCCTGGCAAAGGAGGAGGGTATCCTCGCCGGGATTTCCTCAGGAGCCGCTGCCTGGGCAGCGCTTGAGGTGGCGAAAAGACCGGAGAACAAGGACAAACTCATCGTTGTGATTCTTCCGGACACCGGGGAGCGATATCTCTCAATATGGTGAAGACGGCCGCCTTCACAAAGTTCGAGAGGCTGAAGGACATTCTTGCTTCCTTGCAGGAGGCCGTCGTGGCCTACTCAGGGGGCGTGGACTCGACGTTCCTCCTGTGGGTGAGCTTCCAGGTTCTTGGTCCGAAAGCACGGGGAGTCCTCATCGACACGCCCCTCGTCCCTCCTTACAAAAAAGAGGAGGCGCTGAAAACCTCCCGTACCCTGGGACTCCCCGTGGAGGTGCTCTCCGTAGATATCTGGCAGGAAGAGGATATCCTCGCCAACGGTCCGAAACGCTGCTACTTCTGCAAGAAATTCCTCTTCTCGAAACTCAAAGCGCTCGCCGGAGCAGTGCCGGTGTGCGATGGGACCAATGCCGACGAAGTACGGGAATTCCGCCCAGGCCTTCTCGCCAAAGAGGAACTCGGCGTTCGCTCACCCCTTTATGAGGCAGGGCTCACAAAGAAAGAGACTCGCGAGCTCTCTGCGGCCTTCAATCTCCCTACGGCCTGGAAACCTTCGTATTCATGCCTGGCCACACGCATTCCGCAGGGAATGCGTCTTGTGCCGGAGCTCCTTGAGCGCATCGGGGAACTCGAGAGGTCTCTTGAGGAGCTTGGGTTTTCGGGATTCCGGGCCCGCCACCATGGGGACATCGTCCGCCTGGAATTCGAGGAGCAGGATTTCCCCAGGGTCCTTGACCCAGGAATACGGAAGACAGTCCTTGCGCTCTGTAAAAGGGCAGGATATCGCTTTGCGACCCTTGACCTTGCCGGATATCAGAGAGGGAGCATGGACGGGGGATGAAACAGCGTGTGCTTGTGGCGATGAGCGGAGGAGTGGACTCCTCCGTGGCCTGCCTGCTTTTGCAAGAGGCGGGTTTTGAGGTCATTGGGGTCACCATGTGCCTTGGAGAAGGGCGCTGCTGCGGCGCCCGGGCTGTAGAGGACGCAAGGGCCGTGTGCCACACGCTCGGCGTGCCCCACTTTGTCCTGGACTTCTCCCGTGAAATGGAGGACATCGTCATCGCGAACTTCGTCGCCGAGTACCGCCGAGGCCGCACCCCCAATCCCTGTGTCCTCTGCAACCGCCACCTGAAGTTCGGCAGGCTCCTTGAGCATGCCAGGGTCTTAGGGTGCGATTTCCTCGCCACCGGCCACTACGCCCTCCTTGAGAAGAAGGACGGGAGGTACATCATCCGCCGGCCCAAAGACCGCAAAAAGGACCAGACGTATTTTCTCTCCGCCATCCCCAAAGAGGCACTCCCTTTCCTCCTTTTCCCCCTCGGACACTACACCAAGGAAGAGGTCCGGGAGATTGCCCGGAAAGCGGCCCTCCCCGTCGCCGAGAAACCCCAGAGTCAGGACCTCTGTTTCATTCCCGGGGGGAACTACCGGGAGTTCCTTCTGCGCCACCTGGGGGAAGAACGGCCAGGGAATATCGTTACAAGGGACGGAAAGGTCCTTGGCCGGCACCGGGGAATCTTCCATTACACCATCGGGCAGCGAAGAGGCCTTGGGATTCGTGCCCCATATCCCCTCTACGTCATCGCCATCAATTCGGAGCGAAACGAGATCGTGGTGGGTCGTCGGGAGGAACTTTTGAGCTCTGGGCTTGTGGCCCAACCTTTCAACTGGCTTGTCGACGAACCTCCAGAGAAGGCCCTGGTCCAGGTCCGATACCAGCAAAGGCCCCAGCCGTGTTTTGTGGAAGCTGGTGAACACGGCACCGTGACCATCGTTTTTGAGCAACCTCTGGAGATGGTGACACCGGGACAGATTGCTGTCCTCTATGACGGAGATGTCCTCCTTGGCGGAGGTCCTATTGAGGAGGTCTGGCATGAAAAGCGTTCAGGAGCGCATCAGGGAACTGAAAGAGAAGAAGAATGCCGTTATTCTCGCCCACAACTACCAGCTTCCTGAAGTTCAGGAAGTGGCAGACTTTGTGGGTGACTCTCTGGGTTTGAGCATCGCGGCCCAGAAAACCCCTGCTGACATCATCGTCTTCTGCGGGGTCTACTTCATGGCAGAAACGGCCAAAATTCTTTCACCCCACAAAAAGGTGCTCATCCCCGACCCTGAGGCAGGATGCCCCATGGCCGACATGCTGCCCCTTGAGGAACTCCGGAAACTCAGGGCCAGGTACCCTCAGGCCAGGGTTCTCTGCTACGTCAACACCCACGCCGTGGTGAAGGCTGAATGCGACCTTGTGTGCACCTCGGCGAATGCCCCGCAGGTGGTGGAGCGGGGGTTTGCCCCCGACGAGGACGTCATTTTTGTTCCCGACCAGTACCTGGCACAGTACGTGGCTGCAAAACTCCAGAGAACGTTCATTCTCTTCCCCGGCTACTGCCCAGTGCACGTGGCCATCACTGAAGCCCACATCCTTGAGGCCAAAGCGCAGCACCCTGAGGCCCTGGTCCTCGCCCATCCTGAGTGTCGTCCGGAAATCCTGCGCCACGCCGACCAGGTTCTCTCTACAGAGGGCATGTGCCGGTACGTCAAAACCTCACCTCACCGGGAGTTCATCATCGCCACAGAGGTGGGCATCATCCCCCGCATGGAAAAAGAAAATCCTGGAAAACGATTCTTCCCTGCCTTTTCAGGCGCCATCTGCGAGAACATGAAAAGAACCACGCTCGAGAAGGTTCTCGTCTCGCTTGAAGAGGAAATCCACGAGGTGACCCTCCCTCAAGAGGTCATCGAAAAGGCACGAAGAGCCATCGAGCGGATGCTCGAGCTCTCAGGATAAGAGGAGACCGAGGCGCCGTAGAGCAGCGTGAAGGATCTCCTCGAGCATGTCACTGTACGAGAGACCGGCGTATGAAGCCATCTTCGCAAGGTGCCCATCCCAACACCAGCCAGGATTCGGATTGACCTCGAGGAGATAGGGATTCCCGTCTCCGTCGAGGCGCCAGTCAAAACGGGCATAATCGCGGCATCCCAGGCGCCTGAAGAGCACAAGCGACCAGTTCACGATACGAGACCTGGTGGCCTCTGGGATGGAAGCAGGAACGGACCGTACCGTCCCATATGAAGACTGAGGCAACCACTTGGCCTCAAAGCCGCAAATGGGCGGAAGACCTGGAGGAAGCGCACTGTAGTCCTCCTCAGTAATAGGAAGCACCCGGTAATCCCCAGGGGGGTTGCCAATAATGCCGCAGCTCAGATCCTTGCCGGAAAGGAATTCTTCGACGAGGATTGGCTCGTTGTACCCGAACCGCGCGCGGATGTCAGCAACTGCTTCTACAAAGTCCTCGGCATTGGTGACCACGCTCTTCTGGGTAATACCAAAACTCGAATCCCCAAAGTTGGGTTTCACAATAACCGGAAACGGGAAAGGGAAGTGGAACGTGAAATCCCCAGAGTTGATGAGGAAAGCCCGGGGAACGGGAATTCCAAGTTCCTTTGAGACTCCCCGCACAAGGGACTTGTCGTAACAGTGGGCAAGGCACTGGGGCCCGGCTCCGGTATAGGGAATTCCGAGAACCTCAAGGAGAGCTGGGATGTGGAGCTCCTTCCACGGATCGTTCTGGAAACCCGCGTCACAGAGGTTAAAGACGAGGTCCGTTTTTCCACGGAGAGCAAGGAGTTGCGAAAGCACCTTTCCATGATCCTCGAGGTACCGGAAAGTGTACCCTTTGAGTTCCTGTAGGGCTCTCTTGAGTTCAGCAACGGCGAAGGCATCGTCTTCGTCAAAAACCCTTCCCGGTTTCGTAGCATCGGGAAGTCGAGGATCCCCAAGGAGCACAGTAACTCGAAGTTTCGAAGTCTTTTTCAGCTTCGGCGGCAAAGCCTCCTTACAGGCTCTGGCTCGAACAAGGAGGCGCTCTTCCATCATACCGAGGTCCTGTGCCCTCTTCGACTCGGTACATTCCTTGCCACAGAGCGATACCTCCTGGAACCCGGCACGCTCAAGGAGAAGCTTGAGGTCCTCGTAGGAGTACAGGCGCTCTGCATAGAACTGGTCGACAAGAACTCCCTTCTCAACGTGGGCAACAATTTCACGGGAAACAAGCCGCGTTCCATCCTTCGCGAGGGATCGCTCCCGGAGGACAAACTCCTTCCTTCCAATCCACTCCCAAGACCGGGGCTGAAAGTGCTCTCTCACGTACGCCCCGTCAGCAAGGTCGAGAAAAATCCTCCCCCCGGGTTTCAGAACCCGGAAAACTTCCCGGAGCACCCGGAGGTCGTCTTCGGGGCTCTCGAAGTAGCCAAAACTGTTCCCAAGGATGAGAACGGCATCGAACGTTACGTCCTCGTAGGGGAGCTCACGGGCGTCGCCCTCTCGAAACTCCACCGCAAGCCCTTCCCGTCGCGCCGCAGCTTTCGCCCGCTGAATAAGGGAGTGAGAGCGGTCAAGACCAAAAACATGCTGGAACCCACGACGAGCCAGTTCCAGGGAGTGGCGCCCATGACCACAGCAGAGATCGAGGATATACTCTTGAGGACGCAGAGAAAGGGCTTCTGTAAACCAATCCACTTCCTTCCGGGTAATCTCGGGATCCTCAACAACGTCTCCATCTGTCTTCAGGTAGAGAGAGGTAAAGAGGCGCCGCCACCAGTCAGGTGGCACATGCGCTTCGAGGTCTCCCACAGGTCCAAGAGAACGTGGACGAGGAGAGCGACCATTGCCCCCACGGGTAGAACTCGAACGTCCACC
>JAPWUU010000084.1 GCA_028275365.1 Candidatus Caldatribacterium sp.
GGATGTGCTCGGGCAGGAAGTGGTGTTCCTCTGGCACGGCGATAGAGACCTCCGGGGATGCGACTGTGTGGTCCTCCCCGGGGGATTCAGTTATGGTGATTATCTCAGAACCGGAGCCATCGCTCGGTTTTCTCCCATTATGAGGTCCGTGCGGGATTTCGCACTTTCTGGGGGTATTGTCCTTGGCATTTGCAACGGATTCCAGATTCTCCTTGAGAGCGGACTCCTCCCCGGGGCACTCCTTCCCAACCGGAGTGGGCGGTTCATTTGCCGGCACGTTTTCCTCCGGGTGGAGCGTACGGACACTCCCTTCACCCTTCTCTTTGCTCCGGGAGAGGTCATCCGCATTCCCATTGCCCACTATCAGGGGAATTTCTTTCTCCCTCTAGACGAGCTTTCTGAGCTGGAGCGAAGAGGACAGGTGCTCTTCCGGTACTGTGGCCCCTCAGGTGAGGTGGAAGAAGCCTGGAACCCCAACGGCTCGGCGAACAACATCGCAGGAATTGTTTCTCCGAATCTCTGCGTTATGGGAATGATGCCCCATCCAGAAAGGGCCTCTGAGGAACTCCTTGGCTCTACCGATGGGCAGAGGATTTTCCTTTCTGTTGTGCAATGGTTGGAGGAGAAGCGGCATGCACGCTGTGGAACTTGAAAAGGTGGCCCGGGAACTGGGCCTTCGAAAAGAAGAGTACGAGCGAATTCTCGCCATTCTCGGCCGTGTTCCCACACTCACGGAAGTGGCCATGTTCTCGGTGGAATGGTCTGAACACTGTGGGTACCCCCATTCCCGGAAGTGGCTTGAGCTTTTGCCTCGTGAGGGTCGTTTTGAGGTGCTTGTGGGAGAAGACGCTGGTGGCATCGTCTACGACGACGTGGCGATTGTCTTTAAGATGGAGAGCCACAACCATCCCTCTCAGATTGAGCCAAAGCAGGGTGCCGCAACAGGGATTGGGGGAATCATCCGGGATATCCTGGGAAGCGGTGCCCGTCCCATTGCCTGCCTTGACTCGCTCCACTTTGGACCTTTGGAGGATCCCCGTTCCCGATACGTCATGCGAGGGGTGGTGGAAGGGATTGCCTGGTACGGGAACTGTGTGGGCGTTCCCACCGTTGCAGGGGAAGTGTGGTTCTATCCGGCTTTTCGGGGGAACTGCCTGGTCAACGTCATGTGTCTTGGTATCGCCCCCAGGGAGAGACTCGCCCGGGCAAGGGCTCAGGGTGTTGGGAACGCCATTCTGTACGTGGGAAACAGAACCGGACGGGATGGCATTGGTGGGTGCAGTATCCTGGCATCCCAGGAGTTTGCCGAAAACGAGGAGAAGCGCCCGAGCGTGCAGATTGGCGATCCCTTTACCGAGAAGTGCCTCATTGAGGCGACCCTTGAGGCCCTGGCCACAGGCTTTGTGGTGGGCATAAAGGACATGGGAGCGGCTGGGCTCACCTGCTCTTCAAGCGAGATGGCTGCTTCGGGAGGAAGTGGCGTTGACATTGATCTTGATCGGGTACCAGTCCGGGAAGAGGGAATGGAAGCGTGGGAAATCATGATGTCCGAGTCCCAGGAACGGATGCTCCTTTGCGTTGAGAAAGGACACGAGGAGGAGATTCGGAGTATTTTCAGGAAGTGGGGCCTTGAGGCCGAGGTAATCGGGCGGGTTACCGACACCGGACGGGTGACCGTCCGGTACCGTGGTGAGGTCGTGGCTGATATCCCTGCAAAAGAGCTCGTGCGACCTCCGGTGTACACCCCCGAGAGGGTGCGACCGGCTTACCTTGATGCCATCAACAACCTCACCCTCGACGACGTTCCCCTTCCAGGGGATCTCCGGGAAGCCTTTGAGAAGCTCCTCGGTTCCCCTAATCTTGCCTCGAAACGATGGATTTTCGAGCAGTACGACCACATGGTGCAGACCAATACCGTCATTCTTCCGGGGACAGGAACGGTGGTGCTCCGGGTGAAAGGGAAACCCTGGGGGATTGCGGTGACCACGGATTGCAATCCCTTCTATTGCTACCTTGATCCCTACAGGGGAGCACAGATTGCGGTGGCCGAGGCGGCGAGAAACCTTGCAGCCTGTGGGGCCCGTCCTGCTGGTGTTACGGATTGCCTGAACTTTGGCAATCCTGAAAAGCCGGATCGCTACTGGCAGTTCGTCGCTGCCATTTTGGGTTTGAGTGAGGCCTGCCGGTTTTTCAAAATCCCGGTGGTGAGCGGGAACGTCTCCTTCTACAACGAGAGCCCTCTTGGAGCTGTGTACCCCACCCCAACCATCGGTATGGTGGGCATCGTGCAGGATGTGACCAGGGCCTTGCGGGGCTGTTTCTCAGAGGAAGGGAGCCTCATTCTCCTTTTTGGGGAAACCAAAGAAGAGCTTGGAGGAAGCGAGTACCTTCGTGTTGTCCACGGTGTCGAAGCCGGTCCTCCTCCCTCGCTTGATCTTGGGTTTGAAAAGCGCCTTCAGGAATTCCTCATCCAGTGCATCGAGGACGGGCTCTTTCTGTCCTGCTGTGATGTCAGTGAAGGGGGGTTGGCCATTGCCGTGGCTGAAGCCGCCCTTTCAGGAGAAAGGGCCTTTGGGGTTGAGGTGGATCTTGCTCCCCTTGGAGGGCTCCGGGAGGACGTCCTGCTTTTTGGGGAAAGCTGTGGGCGAGCCCTCGCCAGTGTCAGTCCTGCGTGTTTTGAGGAGATTGCCGGAAGAGCAAAGCGGTGGGGTATTCCCTGTGCCCTTCTTGGTCGCGTCGGAGGGGATTGTCTCGTGTTCCGGCAAGGTTCCCGAGTGCTTTTCTCCGTCCCGGTTGCCGAAGCCCTGAGGATCTGGGAGGGAGTGCTGGCCAAGTATGCATGAGAAGTGTGGCGTCTTTGGGGTCTACGGCCTTGAGAATGCCGCCGAGGTCACCTATCTTGGCCTTTTCTCTCTGCAGCACCGGGGTCAGGAGAGTGCAGGGATTGTGGTCTCGGACGGGAGGAGCTTTCGGGAGCACAAGGGTATGGGCCTTGTGAGCGAGGTCTTTGATACAGAGGTCCTTCGCAAGCTCACCGGGCACATTGCCCTGGGGCATGTCCGGTATTCGACCACCGGTTCCTCTTCTCTGAGGAACGTCCAGCCTTTTGTGGGAGAATGCCGGTTCGGAACCCTGGCCATCGCCCATAATGGGAACCTGGCGAACACTCTGACGCTCTGGAAGAAGCTCAGCAAGCGAGGAGCTGTTTTCCAGTCGACCATGGACACAGAGCTCATCCTGCATCTTGTCGCCCAGAGTTCCTTTGAGGGCTTTGAAGACGCGCTGAAGGAAGCTCTCTGGCAGGTGCGGGGAGCTTTTTCTTTGGGGATTCTCTCTGCGAATGCCCTTGTGGCTGTCCGGGATCCCTGGGGATTTCGACCGCTCGCCCTTGGGAGGCTTGACGAAGGGTACCTGGTGAGCTCTGAGAGCTGCGCGTTTGATGTCCTGGGAGCGGAATTCCTCCGGGAAATTGAACCGGGAGAGATGCTCGTCATCGATGAGAACGGTCCTCGCTCGTTTTTCTATGCCTACTCTTCGAGAAAGGCGTTCTGCGTTTTCGAGCTCATCTATTTTGCCCGTCCCGATAGTACCGTCTTCGGTAACCACGTCCATGAGGCGCGGAAGCGCATGGGTATGGCCCTGGCAGAGGGGGAATTTTGCGAGGCGGACATGGTGGTTCCTGTGCCGGACTCCGGGCTCTTCGCCGCTTTGGGGTTCTCCGAAGCTTCAGGCATTCCCCTTGGGTTTGCCCTTGTGCGAAATCCCTATGTGGGCCGGACGTTCATTCAGCCTACTCAGAACCTCCGCGACCTGGGTGTGCGACTGAAGCTCAACCCCCTGCGGAACCTCATCCGGGGGAAACGGGTCATCGTCATCGAGGACTCGATTGTTCGGGGGAGTACCTCCTCCCAAAGAATCGCCACCTTCAAGGAAGCGGGAGCCAAAGAGGTTCACCTCAGGGTGAGTTCTCCCCCACATCGTTTTCCCTGCTTCTACGGCATCGACTTTCCCACAAAAGACGAGCTTCTTGCCGCACGGATGGACCTTGAGGCAATCCGGAAGTTCCTTGGTCTTGACAGCCTCCGGTACATCACCCTTGAAGGGTTGCAGAAGAGCCTCATGCCGCCTGCAGAACAGTACTGTTTTGCCTGCTTTACCGGGGAGTATCCTGTTTCTCCGGAAAAAGATATTGGGAAATTCGTTCTGGAAGCGACCCGTGTGGTTCCTGGGTGTTGACCTGGCTTGGGGGTTTCAGAGGCCTTCCTGGGTGTGCATCCTTGAGCGGGAAAAGAAGTGCCTGTGGAGGGGATTTTTTTCCTTTGTGGCCCTCGAAGCATGGGAGGAGTACCTCCGTGCTTTTCCCCCTGGAAGCATCGTTGCCTTTGATGCCCCACTTCTTGTAACCGTGGAGAAAGGATTACGGGCTGCAGAGAAAGAACTTCTTCCCTGGCTTCGTCGAAGGCGCTCTGGTGTCCTACCCATCAACCTCAGTATTGTCCGCAGGAGGTATCCGGCGCTCTTCCCCTTCTGGGAGAGCGTGAGACGGAACTTCTCCCTTTCCCTTGATTTCTCAAAGAAGCACCGCCATGCCCTTGAGGTCTTTCCCCCCCTCTCGATCCTCGGGTTCTTCGGAAACACAGGACTTGCCCTCTACAGGTTCGGGCGCCTCCGGGAGCTCGGGGAACTCTTCAAGGGGGAAGGTTCCCCCCTGCACATCGAGAACCTCGAAGAATGCCTTTCGGCCTGCCTGTGTCCTTCCCCGGGAAGGAAGGACCGCTTTGACGCTTTTATCTGTGCCTGTACGGCTCTTTTTGCCGGTCAATACGGAAAAGATGCACTGCGAACTTTTGGAGACGAGGAAGGTTTTATTGTCCTTCCTTCCTGGGCCGAAGAGCCTTCGTGAGACGGGCAAGGTCTCTGGC
>JAPWUU010000085.1 GCA_028275365.1 Candidatus Caldatribacterium sp.
GCAGAAACTCCAGGAAATAGACTACCGGAGGGACAACCTGAAACAGAGGATCGCCAAAAGAACCAGGGAAGGAGAAACCCTTGAGGAAGAAAAAAGGCGGATAGAAGAGGAACTTCGCCTCCTGAAGCAGGCTCTTGAACAGGCTCGTCTTGCGCTGGCCAGAAAGGAACTCGAACTCAAAGAGGCTGAAGAAAAGTGGGCGACCACAAAGAACAAACTCTACAGCGGGGAAATCACATCCTCCAAGGAACTTGCTCAGTGGGAGAAAAGCATGAAAAAGCTCGAAGAAACCAAAAGTCTCCTTGAGGACGAGATGCTCCTCGAAATGGAAAACGTGGAAAACCTGGAACGAGAATTCCGAGAAAAGACAAAGCTCTCCTCCGAGCGCGAAAAGGACCTCACCCAGAGAATAGCCTCCATAGAAACAGAAATCGCCACCCTGAGGTCAGACCTTGCGTCCCTCGAAGCAGAACGAGAAAGTATCGCCGCCCTGCTCCCCCCGGAAATTCTCACTCGCTACGAAGACCTTCGCAAGAAATTCCCAAACGCTGTTGTTCCCCTTGCAGGAGAAGTCTGTGAGGGATGCCATCTCACCGTACCCACTGTGGTGGCCAAAGCAGTCCGGAGAAAAGAAGGCGTCGTGGGGTGCCCAAACTGTGGACGATTCCTCCGTTGAACCGTTCGACGAACTCCTGGTCTTCGTTGACGGTGCCTCAAAGGGAAATCCTGGAGAGAGCGCTGCAGCCTTTGTGGTCTGCGATGGAGACGGCAACGTACTGTTTGAAATGGCCTCTCGGATTGGGATTGCAACAAACAACGAGGCAGAATACTGGGCACTGCTCCTGGCCCTTGACTTTTTGCGCCAGTGGAAGGTGAAAAGACTCTCGGTCTTCTCCGACAGTGAGCTTCTGGTCCGGCAGCTCCAGGGTACCTACAGGGTCCGGTCTCCCAAGCTTTCCTCCCTTCACCAACTGGCGAAAGAGCGTATTCAGGGGTTCCCCTCGTTCACCATTACCCACATTCCCCGGGAGAAAAATCAACGAGCGGATTCCTTGGCTTCTGAAATACTCACTTCTCGTGTCCGGTTATAATTGCTGAGGAGGGTAGGTCGGGCAACCGCGGGGAGCGAAAAACTCCCTGAGGAAAGTCCGAGCTCCATAGAGCAGGGTGCTGGGTAACACCCAGTGGGGGTAACCCCAGGAAAGTGCCACAGAAAACATACCGCCCCGGAAGGGGTAAGGGTGAAAAGGTGAGGTAAGAGCTCACCGGACGCCGGGCGACCGGCGTGCCTGGCAAACCCCACCCGGAGCAAGGCTAAATAGGAAGGGATGAGGTGGCTCGCTGACCTTCGGGTTAGCCGCTTGAGGAGTGGGGTAACCCACTCCCCAGATAGATGGTTGCCGCTCTCCCCAAGGGAGAGTACAGAACTCGGCTTATAGACCTGCCCTCCTCAAGCCACCCTTCGCCGCAGGACTGAATGGATCGCAATGGAAATGACAATGATGAGACCGTAAACGAGCTGCGTCCAGAACCCCGAAAGCCCCATGGCAATGATGCCAGCTTCAAGAATGCCGATGATGATGGCTCCGATGAAGGTCCCAAAGATCGTCCCCACGCCACCCTCAAC
Source organism: Candidatus Caldatribacterium sp. (assembly GCA_028275365.1). Lineage (GTDB taxonomy): Bacteria > Atribacterota > Atribacteria > Atribacterales > Caldatribacteriaceae > Caldatribacterium. The sequence goes on from JAPWUU010000085.1 coordinate 1,628, forward strand.
AGGCGTCCCGCCGAGGAAGACAGCAGCAATGGTTTTCAGGAGATACCCTTGACCAAGGGTGGGCCAGAAGTAGAGGACTTCCAAACTTGCGAGGACTCCTGCAAAGGCCGCAAACCCACCCATCTGGGTAAAGACAATGATTTTTACCCGGTCCACATTGACTCCCATGACCCGGGCACTGGCCTCGTTATCTCCGGTGTAGTAAATGTGAGCGCCAAACCGGTGCCGGTTCAAAACGAGCCAGAGGAAAAAGCCCACCACTACAGCCCAGAAAATCTGAGCTGGAATTTTCCCCAGAACTCTCCCCACAAGGAGGTAGTACAGGGGGCTCTCCTTGGTAGGAACCAGAGTCTTCCCCAACCCCTGACAGAGAACCTGAGTGAGACCTGCCCAGAAGAACTGTGTGCCAATGGTGACCACAAGAGAGGGCAGGCGAAGCTTCACCACAAGGAGGCCATTCAGGTACCCGGCGATGAGGCCAACAACGACACAGACAAGAAGCGCCAGGGCAACACTCCGCGTGGCATGGAAAACCTGGGTGAAGACATACCCGCAAAACCCCATAATGGAGGGAAAGGAAAGGTCCATCTCGCCACAGATCACAACGAGGGTGAGCGAGAGAGCCATAATCATCGAAAACGGTATCGTGGACATAAAGGCAGCGTAGATATCCCCAGAGAGAAAAGTTCTCGGACTACTGATGATGAAAAGCAGAAGCAAAACGAAGAGGACGAAGAGAATGCTGACCTGCGTTCTATTCTCCGAAAGCCATCTGTTCCTCATCCTTCTTCCCCCCAGAAAAGACTTAGAAAAAAAGACCCCGGCGAGCAGCCGGGGTCTTTTCAGGGCATGAGTGACTCAAGACCGTGAGGGGTCGTCGGTGTCTTTTGCGAAACCTCACCCTCGTCGTTGAGTCGACCAGTACGGGCAACAAGGTAGAGTTTCTCGACGAGTTTCTCCAGGGAAATCGCCGCCTTCATGAACTCTCCGACTACCCTTCCCCGGTCGAGAATCACAATGCGATCCGCTACCGGGTACACATGGTAGATGTTATGGGTGATGAAAATGGCCGATTTCCCCTTTTTCTTAATTTCTTCGACGAAACTCAGCACCTTCTGCGTCTCGGAAAGGGAAAGGCCCGTTGTAGGCTCGTCGAGAATAATGAGGTCCGCCTGAAAGTGCAGAGCTCTTGCAATCGCCACACCCTGTTTCTCTCCTCCGGACATGGTTCCAACGATAGCGTCAACACTGAGCGCCGAGGAAGTGAAGCCCATGTACTCCCGGATGATTCGCTCAGCTTCTTCTCTCTGTTTCCGAATGTCTATGAACCCCCACCGGTTGGTGATCTCCCGACCCATGAAGATGTTGCGCCAGAGGGAATGCTGCTCCGAAAGTGCTCGTTCCTGGAAAACCGTTTCAATCCCCAGTTCCCTTGCCTTAGCCACAGAGTAATTGACGAGCTTTTTCCCTTTCCAGTAAATCTCTCCTGAGTCAGGCTGATGCACACCGGTGAGGATTTTGATGAGTGTCGACTTTCCTGCGCCGTTGTCGCCCAGAAGTCCAACAATTTCGTTGTACCCTACCTCGAAGTCGACCCCCCGGAGCACTTCCACATGCCCAAAGGATTTCCGAATATTGACCATCTTGACGAGAACTTCAGAAGGTTCAGCCATCCTCTCACCGAATCCCTTGCTCCACAAGTGGAGCGATTTCTTCAACGTTGGTCTTGTCCACAAGTCCAGACCCGGTGTCGATATGGAGACCGGCAAATTTGTACTTAATGCTCAGGCAAAGCTGCACAATTGGCAGGAACCCCTGCAGGAACTGCTGCTGGTCAAGGATAAGGTCGCAATACCCCTTGCGCATGGCCTCGAGAGTAGCCGGAGAGAGGTCAAATCCTGCACCGTACATGTCATCAGGACCCTTTCCAGCAGCCTTAAAGTACGTTTCCAGGGTGGCAGTGAGTCCACCGTGGTCCGTAACAACCAGCTTCACGTCAGGGTGCGAGGAAACGTACCCGGCAAAAACCGGAGCACCGAGAGGAGCATCAGCATTGACTTCAGGAGAAATTTCAAGGTAGTCAACAACAAGCCCTGCCTCTTTCAGTGCATCGATGACGCCCTTTGTTCTGAGACCACGGGTAGGTTGCGAGAGGAGACCCCAGACCATGGCCCGGTCCCCGGCTTTGAGGTCAAAGCGCTCGAGACACCCCTTCCCCAGGAGGAGGCCCGACTCGTAGAGCTCCTGGCCGACATAGCCAAAGCCCCTCGACTTGTACTTTGCCTCGGCTTTGGGAAGGGTGGTGTTCTGGGAAGTCACGATGATTCCCTGAGCAAAGGCCTCGTCAATGAGCGGAAGCAACGCGTCGTCTCCCGGATGACCCATAACGGCAATACCATGAGGCTTCGCCGCCACGGCTTCCTTGAACTGGCGTACCATCATCTCGGGGTCCCAGTTTGACCAGACGTACTCCACCTTGCAGCCCATGAGCTTCTCAGCCAGCTGAGCACCACGGTACACGACACTCGCGAACGGGCACCCTGGAGGCCCACCACAGAAGAAGCGAATGGTAATATCCTTGAAGGGGCTTTCCTCCTGAGCAAGCACCGAGGTCACAAGACCCCCAACGATAAGGAACACCGCAAATCCCAACACCCACAACCGATTCCGCTTCATCCCATCTCCCTCCTTCCAAAATTCTGGAATCCTCAAACACACAAACTCCGAAAGAACACAACCCTCCCAAAACGGCCTTTCCTTATCCTTCTCTCACCTCCCTCACACTCGAACAGGATATACTCCGTATGTCTTCGCCGCTTCGAGAAAAGCCAGAAAGTTCTCAAGGGGCGTATCAAGCTGCACATGGTGCGTCGGAGCAACGATGAACCCTCCACCTGGAGCCATAACTCGAATGCGTTCCCGAACTTCACACCGAACCGTCTCCGGAGTTCCGAAAGGAAGCGTCTCCTGCTCGTCAATGGTTCCCCAGAAAGACAGCCGTGTACCGTAGCGCCTCTTCAGGGTTGCAGGATCCATGGCTTTGGGCTGCACCGGATTCAGAACATCAATGCCAATCTCGATGAGGTCCTCAATGATGGGCTCAATATTGCCATCGCTGTGGTAGGCAATGAAAATATCCGGATTGAGACGCTTCAGCTCCGAGCAGATGACAGCCATGCGGGGCTTCAGGTACTTCCTCCAGAGCTCAGGAGCAATCAGCATTCCCCGTTGTGTTCCCACGTCGTCCCCAAG
>JAPWUU010000006.1 GCA_028275365.1 Candidatus Caldatribacterium sp.
TATGCGAGTCGACAAAAAGGAATCCTCGGGTTCTGCAGGAAGGTTGAAGAGCTCCCCCAGTGCCGCTGCCACCTGTGGCGTGAGGGTTGTAAAAGTGGGAACCCTGTCTGGTTCCTGAAAACGCAGGGCGGTTAGAAACCTTTCTCGAGGGGTCACGAAAGCACCTCCCTACAAAAACCCGAGATTTCTCCTTGTTAACCAGCCAATTTCCATAAATAATTTAGTGCTCCGAGCATAGATTTTTCAAGTAGTCCATAGGAAATTTGCGAAGAATGGCAGAAACTCAGAAAAAAAATACCTGTGATTCCTGCGTAAGAATTGGCGCAACGAAGGAGAGAGTGTCTATCCATTCATGGCAAGTTAAGAGGAAAGGCAGGAGAAAATGGAAGAAAATGAGCCCCAAGTTTCCTGTACAGTTTCCGAATGTCATCGAGCGATATTCCTTCTTCCCCAGCAAGCCACCGGTACAGCTTCAGGTGGATTTTTTCGAGCTTCAGAGGTCTCCCGGAAAGAGATGTTTCGGCCCTTTCAAAGAGTGCAAGGGCTTCTTCCTTACGCCCCTCAAGGAAGGCGATTTCTGCCACGGCCAGGAGCTCGTACACCATCCCCCGCACGTCTCCAGTCTTCGTAAAGAGCAAACGAGCGGCTTCGAGCTTTTCCCTTGCCTCGTCAAACTTCCTCAGCACCTTCAAGGCGGTTCCAAAAGACCACAACGTCCAGGCATAGGACACTTCGTCCCCAATATCCCTGTAGAGTTCTTCGGCTCTCCTGAAGTACTCCAGGGCGTCACCAAAGTGCTCCATCATCCGGTGGGCATTCCCCATGCCGCAGAAGGAGTAGGCCCTGCCGAAGGTGTCATGCACTTCCTCGAAAAGACCGTTCGCCGTGCTGTAATGCTCCAGAGAAAGGGCGAAATTCCCCGCCACCCGTTCAACCCCTCCAAGGCCACAGTGGCAGTACCCAATGCCTGAAGGGTCCTCAAGTTGCTCAAAAAGGAAGAGCGCTTCCGTGAAATACTCCCGGGCTTGCTTCAGTTCCCCTGTCACCCTCCACAACCCCCCCAAAGCCCAGAGGACAAAGGCCTCGCCTTCGGGGTCATCGTACTCCTCGTAAATCTCCTTAGCCCTTTCGAGGCTCCTCCGGGCCTCCTCAAGTTCCCCAAGACCCCGCTGGGCCAGCCCAAGACCTGCGAGGCAGTCGGCAATCTCAAGGTCGTCCTGGGCACTCTGCGCAAGACGCAGGGCCTCAGCATAGGCTCTTTTTGCCTCTTCGAAGGCCCCAACCATCCGGAGGCAATCTCCAAGGCGCTTCAGCACAAGAAGCCGAAAGGCACCGTCCCCGGAAGGCGTAACCTCCAGGGCTTTCTGAAAGGCCAGGACAGCTTCCCGGAAGCAAGAAGCAGCGCGGAGCTCTTCACCCTTTTCGTACAGCTCTTCTTTCCTCATGGTGTTCCTATTATAGCAAAAAGCGTCTTGCTTCATGGTACAATGGAGAGGAACAGCACGGGAGGTCGAGAACATGAAGTACTGGGAAGTCCTCATGACACCTCAAAAACGCATTGTCCTTATCGCCCACGATAACAAAAAAGACGAACTCCTGGCCTGGGCAAGGTTCAACCGGGGAACCCTGTCGCAGCACAAGCCCTACGCCACGGGGACAACGGAGGGAATCCTTGAGCGGGAACTCCATCCCCCATTGTGAAACTCGAAAGCGGTCCTCTCGGAGGGGACCAACAAATCGGGGCAAAAATCGCCGAAGGGGCAACGACGCATAAGGAGTACTGGCGTCTTGTTCCCGACTACTCGGCCTACCGTGAACGACTCAGGGTCAAAGAGTGAGGAGGGGAAAACATGCGGCTTCTTGGAACCATTGTGACTCTGGTGGCCCTTGTGGTTGTCGTCTCGGGGTGCCTGGGAGGGTCGTTGCTGGCTACGGGTACCACGTCTTCCTCCCAGACCTTCACCGAAGGGGTGAATGACTTCGGCCTTCGCCTTGTGAAAACCCTCTGGGAACGGGAGGGTGGCAATGTCTTTCTCTCCCCCACAAGCATCGCGCTGTGCCTTTCCATGGTAGCCCACGGTGCCCGTGGGGAAACCCAAAGGGAAATGTACGAAACCCTGGGTCTTGCAGCGCTCACCCCTGAAGAGGTTAAAAGACAAAATGCTCGCCTTGTTGAGACCCTGAACACCGCAAGTTCAGGTGTTACCCTGTACACGGCGAATGCCCTCTGGGCCCGGGAGGGCATCCCGTTTTACCAGACATACCTCGAGGACCTCACAACATACTACAGGGCCGAAGCGGAAACCGCTGATTTCACCGATCCCGCCACCATTCCCCGCATCAACCAGTGGGTGAGGGAGAAGACCCGGGGGACCATTCCCACCATCCTCGATCGCCTTCCGGAAAACGCCATCCTCGTCCTCCTCAACGCCACGTACTTCAAGGGAAAATGGGAAACGGCTTTTGACCCTGCCCATACGCAAGATCTCCCTTTCTTCCCCGAAAACGGCACTCCAAAAGACCTCCCCACTATGTGGCAGGAGGGCTCGTTTCTCTACCTCGAAACCGAAGACTTCCAGGCCGTAAAACTCCCCTATGCCGATGAGCGGTTCGGCATGTACCTCTTTTTGCCCCGAAAACAGGACGGCCTCGGGGCATTCCTTGGAAAGCTCAGCGAAAGCGCCCTTGAGGACTGGATTGCCGCCATGGAGGAGCGGCAGGGAGAAATCTCCCTCCCCCGCTTTCGGGTAACCTTTGAGCGGGTGCTCAACGACATCCTCATCGCCCTGGGAATGGAAAGCGTCTTCAACCCCTCCCGGGCAGACCTGAGCGGGATGCTCCCGGTATCTCCAAGCGCCAATGCCTACCTCAGCGAGGTCAAACACAAGAGCTTCCTCGAGGTCAACGAAGAGGGGACCGAAGCCTCTGCAGTCACCTCGGGCATTATTGCCATCACTGCCGTGCCGTTCCCCGGCGAGCGCTTCACCATGCGCGTGGACCACCCGTTCTTCCTCGTCATCCGGGACGAAAGGGATGGAAGCGTGCTTTTTGCTGGAGCCATAGAGAATCCCGAAGGTTAGGGTTGAGCTCTCAAGGGTTGACGTACAGTTCAGAAGCGGAGATCCCTGGCCAGAATAACCTAAAGAGAAGGGGCATTCCCTCGTGGCGGGGGTCTCTTTGAAAAGCACCGGGAAGAGACTGGAGGAACCGAGGCTTTACTCTCGGTAGAGCAACCGGTACAATGGAACAAGGTGTCTTCCGAAACCTTAGATTATGGCCGAGGTCTTCTGGAACCGGAATTTCCCAAGGCCCAGAATCGTGGTGAGCCAGTGTCTCGGGTTTGCTCCCTGCCGGTACGATGGAGCAATCATCGAGGATGCTTTTGTCCGGGAACTTGAACCCTTCGTTGAATTCATCCCGGTGTGCCCTGAGGTTGCCATTGGGCTTGGGGTCCCCCGAAAACCCATCCGCATCGTCCTCAAAGGCGGAGAACGACGCCTCCTTCAGGAGGAAACCGCAAAGGATCTTACAGAAGTGATGGAGCATTTTTCGGAAACGTTCCTCACCCTCCAGGGGGTTCACGGATTCATCCTCAAGGCAAAATCCCCCTCCTGTGGTCTCAGGGACGTGAAAATCCATGCCCCTTCAGGGAAAGTCCTTGCCCTGGGGAACGGGATGTTCGCCGAAGCGGTTCTCAGGAAATACCCCTACCTTGCCATTGAAAGCGAAAAGCGTCTTGAGAACCTGGCCATCCGTGAGCATTTCCTGGAGAAGGTCTTCGCCCTCGCCGACCTTGAAGCAACGCTCAGGACGAAATCTCCGGGGAAACTCGTGGATTTCCATACCCGATACAAGCTCTTCCTCCTTGCCCACCATCAGAGGGAAACGCAGCTTTTAGGGAAGATCGTCGCCCGGGTTTCTGAAAACGTGGACGAGGCTTTTACCGCCTATGCGACCCACTTCCTCCAGGCAATCCGGCGTGCCATGAACCGAAGACTCGTCATAAACGTCCTGTACCATGTCCTCGGCTACTTCAAGGACAAAATCACCCCACAGGAAAAAGCTTTCTTCCTGCATCTTCTTGAGGAATTCCGAAAGGGCACCATCCCCCTTCTTGTCCTCACAAGCCTTGTGGAATCGTGGGTTTTGCGCTTTGAAGAACCGTACCTCCTGCGCCAGGTCTTTTTCCGCCCGTATCCCGAAGCCCTGCGACCAAAGGAATTCCGGGACCTCCTTCCAGAACGGGACTTCTGGAAAACCCCTTAAGAAGAGCGCAAAAGCGCCAGGGTCATCGCATCCATGAATTCTGGGACGTCATCGGGAACCCTCCCGGTCACCACCCGCCCATCGATGACCGCAGACCACTCAAAGCTGTAGGTCCCACCCATGATGGGCACCGCGTCTTTGCAGGCCAGCCACCCGGCGCTTTTCTTCCCCTCAAGAATTCCTGCAGCCGCCAGCGCAATGGGTGCATGGCATATCCCGGCAACAATCTTCCCCGCTTCATAGACCCTCCGGAGGAAGTCAAGAGGCGTCTCAGCCACGATGCAGTTCCAAGGGCAGAAGGCTCCCGGTACCATCACCAGGTCCAAATCGTCCGGGGCAATTTCTCCCAGAGGAGCCACAGTGTAGTATCCCCGGGGAACCTCCTGCAGGGGAACGGAGACCCCGAAGTTCCCCACAACAACGTCAAGACCAAGGAGAGGGGGCCGGGATCGAACGGGGGCCTGGAACGTTCCAAGGCACACCTCCGCTCCCCGAAAGAGGAACTCAAGAACTGGAACCACGAGCTCCACATCCTCAAAGTCCTCCCCGGCTACAATGACCACCCGTTTCCCCCTGAGGATGTTCTCTCGCTCATCGGAAAAAGCAGGGTCAAAGTACCGGCAGAGCCAGCGAACAAAACGTGGAGTATCCACGGTGTCCCGGGCGGTGAGGATATTCCCATCAAGCACCACCGGAGCATCTTCAAACACCTTCATCCGGCGCAGGAAAAACGACACCACCTTGCTCCCTGTGGCCCGCCTGCCCTGGAGGAGCCCGGCGCTAATGAGGGTGAGACCCCCGTCACCAATGGCTCCAACGAGTGCTCCACGTTCCTCCAGGGCCTGGAGGAAGCGAATCACCTCGTCTTCGGTCATCATGACATCAGCAGAGTGACCTCCAAGGACCACGAGGGCGTCGTACTCTTCTGGTCTTGCTTCTCTAAGAGGCCTGAAACCGTACCGGTTAGGGCTTATCGTGGGAATGGGGTCGACGCTCATGTCCCACATTCCGGTGACCCCTTTCCCCTTCACGTGAGGCCGCGTCCATTTCCAGGTCACCCAGTCAACGAGAAGGAACTCGGGCCAGCCCCCGAATTCGCTCAGGTACTCGGCAAGGTAGTACGCCTGGAAATCGCTGAACTCACTGGCCACAAGAAGGCCAATGGTCTTCCCCACAAGGGGTCCCAGGGGCTTCTTCTTCCCCGCGTAGGGACCTTCGAAGAACAGGGCCCCGTCCCGTTCCACAATACTCACTCCGGTCCTCCTCGCAACCTCAAGGAAAGAGGACATCCCCACCACCTCCTTCACCGACCTGGCGGACTCCCCCATCTTTCACCGCCAAGCAAGGATACTCAGGCTTCCTCTTCCTCCTCTTCAAGGTGAATTTCCCGCTCATCCGAATCAACCCAGATGAGCTCAGCAAATCTCCCCCAGTTGAGAAAGGCGTTTTTGATTTTCTGCAATTCTTCCTGTGTGAAATCTCCCACAATGAACTGGTCGAGCTCATCAAGCTCCACAGTATGGTCCTCGCGGGAGGAAAGGAAGGAGAGAAAATCCCTGAAGACCGGAATCTCAAGAAGGGCATCGGCAATCATCCTCTTGCGTTCATCCTGGGTGCTCTCCACAAAGCGCTTCCCTTTGGGGGTAAGAAAGACATCTCCTGCCTCGTACTCGATAAAACCGAGAATCCTCGCGGTTTCCAGAACGTCAAGCAGCTGTTCGAGGTGGTGATGGATGCTCTTCCCCAGCCTGTACACATCCATCTTCCCCGACTCGTCGTCAAGAATCTCGAGAAGCCCGAGAACCTCGCCAACCCCTGCTCGAAGGTACGAGCTACCTTCACCGTCCATCCATCTCACCTGCCCTCCTATTATACATTACCTCCCGATATGGCTACTCACAATGAGGGCGTAGAGGCGGTCCATGATGAGCTCAAAATCGCTCGAATGCGGATCCCGGGGTCGAGGAAGAGCCACCGATACTTCTCCCACGATTCTACTCGGGCGGGCGCTCAGAACAACCACACGGTCAGACATCAAAACAGCTTCCTCAATGTTATGGGTGACGAGAACCACCGAGCGAATGGAGAGTTTGCCACCCGTCCAGAGCTTGAGGAACTCTTCTCGAAGGCCAGCAGCCGTAAGAATGTCCAGGGAAGAGAAGGGTTCATCCATCAGAAGGAGTTCTGGCTCCACGGCCAAAGCCCTGGCGAATCCAACCCTCTGTTTCATGCCCCCAGAGAGTTCCCGGGGATAAGCATCCTCAAAAGAGTCAAGGCCCACAAGGTCGATGTACTTCAGAGCGGTCCGGACACGCTGTCGAGGAGGAAGACCCCTTGCTTCAAGCACGAGCTCGATGTTCTCCTGGACTGTCAGCCAGGGAATAAGGGCGAAATTCTGGAAGACGATGGCTGCACCGGGGTTGGGACCGGCAAGGGGCTGCCCCCTGTAGAGGACCTGGCCCCCTGTAGGAGGGATGAGACCTGCAGCAATGCGGATAATGGTCGACTTCCCCGAGCCGGATGGCCCAACAATGGTGACAAACTCCCCTTCTTCCACCACGAGGTCAATGGCGTCAAGAACGGGAAAATACTTCCCCTTTTCCACATACCCTTTGGTAACCCCTCGAAGCTCGAGCAAGGGCATGGTCATTCCTCTACTCGCTCAATGCGTACTTCGCCGCAGCCCAGCCATACCAGCGTTTCCAGAAGAGGATGTTGATGGCCACAATCCAGAGCGTCATAGCCAGCACAACCCACAAAAGCTCTCGAGGACTGGCCGTCGCAGAGAGAAGCAGGGAACCAATACCGCGGAGCGAGAAGACTTCTTTGCCAAAGTTCACCTCCTCAGCCACCATGGAAGCATTCCAGGCCCCGCCCCAGGCTGTGATGGCCCCAGTAATGAGGGAGGGGAACATGGCTGGAATAAGGATGGTCCGGTAGTACAGAAAACCTCGAATACCAAAGCCTCTGGCCATCTCGACGATGGTTGAGGGAACCATCAAAGCCCCCTTGAGCATGTTGAAGAGCGTATACCAGAAAGAACCGGTGAGCAGCAAAAGGATAGCGGCAAACCCCATGTACTCCTGTCCAACTCCACGCACAATAAGGGGGTAGAAAATCACCGCTGGGACGCTTCCCATGGTCGCCGCCAGGGTGTAGAGGTTCCTCACCCCACCACCAGACTCCGCAGCCCTGACGGCAAAGGGAAAGGAGAGAGCAATGGAAAGCACCACAGCGACAACAACCCGCAGAGTCGTTAGCACGAGACTCGCCGGGATTTCCACAAGGCGGGGAGTATAGGGTGGTTGGAGGAGCCAGAAGAGGAAATAGGCCAATGCACCGAGGAAAAGCCCAAGCAACAGAAATCGCAAGGCCACAAGGAGTTTTCGCTTTTCCCGTATCCTCTCTCCCAGAAGGAGCACCGCATCGAAGCTCCGGGAGAACCAGTTCCACCTGATCCTGTCCCGCAAAAAGGTCACAAGCCCCGGTTCCTCAGGGGCACTGCCTACCGCACCGAACTGAAAAAGATTGCTCCACTCAAGGAGAGGACGAAAGAGGAACCACTGAGTGCAAAAGTTCACCAGAACGATGGTGCCAATGGTACCGAGCATACCGGGGAGGTTCCCCGAGGCCACATAGCGCATCATCGCTGTTCCCAGCCCGGGCAGACGAACCTCCACGTTCCCCAGGGTGATGATTTCCGAGGCCATGAGGAAATACCAGCCCACGGCAATGCTCACACCGCTGTTGTAGAGGACGGTGGGAACGAGTGCAGGGAGGTAGAGGCGCTTGACCACAAAGGCCGAGCTCATGCCAAAAGAGCGTGCCATCTCCAGGATGTCCTGCGGAAAGGTCTTGACCGTCTCGTAAACACCAAAAGCAATGTTCCAGACCTGAGAGGTAAAGATGAGGAAAATGGCGGCAAGCTCGAGGCCTATTCTCTGTCCCCGAAAAAGGAAGACGAGAACGGAGACAGCTATGGGGAAAAATCCCAGAATCGGCACCGACTGGAGAACGTCAAGAAGAGGGACCATCAAACGTTCCCTCTGCGGGCTGGTGGCAGCCAGAATCCCATAGGCAATGCCAAAAAGCAGAGAGAAAATATAGGCCACGAATACGCGAAAGGTGGACCACAAAGCTGCGGACAGAAGACCCACCAGTGCTCACTCCTCCACGTGCTCCGGGTTCTGAACTCCCTCATCGCACAAAGAACGGGAAGGCAGAAACACCCCGCATTCCCATTATACTCCCGGGCTGGTGAAAAAAGAAGGAACTCTCCAGGTCTGCTGCTCAACCTTTCGGGAGGACTCCAGATCCCCTTGAAAATTCGAGGAAACCGTGATATGATACCCTTGCTCTTGCTGAGAGGTCGTCTAAGGGTAGGACACGTGACTCTGGATCACGTAGTGGTGGTTCGAATCCACCCCTCTCAGCCATTTTCTTTTCCTGCCTCTTTTCTCAGGATGAGCTTCTCTCGCTCCTCAAGATCCGCTCCTAAAGCGTTATAGAACTTTGCTCGGGCGATGTGGTAGTCAAAGAGCGCCTGGAGGTAATCGCTTTCTGCCCTGTAAAGGTCGTTCTGCGCCTCAAGAAGGTCAAGGAGCGTGATGACCCCCGCATCGAACCGGGCCTGCTGAACGGCAAGGGTCTCCCGTGCCACCTCGAGGTTCTTCCGGGCGATGGGGACGTTCTTCAAAGCGGCAAGGAGGTCCGAAAACTTCTGCTCCACCTCAAGGATAATCGACTCCCTGGTGTTCTCAAGCTCTTCTTTTGCCACCTCAAGATTCACCCTGGCCTTTTCTCGCTCCAGGGCGGGGGTATAGGAGGTTACCACTGCAAGCTCTTTCTGGCGCAGGGCGAGGGTCTCCTCTTTCTCCTTGACCTCCGGTCGGTGGAGCAAAGCGTACTGGATGCAGGCATCGCGATCGAGCTCTTCGGGCTCAAAGGAGAGATCCGTCGAAAGGGTGAAGTTTGCCTCAAGCCCCTGCCCCAGGATGCTCCCCAGGTTCATTCGGGAAAGGGCAAGGTTTCGCTCGGCCCTCTCCACCTCAAGGCGAGCCCGGTCAACCTCGAGTTCATTCCGGAGCACATCGATTTTTGCCACAACACCCAGGGAGAACCTGGTCCGGGTGTCCTCAAGCTGTTTCTCAAGCCGGGCGAGGTTCTCCCGCGCAAGACTCAGAGCCCGTTCTGCTCTGAGGACGTTGTAGTACGCCTCTTCAATGCTGAGGGCAAGCTGCATGCGCTGCAGGGCGAAATTCCTTTGCGCACGCTGCCAGGTGTTCTCAAGCTGGAGCTCAGAGACCACTGAGGGGTTCAGGAGAAGGTTGGCCTTCCCCTCCCTGTACTGCAGTTCCTGAACCTTCAGGGATAACTCAGCAAGGCGAATCGTTCGGCTTTTCCGGAGGCCAAGGTCAATCGCCTCCTTAAGCGATAGAGACGGTGGAGTCTTTGTCTCCTCCCCGAAGACCAGCCCCATACCCCAGAAGACAGTGAACACCAGAATCGCGAGAATTCCCAAAATCCTTGCCTTCATACCCATCCCTCCTTCTATTCGTAGCGGAGTGCCGTAATGGGATCGAGACGACTCGCCCTCCGGGCCGGATATATCCCGAAAAAGAGCCCCACGGCCAGGGAAACCGAGAGGGCCAACGCCATGACCTGCGGCGAGAGCACAAAGGGGAACTGAGAGAAGGACGCCATGGTCCTGCCGGCAAGAATCCCAAGAACGAGCCCCACCACTCCTCCCACAAGGCTCAAAAGCGAAGACTCCAGGAGGAACTGCAGGAGGATATCCCGGGGCCTTGCCCCGATAGCCTTGCGAAGCCCAATTTCCCGGGTTCTCTCTGCCACAGAAACGAGCATGATGTTCATGATGCCGATTCCTCCCACAAGGAGCGAAATGCCAGCAATGACCGCAAGGAAAAGTGTTACAGTCCCCGTCACGCTCTCCACGGTCTCCAGAAGGTCCTGCTGGTTCAGGATGGAGAACTGTTCAGGATCCCCAATTTTCCTCCTGAAGAAATCGGAAAGCCACTGTGACACAAGGGGGATGTGCTCTTTCTCGTCCACCTGGACAATGATGTTCCGGAGATACCGGCCTCCCGTGAGGTACTGCCGGAACGTCGTGAGGGGGATGAACACCTGGTTCCCCAGATCCTGGCCGCCCATGGTCTTCGGCTCAAGCACTCCCACCACGGTAAAAATCCTTCGTCCGACCCGGATTGAAGCCCCCACCGCAAGGAAGGGATCCCCAAAAAGGTCCTGGGCCACCGTGTGTCCCAGAATCGCCACTTTCCGGGAATAGGAGTAGTCGTACCCACTGAAGGAGCGACCACCAAGGAGCATGAAGTTACGAATCTCCAGTAACTCTGGTGTCGTTCCCACCACGTTCACGAAAACGCTTTCCCGGGCAAAAGTCACGGGCAGGCTGGTCGTTGCCTCCGTCGTTACCGCCCGAATGCCAGGGAAGGGAGTGGCCCGGAGCTCCTGAAAGTACTCGTACTTGAGGACGTTTCCCCCTCCCCGGGCCATGAACATCCCCATAGGTCCTGCACCCTGGCGAACCTTCCCGGGAATGACGGTGAGGATGTTCGAACCGAGGCTACTTATCTGATCCACAATCTGTGCCCGCATGCCCTGCCCGAGGCTCACCATGGCGACGACGCTTGCCACCCCGATGATGACCCCAAGCATGGTGAGAAAGGAGCGGAGCTTGTTGGCTAAAAGATTGAACAGTGCGGTCTGAAAGCTCTCCGAGAAGTTCATCCTGCTTCCTCCAGCAAATTCCGCTGCCTCTTGAGCTCCTCAAGGAGCTGACGGGCGTCAATACGGTCGGTGACGTCTTCGTTTTTGAGAATCCTTCCATCCCGGAAGTGGATGACCCGGCGGGCGTGCTGAGCAATGTCCCGCTCGTGGGTCACAAGGATGATGGTCCGCCCTTCCTCATTGAGTTCCTGGAAAATGCCCATGATCTCTTCTCCCGAGAGGGTATCGAGATTCCCCGTGGGCTCATCGGCAAGGATAATGGCCGGATCATTCACCAGTGCCCGGGCAATGGCCACCCGCTGCATCTGCCCTCCCGAGAGCTCATTCGGCCGGTGGTGCATTCTCTCCCCAAGGCCCACTCGCTCAAGGAGGTCCCGGACCCTCCGGACCCGGATACTCTTCGGCACCGAAGCGTAGAGGAGGGGGAGTTCCACGTTCTGGAAAGCCGTGAGGCGTGGCAAGAGGTGGAAATTCTGAAAAACGAAACCGATTTTCCGGTTCCGGATTTCGGCAAGCTGATTCTCCCGCAGGGAAGAAACCTCAACACCGTCGAGGACATACTGACCACCCGTTGGGGTGTCAAGGCATCCCAGGATGTTCATAAGGGTGGTTTTGCCCGAGCCCGAGGGACCCATGATGGCGATGAACTCTCCAGGATGCACCTCAAAGGTCACCCCCTGGAGCGCCCGAACCTCCACTTTCCCCGTGCGGTATACCTTGACCAGGTTCTCGACACGGATGATGGGTTGCATTCCCTGAGTTCACCGTCCCGGTGGAGGAGGACCCTGAGGAGCCGGACCTACGCGAATCTGCACGTTCCTCTGCGCGCCCTTTGAGGCGCTCGAGGGGGAAACCTCTGTGCCTTCCGGCGGGGTCACAAAAACCTCCTCACCCTCCTGAAGTCCTTCCATGACCTCAACAAAAGCGTCGTTCCGAATCCCAAGGACCACCGCCCTGCGTTCGGGCTGTCCCTGGGCATTCTTCACGAAGACAAAGGTTTTTTCTCCCTCCTCTTTCACCGCACTTGCCGGAACAAGCAAGGTGTTCTCCTTTTCCTGAATGATAATTTCCACATTGGCCGTCATCCCCGCCCGAAGAAGGTTGCCAGGATTCGCCAGGTGCACCGTGGTGTCATAGGTCACCACGTTCTCGCTGGTCTTCCCCTGGTAGGCTACCGCCACAACCTGACCTTCGAAGGTTTTCCCGGGGAAGGCGTCAAGGGTGATCCGAGCGGGTTGCCCAATTCGTACCTTGGGGATGTCCACCTCGTTCACCGGAACGTCCACCTTCATCGTCGAGAGGTCGGCAACCACCACAGGAGTTGTCCCTCCCGAGGCGCTGGTGCCACTTGAAACGAAATCACCCTCCTCCACGTTCACTTCAAGGACGATTCCCTTAAGGGGAGAACGGATTTCAGCCTTTTCGATTCGCCGTTCCACCGAACGCAGAGAGGCTTCAATTTCCTCAATCCGCGCCTTTGCCCGCTCCACGTCTTCTTTCTTCGGCTTCCTCTTCGTCTCCTCAAGCTCTGCCTTTGCCACGGCAAGGGCCTTCTCCCTTTTTGTCACCTCGTTCCGGCTGGCTTCAAGCTCTTCCTGGGATATGGCTCCCGAGGCAAAGAGCCGCTCATTTCGAGCAAGGGTCTTCTTCGCTTCCTCATATGCCAGAAGGGCCTCCGTGTACTGGGCCTCTTTCGAGCAAAGCTCCACCTCAGTTGGCCCAGAAAGCAATTCCTCGAGGTCGACCCGGGCTGATTTGAGCTGCGCCAGAATCTGCGAGCGGGTGATTTCAAGGTCTTCGGTGTCCAGGCGAAGCAGCACCTGGCCCTTTTCGACGCTCTCCCCTTCCCCGACGAGGACCTCCGCAACCTTCCCACTCTCCTCCGCAATAACCGAGACCTTTGAGAGCGGCTCAAGGGTGCCGAGTTCTGACACCGTATCGGCAATCCTCCCCCGCCGCACGGGAACGGTCTGAGAGGATGCAACGGTTTTCTGCTTTGCCTGAGAGGTCCTCTGCCCCTGCTGGGGAAAACAGCCACCGAGAAAGACAGCGAAAAGCATAAGGGCAACAAAGAGTACCACGACTTTTTTCATGTCCTCTCGTCTCCTTCCTGAGGAAACAGGGTTTCCCAGAGGATGGGCTGTTCCGTACTCCGGAGAAAGGCGACAAAGCTTGCCAGAAGGTCACAAAAAGCGTTCTCGTACGCTACTTGGGCCTGGAAAAGGCTGAGTTCGCTCTCAAGAAGGGTCACCTGGTCGATACTCCCAAGCTCCCACTGTTTCATTACCTGGGCATGCCGTTCCCTTTCGGCCTCAAGGAGCATCCGCTTCCCCTCCAGGGTATTCCGGGCTTCACCGAGGGAAAGGTACTTCTCCCGGATATCGAAAAGTACGTTGGCCTTTTCCGTTTCAAGGTCAAGGAGGAGGGCCTTTTTCCTGAGCTCCACTTGCTTTTTCTCTTCTGAAAGGCTCGGAGAGAACGACCACGAAACGGCAAGGCCCACACCGAAATGCTCTCCCGAGGAAACTCCTTGGGTGCCAAGAGGTTTTTCGAGGGCGATGTCGAGAGACTTTGCCGAGAAGCTGTAACCCGCGGTCAGAGACCAGCCATCTTTGCTGTAGGTTCCCTCAAGGGTAATCTGAGGAAGACCTTTCCGGCGAAGCTGAGCCTCCTGCGCTTCGAGAACTCTTCTCTGCCCCTCAAGGTCCTCGACTTCATCCCGCATCGCAACGAAATTCTGGAGAGTGAGATCCCTGGAAAACGCAGGGAGCCTTTGAGGAAGGGGCTGAAACATCACCTCTTCCCCGGGTATTTCCTCCCCAAGAAGCTGGAAGAACCGCTCCTCAAGAAGGCGAAGTTTCTCTTTCAGGACCCGAACCTTTCCTTCCTGTTCCCTGTACTGTCCTTCGGCTTCCTGGAGGGCAAAAGCCGCTGCCTCCCCCTTCTCATACCCTTCCCTGAGGCGCTCAAAACGCTCCTTGAGAAGTTCAAGGCTTTTCTCCTCAAGAGCAAGGGTATTCTTCGTCTTGAGAATCTCCAGGTACGAGGTGACGACGTTCTTTTTTACCTCCTCCTTCGTTGCCTCCAGAGCCCTCTCCGCCCTCTCAAGGCTGACTTTTTCTTCTTCCCAGAGTGAAGCGTCAAAGGAGATAGTGTCTTGAAGCTCCAGCGAAAACCCTTCGGGGGACTCTCCAGAAAGCCGTACCGTCTCCTCAAAGGTCATCGCCGGGGAAAAGGTGTTTTCCCGGGCCTTTCGCAGCGCAGAGCGGGCAATTTCCACTTCAATCTCAGCTTTCCTGATCTCCCGGTTCCCGAGGAGCGCTCGCTCCAGAGCCTCCCTAAGGGAGATATCCTGGCCCCTACCCTGGGCCCCGGAAAACAGGCAAATCCCCACAAAGAGCAGCACGGAGAGCAGAAGTTCCCGGTACCTTTCCACCTTCAGCCCGCCTTTCGGCTTTTTCCCATTGTACCACGCCGAGTTCCCGGAAGTTCCGGCGTGCTCCAGAGAAGTATAGCAGCCCTTTGTGGAGAATTTGTGACGAATCTGTGAAATTCCTGCTATATGCTCAAATTGCCCCCAAAGCCTCTGTGCAGACTCTCTGGAGCGGAAAGACCAGCCGAAGCCTTCCGGAAGAAGACCTCAAGGTCTTTCTGAATCTGCCTCTTGAGGGCCTCTTCTGAAGAGAAAACCATCTCTTCCCGCACGAACTCCTCGAAAGTAACGTACACCCTCTGACCGTAGAGCTCCGGGAAAGGGGACGAGGGAACGAAGACCTCGACGACCCGGCGGCGCGTATCGTGGAAGGTCGGCCGACTTCCGGTGTAAATCAGGGCATTCCAGGAGGTCTCTCCCAGGTTCTCCCAGGAGACCCTCCCGGTGTACACCCCCGGTGGAGGCAGGAGTTTGCGCAAAGGTGGATGGAGGTTCAAAGTGGGGAAACCCAGGCTTCTTCCAATTCTCCGTCCCCTCCGGACCCTCCCGATAACCGTAAAGGGGAACCCAAGGAGCTCATTCGCCTGGGTGAGCCTTCCATCAAGGAGGTGTTCCCGAATCCGGGAGCTTGAGACCACCTCTCCCCGCACCCGGTATGAGGGAACCACCACAACCTCCGTACCCCGGGGGACGAAAAAATCCCGAAGGAGCGCACTGTCTCCCCGGCGCTCAAAGCCAAAGCGAAAGTTCTCGCCCACACAGATTGTCCGGGGATGGAAATGCTCCACCACCGCGCTCAGGAAATCCAGGGGAGCAGTTTCCCGAAGAGCCCGGTTGAATCGGAGGAAATACAGGAAGGTTCCGGGAAAGAAGCGCTCAAGGAGGAGGTACTTCTCGCTGTATAAGGTCAGGTACTTCACACCCTCCCGGGGTAGTAGCACCGTCTGGGGATGGGGATAGAAGGTCACCACACAGAGGGGGGCCTCTGGCGACGATCTCGCCAGAGCCTCAGCCAGAACCCGGCGGTGACCGCGGTGAAAGCCATCGAAAAACCCGATGGCCATGGTACTCTCCTGGGGAAATCTCTTCCAGCCCCGTTCAAGCAACATGGCAGGACTCAGCAAGAACAACCCTGGGGAAGAGCCTAGACGAATCCCAGAAAGCCAGCCCAAGGAAATTTCCACCATGGAGTACCTTCACCATCCCGGGAGCCTGTAAGGGCACAGGCGATGGGAAGGGGGTTCCGTGGAGGAAGAATCTGGCCTCTTCCTCTCCCACCTCCACCGTTTCGAGGAAGTACAGGGCCTTCTCCGGGGGAAGCGACCGTTCAAGGAGGAAATCCCTTCCGATGTCCTTCTGCATGACGTCGATGCTCTCCTCAATCCGAAACTGACCCACTCTCTCCCGGACAAGAGAAGCCACATAGGCCCCGAGGCCGAGCCGTTTCCCAAGCTCATGGGCAAGGCTTCGCACGTACGTGCCCCCAGAACAGTGGATGAGGAACTCCGCCTCGCCAAATTCTCCCTCAAGGCAGGAGAGAAGCTCCAGTCGGTAAACAGTGACCTCTCGCCTGAGCGTGATGTGTTCTCCCCGACGAGCATACTGGTAGAGTGGACGTCCGCGGTACTTGCACGCCGAAAAGGGCGGAACCTCCTGGACAAAGGTTCCCCGGAAATCACTGAGTACCCGAAGCAGGTCCTCTTCTCTGAGCTTCTCCAAAGAAACCGCGGTGATGTTCCCTTTCACATCATAGGTGTCCGTGGCAATCCCGAAACGGAACCTCGCCCGGTAGACTTTGTCGAGCTCCTGGAAGAAGGACACAAGACGCGTGGCCTTCCCAAAACACACGAGGACCACCCCCCGGGCACAGGGGTCAAGGGTCCCGGTGTGACCCGCTTTGGCTTTCAGTACTCGTCCCACCCGCTCCACAAGAACCCGGGAAGTCACCCCGGCAGGCTTGTACAGATTCAGCACCCCACCCAGCATGACGGTCGCTCCTCCGCCTATTTCGAAGATTCGAGGACCATGGTCCGCAAAACATCCAGAACCTCCCGGTACACCGAAGGGAAAGGACCCGTGATTTTAAAGCCCGCTGCCTTCCGGTGTCCTCCACCCCCAAAGTGGTGGGCCACGGGGAGGACGTCAAAGCCGTCCCGGGAACGGAGGCTCACCTTGTAGGTGTTGGGGGCAATTTCCTTGAAGAACACCGAAACTCTGGCCTCAGGAATGTAGAGGCCATAATCCACGACACCCTCGGCATCCTCCTCCTGGGCACCGCATTCCCTGAAGTCCTCCTGCGTGAGGTGTGTCGATGCGCACCCGCAAACAGGGTCAAAAATTAGGTGATGGAGCGCCCGGCTCAGGAGCTTCAGTCCTTCAAGGCGCCGGCAACGGAACACATGGTGCATGATGGTGCTCAGGGAAGCGCCCGAGGCCACAAGTTCCCCAACAACGGTGAAAAGGTTCTGATTGAGCTCGGCGAACTGGAATCCTCCGGTATCGGTCACGACACCAGTCAGGATACCGGTGGCGATATCGGCATCGAGGGGGATACGGAGTTCTTGAGTCAGTTCGTACACAAGGAGCGCCGAAGCGGGAGACCCGGGAACGACGAAGTTCGCGTGACCAAAGAAGGCGTTGTCGGGATGGTGGTCTATGTTCACCACGTAGCAGGCTTCCTTCAGGAAGCCCTCCACCCTCCCTATCCGGGCAGGATTGGAACAATCCACAACCACCAGGACTTCAAAAGGCTCTTTATCTAAAGAAAACTCCTCAAAAGAGCGTACCTGAGTCGACCCAGGCAGGAAATGGTAGAAGTAGGGTACCCGGCCGTCGTAGACGACCCTTGCTCTCTTCCCCATTCGCTGGAGGAGAAAATAGAGGGCAAGAGCCGACCCCAGACCATCGCCGTCGATGTTCTGATGCGAGGTGACCACAAAGTGGGAGGCTTTCGAGAAAATCCGGCAGATTTCCTTCTTTTCGTCCCTCATTGGTTCTCCTGTTCCAGACGGTTCAGGAGTTCCACAACCTGAAAAGCTTTCTCCAGGGTTGGGTCAGCCACAAAGACGATCTCGGGCATGAACTTGATGCGAATTCTCGAGGCCAGTACCCCCCGAATGAACTTCGTTGCTCTCTTCAGGGCCTCGTACTTCTCGCCCTCCTCTGCCTCACCCAGAAAGCCCACGAAAATTTTGGCCTGTTTGAGGTCCGGAGACATCTCAACCCGGGTGATGGTGAACCCCCGAAGACGCGGGTCCTCAACCTCGGAAAGGAGAATCCGGGATACTTCTCTCTTGATCAGCTCAGCCACCCGGAGGGGCCTCTGTTCTTTCATGGCAGTAACCTCAGTAGATTTCAAAAAGCCAGTCGGTGACTTCCACCCGGTCGTCGTTCTCGATGAACTCGAGCACCTGGTGGAGCAGGGACTCCACCGACTGTTCATCCCTTGCCACACAGGAAATCCCAAGGCTCCCCCTCTGCCACTGGGAATCCTCAGAGAGCTCAGCCACCGATACGTTGAAGCGATTCCGGAGGCGTTGCTTCACCGAGTCCACCACACGCCTTCGGTCCTTCAGCGAAAAACTCCCGTTGATAAAGAGCTCCACACGGCACACTCCAACCCTCATCGCTCTTCCTTCACCACATACGCTTCAAAAATATCGCCTTCTGTGAAGCCCTCAAAACCTTCAAGCGCTATGCCGCACTCGTACCCCTGGGCCACTTCCCGAACGTCGTCCTTGAAGCGCTTCAGGGAAGCAATGCGGACTCTTTCCTGGAGCACCTCTCCCCTGCGCAGAACCCGCACAAAGGCGTTCCGGTCTATCTTCCCCTCAAGGACATAGCACCCCGCCACAATCCCTACCCGGGGGACTTTGAAGAGCGCCCGGACCTCGGCTCTGCCGATGACTTCCTCGACCTTTCGGGGTTCAATAAGACCCTGAATGGCCCGTTTCATGTCCTCCACCACATCGTAGATAACCCGGTAAAGACGTACCTCCACTCCCTCCTGCTTGGCAACTTTAGCCACCTCGTTGGGGAGCTTGACGTTGAACCCGATCACCACCCCCGATGAGGCTGAGGCCAGCATGACATCGGCTTCATTGATGTTGCCGACTCCCCGAAACACAACGTTAATTGTGACCCGCTCATCCCCAAGCTGGGATATCGCCCGTTCCAGGGCCTCGAGAGACCCCTGGTAGTCGGCCTTGAGCACAAGGTGTAGTTCCTTGACCTTCCCCTCTTCAGGAGCCAAAAGCTCCTCAAGGGAAACGACACGGTTTCCTGCCTCCCGAAGGGCTCGCTCGCGTTCCCGTTCTTTCCGGCGCTCGGCAACAACAGTGGCCGTCTTCTCCTCTTCAACCACGACGAGTTTCGTTCCCGCCGGAGGAAGCTCGGCAAACCCCACAACTTCCACCGGAGTGGCAGGAGGGGCCTCTTTAAGAGACCTCCCCAGGTCGTCAAAAAGTGAACGCACCCTCCCCCAGGTCGTCCCGGCAACGAAGAAGTCTCCAACCCGGAGCGTCCCTTCTTGAACAATCACCGTAGCCACCGGTCCCTTCCCCCGATCAAGGCGTGATTCAATGATAACCCCCACAGCCGGGCCTGCGTATCTTGCCCGGAGCTCCAAAAGATCTGCCTGGAGGAGAATCATATCCAGGAGGTCCTGGATGCCCTTCCGCTGGAGGGCTGAGATGGCCACGCAGATGGTTTCTCCACCCCACTCCTCAGGGATGAGGCCGTGTTCGGCAAGCTGTTGCTTCACCCTCTCGGGGTTTGCCCCTGGTTTGTCGATTTTGTTAATGGCCACAAGAATGGGGACATCGGCAGCTTTAGCGTGCTGGATGGCCTCAACCGTCTGGGGCATGACGCCATCATCGGCAGCCACGACAAGGACCGCGATATCGGTGACCTGCGCCCCGCGAGCCCGCATGGTGGTAAAGGCTTCATGCCCCGGCGTATCGATGAAGGTAATCTTCCGTCCTCCCACATCCACCTGGTAGGCGCCAATCTTCTGCGTGATACCACCGTACTCCGATTCCGCAACCCTTGAACGACGGATGGCATCAAGGAGCGTCGTTTTCCCGTGGTCAACGTGACCGAGAATGGTCACCACAGGAGGACGGGGGAGCCTTTCCACCTCAAGGCTTCTGAGTACCTCCTCGCGGAGGTTCCCCTTCCACTCCACCTCGAAACCTTTCTCCCGGAGCAGGCGTTCCACCACAAGTGGTGGAAGAGGCTTTTTGCTGTGGGGGATAACGTTGAGATCGGCAAGACGGAGCAGAACCTCGGTCTCCTCCTCCCCAAGAAGCCGTGCCAGTTCCCGTAGGGTAGGAGGATTCTCAAGAACGACGGTTTTCTCCCGTTTCTTCCGAAGCTCTTCCTCTCTCCTTCGACGGAACTCGATTTCCTCTTCCAGAAGTTCCACGAGGTCTTCATCGATGCTGCTCATGTGGTTTTTGATGTCCGCTCCGAGTTCTCTGAGCATATCCATGACCTCATGGGTTGGCATTCCCAGCCGTTCAGCGACCTTATACACTCTGACCTTTGTCATGCCGAACCTCCTTTGCCTGTCCCCCAAGGTACGCCCGCAAAGCTTCTTTCAGAGATAACGCCTCTTTCTCGCCCACGTCCACGCGGAAAGCAAAAGAGAGGCTTTTACGATCCAGGCGCTCCACGCATTCCGGAACCGGGCACACGTACGCCCCTCTTCCTGCTCTCTTCCCTGTCGGGTCAACCTCAAGCGTCCCCTGAAGGGTTCGCACCACACGAATCAAGGACTTCTTTTCTTTCCTCTCCCGGCAACTCAAACACATGCGTATGGGAACCTTCTTCATTGTTCTTCCTCTTTTTTCCCGCTCCCCCTAATGTCAATCCTCCAGCCGCTGAGCCGCGCCGCCAGACGGACATTCTGGCCATCCCTTCCAATGGCAAGAGAAAGCTGGTCGTCGGGGACGATCACCTGGGCGGTTCTCGTCTCCTCATCGAGTTTCACCTCAAGTACCTGAGCGGGGCTCAGGGCCTCTTTGATGAGCACCTCGGGGTCATTGCTCCAGCGGATGATGTCCACCTTCTCCCCCCGGAGCTCATCGGTGATGTTCTTCACCCTAACCCCCCGGTTGCCGATGCAGGCACCCACAGGGTCAATCTTTTCGTTGCGACTCTCCACCGCGACCTTCGTCCGCACTCCAGGCTCACGGGTGATGGCCTTGATATCCACCCATCCTTCGTGAACCTCAGGAACCTCGAGTTCAAGGAGCCGTCGCACCAGCCCCGGATGAGTCCGGGAAAGGATAATCCGCGGGCCCTTGGTGGTTTTTTTGACCTCAACGATGAAGAACTTCATCCGGCTCCCGGGACGGTACTCCTCGGTGCTCACCTGCTCGTCAGGAGGGAGAATGCCTTCAGTTTTCCCAAGATCCACAATAACGTTCTTCCCCTCCCGCCGGACCACAACTCCGGTGATGATCTCTCCCTCCTTCTCCGAGAACTCTTCGTAGATTCTGTCTCGTTCCGCTTCCCGGAGTCGCTGCACGATAACCTGCTTGGCCGTCTGGGCAGCAATCCGCCCAAAATCCCGGGGGGTTACCTCAATCTCAATCCATTCTCCCACATCGGCCCGGAAGCCCAGGCGTTCTGCCTCTTCCTTCAGAATCTCCGTGGTGGAGTCCCGTAGCTTCTCCACCACCATCTTACGCGCCAGAACCTTGATTTCTCCCGAATGAGGGTCAAGAACCACGGAGACTCCCTTGTGGGAACTCTTGAAGTTCTTCCGGTACGCAGAAAGCAATGCCGCTTCAATGGCCTGTTTCAGGGTATCTCGCGGGATGCCCTTCGTCTTCTCAATCTGTTCGATAACCGCCAGAATGTCTTTGCTCATAAGCCCCCCTGGAAAAGCGACCATAAATGACAAAGAGTGGGACAGACCCCACTCTTTGTCGACGACATCATAATTTTACCGGAACCCCAGGGGAATTGCAAACCGATTTCCCCGAAAGCCCACCCTGAGCAGGTTCCACAAGCGTCGAAACAGCCAAAAACGCCTTCACAGAGAGCATGCCCCTAAAGGCAGAGGAAAAATGAGAGAAAAAATAATTGGAGCGGAAAACGGGATTCGAACCCGCGGCCCTCGGCTTGGGAAGCCGATGCTCTACCCCTGAGCTATTTCCGCTCCTCACCTATATAATACTCAGGAAGACCATCTTTTTCAAGTCTCTCCACCACATTTTCACCATCTCTTCCTCCGTCGTATAATACTCTCGTGAAGGGGAAACTCAACGACGGGAATCTGTGGAGAGCTCTTGGAGAGGTCTGGGACCTGGCATGGGTAACGGTGGTTCCCATGCTTTTGGGGCTTTTTCTGGGGCAGTACCTTGACCGAAAGTACCCCCTGGGGTTTTCCTGGACTCTGTCACTGCTTGCCCTCGGGGCACTTTTCGGGTTCTACAACCTCTACGAGACCCTCATGAAGGCGAGCAAGGAAATGGAGCAGAAGGACCATGGAAAGAATCGCCCTTAGTCTCCTGGGCGGTGCAGCACTTGCTGTGCTGATCCTTGAACTCATTGCCCTTGAGGTACAGGCGGTGCTCCACAGAAGGCGGTACACCGCATGGAGGGGGATCCTCACCCGCTGTGGTATTGTGGGAACCTGGTTCTTCCTCTTTTTGCGCTATGTGCGGGTCCAGCTTTGTCCCTTTGTGGCCTCGTTCCTTTTGAGCTATTTCGTCTTCCTGATCCTCTTTGCCAGCGTTCACTTTGGGAGGGCAAGCCATGGAAGAAATCCTTAACCCCCACGTGTTCTTCGTGTTCCTGGGCATACCGGTAACCAAGACGGTGGTTTCGACTTGGGTGGTCATGGCGTTCCTGGTGCTTTTGTCTTTCCTCCTCACCCGGAAGATGCGCCCTGTCCCCACCCGCCTGCAGAACGTCCTCGAACTCTTCGTTGAGGCCATCCTGCACCTTGTGGAAGAGATGTCTCCGGGCAACGGCAAACGATTCCTCCCCCTTGTGGGGACCCTGGCGCTCTTCATCGGAACCTCTGATGTAGCCGGTCTTGTACCCTGGCTCAAATCCCCTACAAGTGACTTCAACACCACCCTGGCCCTTGCCCTGGTTGTCTTCTTCGCCGTTCCCTTCTATGGCATCACCATAAAAGGCGTGAGGAACTACTTCCGAAGCTACCTCTCCCCCTCGCCTATTCTCGCCCCCTTCCACGTTATCAGCGAAATTACCCGGACAGTTTCTTTAGCCCTTCGACTCTTCGGCAACATCATGGGGGAAGAAATCATCATCGCCATCCTCTTCCTCCTCTCCCCGCTTTTCCTCCCCCTCCCGATGATGCTCTTCAGCATTTTCACCGGAATCATCCAAGCGTACATCTTCACGGTTCTCTCTGTAGTGTACCTGAGCGCTGCCGTTGAATCCTCGGGACATTAGGAGTATAATTGGCGTCAACACGAAGGAGGTCGAGGGATATGCAAGGAGAGATACTCTTCCTCTGCGTCACCGTATTCACGGCAGGGTTTTCCATCGCCCTGGGAGTAATGTTCCCCGCCATCGGGCAGGGCAAGGCCTGTTCACAGGCCTTGGAGAGCATCGCCAGGCAACCTGAGGCCGCTGGCCCCATCAGCCGGACGCTCTTTGTGGGACTGGCCATGCTTGAGTCCCTGGCCATCTACGTTCTTGTCGTCTCTTTCATTCTCCTTTTCGCCAACCCGCTCCTCCGATACGTCTTCAAGTAGGAGGGTTCTCCTCCATGATCCGCATAGACCGGAGCATCATCTTCCAGATTATCAACTTCCTCGCTCTGGTTTTTCTCCTTTTTCGCTTCCTCTTTAAACCTGTGGTAAAGGCGCTGGACGAGCGTTCAAACAGGATTCGGGGAGAATTTGAGAAGATTGAGGAAGAAAAGAAGACCCTTGAAGAGGAGCGACGCCGCCTTGAAGAGGAACTCAAAAACCTGAAGGAGAAGTACCTCGAAATGCTCGACCAGGCCAACAGAGAAGCACAGAAAATCAAAGAGGCTATCATCCAGGAAGCGTACCGGGAAGCCGAGAAAATCAAGAGGGAGTACGAGCGGCGGGCGAAAAGGGAGATTGAACAGCTCCTTCTGGAACTTAAGGAAGACATCGTGGATATTGCTGAGGAAGTCGCAAAAAGGATTCTCAAGGTCCACATCACCCCTGAGGTACAAACCAGGATTATCGAAGAAATGCTCGAGGAAGCCGTGAGTCGCCTTGAAGCCCAGCTTGGAGGTACCTATGAGGGATAGAGAGAAGGTCAAAGTGGTCACTCCCTTCCCGCTGACGGACAAGCAGAGAGAAATCCTGTACTCCAAGCTGAGCCGGGTCATCCGGGAACTCTTTCTCCTTGAGGAGGAGATTGACCCCTCCCTCATCGGGGGTGTGGTCATCCTCTGGGGAGAAATCCTCATCGACTGCAGCGTAAAAACCCAGCTTGAGCGCCTGAAAGAACGAATCCTCAAAGAGGGGATTCCCCATGTCCATGGTCGGTGACATTCTCAAAAGAGCACGAGATATCGTCACTACCTACCGTCCCGAGCCGGAAATCGAGGAAATCGGGGAGGTCCTTGAGGTTCAGGATGGCGTTGCCCGTGTCCGGGGCCTGCGGAAGGCCGTGATTGGAGAAACGCTCCTTTTCGGGAGCAGGAAGGCTGTCCGGGGTCAGGTACTGGGGCTTGAGCGAGAGAGCCTGCAGTGCATCCTCTTTGGGGACTACACCACCATCCACGCCGGGGACCAGGTCTTCCGTACCCGGACTATTCTCGAGGTTCCGGCGGGAGAGGAACTCCTCTCCCGGGTCGTCAATCCCCTGGGAGAACCCCTTGATGACAGGGGGCCCATCACGTGCCGGGGGAAACGGCCGGTGTTCTTCCCCGCACCACAGGTCATCGACCGTGTTCCGGTACAGCGGCCGCTTTTTTCCGGCATTAAAATCATCGACGCCATGATCCCCCTGGGGAAGGGACAGCGAGAGCTCATCATTGGGGATCGGCGAACCGGAAAGACCACCATCGCTTTAGACACCATCATCAACCAGAGAGGGAAGGGCGTCATCTGCATCTACGTGGCCATCGGCCAGCGCCTGGCCAACATCACCCAGGTCGTGGAAATCTTGCGGAAATTCCAGGCTCTGGAGTACACCACTATCGTTGCCACGTCTTCTGAAGACCCTCCGGCTCTCGTGTACCTTGCCCCTTACGCCGGATGCGCCATGGGGGAGTACTTCATGTACCGGGGAGATGATGTGCTCATCGTCTATGACGACCTCACCAAGCATGCCGTGGCGTACCGGTCGCTGTCTCTGCTTCTGCGTCGTCCTCCGGGAAGGGAGTCGTACCCTGGGGACATCTTCTACATCCACTCGAGCCTCCTTGAGCGGGGTGCTCAGCTTGCCGAGTCCCGGGGAGGAGGCTCCATGACCGCTCTGCCCATCGTGGAAACCCAGGAAGGGGATATTGCCTCTTACATCCCCACGAACATCATTTCCATCACGGATGGGCAAATTTACCTCGAAACCGGGCTCTTCAACAAGGGATTCCTCCCGGCCATCAACATCGGCCTTTCGGTCTCCCGGGTGGGAGGCGAGGCACAGACGAGCATCATGAAAAAGGTCGCCCGGCGCCTGCGCCTGGATCTTGCCCAGTACTTCGAGCTTGAAGAATTCGCCCGCTTCGGAGCAGACCTTGACGAACTCACCAGACGGCAGCTCGAACATGGAAAAAGAGTCCTTGCCCTCATGACACAGACCTCCTTCGCCCCTCTCCCCCTAAGCATTGAAATCATGGAGGTCTTTGCCGCCACTCAGGGATTCCTTGACCCCGTGCCCCTTGAGCGGGTTAAGGAATGGGAAAGGGCCTTCGTCACCCACCTCAGGGAGGAACACGCCACCCTCCTTGAGCGCTTGGAGAAGGAACGAGACCTCACCCATGACCTTGAGGAAGAGATGCGCAGGGTTTTAGCGAACTTCAACGAGCGATTCCTCCAGGAGGCGGTATAATGGCGAAACTCTCGCACATCAAGCGACAGATTGCGCTGATTCGGGAAATTCAGCGCATCACGAACACCATGAAGACCATCTCCGCTGCCCGCCTGCGGATGGGGAAGAGTGCCCTGGAAAAGGTGAGAACCTTTGGAGAGCAACTCTCCCGTCTCCTTGAGCTTGTGGGACCCCGAGAAGTTCTTCCCGAAGTACCGAAACCACTCCTTGTGGGCATCTTCCCCGACCGTGGCCTTGTGGGGGCCTTCAGCGACATCCTTGCCCGGAATCTCTGTAGCTTCCTCAAAACCCAGAAACTTGAAGAGTTCAGCATTATTGTCCTTGGAAGCCAGGGAAAGCGGGTGCTCAGGGAATTTGCACCCCATATCGTTGCCTTCCATCCCCTTCCGGTGCACCAGGTTCCCCACTACAGGGATATCCGGGAACTCACGTACAGCATTTTTCGGATGAAAGAACACAGAGCCTTCACTCACCTCTATGTGAGCTTCATGCACTACGTTTCTCTGAGCGAACAGAAGCCTGTTGTGGAGAGGCTTCTGCCCCCTGCCGTCTCCCCGAAACAAAGCCTGGAGGACCGCTACCTCTTCCTGAGTGATGTGGAGCACCTCTACCGCACGCTGCTTTTCGAGTACGTGGCGGGGAAACTCTACCAGGCACTGGCCGAGAGTTTCATGAGTGAACAGGCGACTCGGTTCCTCCTCATGGACACTGCCACCACTCATGCCCGGGAGACGCTCGAAACCCTCATGCTCCTTTACGCCAAAAAGCGCCAGGAGAGCATCACCCAGGAGCTCAACGAGGTCACGGGGGCCGCCGAGGCACTTCGCAGGCTCGAGGAAGGTGACATCCATGGGTGAGGGTGTGATCGAACAGGTCATCGGTCAGGTAGTGGACGTTCGTTTCCCACCCCGGGAAACCCCAGCCATCCACAACGCCCTTTTCGTCCCAAGGAGAAACGAAGAAAACCTGGGAGACCCCCTGGTCCTTGAGGTCCACAGCCACCTCGGTGAGGGACGGGTCCGCTGCATCGCCATCCAGGACACTACTGGTCTGCAGCGGGGCATGCCCGTACAGGATACCGGAGAGCCCATCAAGGTTCCGGTGGGGAAGGAAACCCTGGGGCGTATGTTCAACGTTCTTGGAGAACCCATCGACGGGAGAGGACCGGTCCGGACGAAGACCAAGCACTCCATTCACCGTCCTGCTCCGCCCCTCAGCGAGCGGATCGCCTCCACCGAAATCTTCGAAACGGGCATCAAAATCGTCGACCTCATCTGTCCCTACGTTCGGGGAGGGAAAACAGGGCTTTTCGGGGGAGCAGGAGTGGGCAAGACCGTTCTTATCATGGAACTCATCCACCGCACAGCCACAACCCACCGGGGAGTTTCGGTGTTCGCTGGCGTTGGGGAACGCGTCCGGGAAGGGAACGAACTTTGGCTTGGGATGCAGAAAAGCGGGGTGCTCAACCACACCGTTTTGGTCTTCGGGCAGATGAACGAACCACCCGGAGCGCGATTCCGTGTGGCCCTCACTGCCCTCACCATGGCGGAATTCTTCCGGGACGTGCTCTCCCAGGACGTTCTCCTTTTCATCGACAACATCTTCCGCTACGTCCAGGCAGGAGCAGAGGTTTCGGCACTCCTCGGGCGTATTCCTTCAGCCGTAGGGTACCAGCCCACGCTCTTTGAGGAAATCGGCATGATCGAGGAGCGGATTGCCTCAACGGTCAATGGTTCGATCACCTCGGTGCAGGCAATTTATGTTCCTGCCGATGACCTCACGGACCCTGCTCCGGCGACAACCTTTGCTCACCTTGACGCCATCACAGTTCTCTCACGACGGCTCTTCGAACAGGGATTCTATCCGGCGGTCGACCCCCTCCAGTCCACTTCCCGGGCACTTGACCCGGCTATTGTGGGAGAGCGGCACTACCGCCTGGCGCAGGAAGTGCGAAAGCTCATCGCCCACTACCTCGAGCTCCAGGACATCATCGCCATTCTTGGTGTTGAGGAACTCTCTGAAGAAGACAAGCTCGTGGTGAACCGCACAAGAAAACTCCAGCGGTTCCTCACCCAGCCCTTCTTCACCGCAGAGGCGTTCACCGGGATTCCAGGAGAGTTCGTTCCCCGGGAAGAGACCCTGAAGGGTGTGGAGATGATTCTCAATGGTGAGTGCGACACCTGGCCAGAGCAAGCCTTCTACATGACGGGAACCATCGCCCAGGTGGAGGCCAGAGTGAGGGAGCTCAAGAAGTCATGAGGACGATGACCCTTGACATCCTCACCCCGGAACGGCGCATCACCATTGAGAGGGTGCGTTCCCTCATCCTCGAATGCCCCGATGGCAAACGGGGTGTCCTTCCCGGACACGCTCCGGCCATCTTTGAACTCCTCATCGGGGTGCTGTATTGCAAAACCGAAGACGGAGAAGAAAAGTTCTTTGCCCTGGGTGGGGGTGTGGCCGAGGTCACCCAGGAAAAGGTCACTCTCCTCGTCCACAGCGCCGAAGAGGCCCACGAGATTGACGTTGCACGGGCACAGGAAGCCGCCCGGAGAGCGGAAAGACGACTCAGGGAACGCAAGGGAGAGGTGGATTTTGCTCGGGCCCAGGCAGCACTCCTGCGGTCACTGGCACGCCTCCGTGCCGCTTCAAGTCTCAGGAGACCGCTCTCCAGGTGATTCTCCCGGAGTGAACTCCTCATACACCCCGGGGAAACCAAAAAACCGCAGGAGAATCTGAACAATTCGTTCTGCAGCCCTGCCGTCTCCAAACACGCGCGCTCTCCTCTGCTTCACCCCTTTTTCCAGGAAACCCATCGCCGCCCGGACGATGGATTCCCTCCGACACCCCGCCAGCACCCCAAGACCACACTCGATGATTTCCGGTCGTTCCGTGGTGTCCCGGGTCACCACAACCGGGATTCCCAGTGCCGCCGCCTCCTCCTGAACCCCTCCTGAGTCGCTCACCACCACGTGGCTTCTGGCGAGCAGCCGCACAAAGTCCGGGTACGGGAGGGCATCGAGGAGGAACACCCGGGGGATTGAAGCAAGCTCCCTCTCCACCACCTCCCTCACCAGGGGATTGGGATGGAGGGGGAAAAAGACCCGCACATCTTCCCGCAAAATCACAAGGTCCCTGACGGCCAGGGCAACTTCGGCAATTCCCTTTCCCCAGTTCTCCCTCCGATGTGCCGTGACCGTGATGGTCACACCATCCTGCACCTCCCGGGCCAGAACCGGATGCTCAAAGGTGGTATGCCTTCCAAGGATGGCAAAGAGGGCATCCACAACCGTATTCCCCGTGACAAAGACTCTGTCGTCCGGAATGCCCTCCCTGAGGAGGTTCTCCCGGGACCGGGGAGTGGGGGCAAAATGGAGGTCCGCAAGGCGCCCGATGAGGACACGGTTCATCTCTTCAGGGAAGGGACTGTATTTCGTGAAGGTTCGGAGCCCTGCCTCAACATGGGCACAGGGAATCCGAAGATAGAAAGACGCCAGGGCACCGCAGAACGCCGACGTGGTGTCCCCTTGAACGACGACGAGATCCGGGCGATCCGAACGAAAGACCCTCTCAAGACCCTCAAGAATCCGGGAGGTAAGGTAGAAGAGGGACTGCTGCTCCACCATGACCTGCAAATCGTAGCGGGGAGAAAGACCGAAAACGGAGAAAAAGGTCTCTGCCATTTCCCGGTGCTGACCGGTGTGGACAATCCAGGGAAGGAATTCCTGGCGCCTTTGCAGTGCAAGCACAACGGGGGCAAGCTTCACAATTTCTGGCCTTGTTCCAAGAACAAAGGCGACGCTAATCCCTGGCAATGGATTTCTTCTCCTTGGGCAGTTCAGTCACCCGGAGGTTTTTTCCAAGGCTTAGGAAAAAGAGGACGAAGAGGAAAAAGAGCAGGAGCGAATAGGTACTGTTGGCGAGAAAAGTATTCATGAAAATGGCCACCGCCCCACAGAGCGCGCTGAGGCCGTAGAAGATGATGAGCGTCTCCCGTTTTGAATAGCCCCGCTCAAGGAGACGGTGGTGGAGATGCCCCCGGTCAGGGGAAGCGATGGGGAGGTGGTTCTTCTTGCGGCGCACGATGGCGAAAAGCGTGTCGAAAATCGGGACACCGAGGATGAGACTCGGGAGCGCCAGGGTGAAGGCCGCAGCGCTTTTCAAGGCTCCCTGAACCGCAATAACCGCCAGCATTCCCCCAAGAAACAGCGCTCCGCCATCGCCGAGGAAAATCCTGGCGGGGGGGAAATTGTACAGAAGAAAGCCGAGAACCGACCCCACAAGAAGAAGCGACAGCAGCGCCGGTTCCACACGTCCTTCCTGCCAGGCAATAACTCCCAGGGTGAAGGCTGCAATGGCACCTACCCCTCCGGACAGCCCATCAAGCCCATCGATGAGGTTGAGAGCGTTGGATACCCCCACAATCCAGAGCATGGTAAGAGGATACCCGAGCCAGCCCAGGTACACCACGTGGTTCCAGGGGAGCGTGAAAAAACGAATGACCACACCCCCAGAAAGCAAAAGCCCCGCCCCCAGACACTGGCCAGCGAACTTCCCCCAGGGAGGGAGCGAAAAGAAGTCGTCACAAAGCCCCGTGGCGAAAATGACCCCAATCCCCAGGATGAAAAGGGGCGAAAGCGCGAGGGGGAGAGAAAAGGCAAGGAGCAAAAGGGCAATGAAAAAGGCTCCAAAAACCGCTATCCCCCCAAGGCGAGACACGGGCCGATCGTGGATTTTGCGCTCCCCATCGGGCAAATCGAGACACCCCCGGCGTTCACTCCATCTGATGACCAGGGGCGTCAACCCCAGGGCACAGAGAAAGGCCAGGAACGGGAAAAAGAGCGCCTCACGAATCACCGCTTTGTCCTCCCGAAAACGCCAGGAGCTCAACCCCCGCCTCTTCCAAAAGCGCATCGGCCAGAGGGTCTGGATAGGGATTCTCGTAGACAATCCGGACGATTCCGGCGTTAATGAGCATCTTCACACAGAGGATACAGGGTTTGTGAGTGCAGTAGAGCGTCGACCCCTTGGTGCTCACCCCGTAGAGGGCAGCCTGAATAATCACATTTTGCTCTGCATGGAGGCCCCGGCAGAGCTCGTGCATCTGCCCGGGGGGAATGTTCTGCAGATTCCGGAGACAGGTGGCCTCCGTACAGTGGGCCACACCGCTTGGCGCACCGTTATAGCCAGTGGCGAGAATCCGCTTCTCCTTTACAAGCACGGCACCAACCTGGCGGCGAATGCAGGTTGAGCGCGTGGCCACAAGGTGGGCAATGGCCATGAAGTACTCATCCCAGTCAGGTCTCAGCCTTTCGCTCTTCGTAGGCACGGATTTTGGCCACCCTTCGGGCATGTCGATCCCCCTGGAATTCGCTCTGAAGCCACACCCGGACAATCTCCCGGGCAAGGCCCTTCCCGATCACCCGTTCTCCCATGGTGAGGATATTGGCGTCGTTGTGTTCTCGGGAAGTCCGGGCAGAGAAGACGTCATGGCACAGAGCTGCCCGAATGCCCCGAACCTTGTTTGCGGCAATAGCCATCCCCACCCCGGTTCCACAGATGAGAATCCCCCGGTCGCCTTTCCCCCGGGCAACGTCCTCTGCCACCCTGAAGGCCACATCAGGGTAATCATAGGTTTCCTCTTGGTGCACGCCGTAATCCTCAACCTCATGCCCCAGGGACTGGATGTACGCCTTGAGGTCCTCCTTTAGATGAAAGCCGGCGTGGTCGCATCCGATGAGAATTCGCACTCCTTCTCCCTCCCAAGCTGCAGCACACTTGCCCGGATACTCCCGGTGTAGTCTCGAAGCGCCCGAACATACGTCAGGCCACTTTTTTCCCCGAGTTCTGCCACCGCCTCTTTCTGTGCGGGATCATGCTCGATGAAGAGGAATCCCCCCTCCCGGAGGAAACGGGGAGCCTCGCAGAGGATTCTCCGGATCACCTCAAGTCCATCCTCTCCCCCACACAGCGCCTCCCGGGGTTCATAGAGACGAATGCCCTCCTCAAGCTTCTCCCAAAAAGCCACGGGGACGTAAGGAGGGTTAGAGAGGATAACGTCAAAAGCCAAAGACCGCGACGCAAAGGGGCTAAAAAGGTCCCCCACGAGAAACGTTACCCGTTCCTCAAGACCAAGAAAACGGGCATTCTCAAGGGCTAAAGCCACCGCATCTTCCGAGATATCCACTCCATAAAGGACCAAGCCGGGCACGAAGAAAGCACAGGAAAGCCCAATGACGCCACTTCCACAGCACAGGTCGCATCCCACAAGCTGTTTCCTTTTCCCCGAGAGGAAGTGGAGGAGGACCACCGCTTCCTCCACCCATGCTTCGGTATCCACCCGGGGGATGAAGACCCCCCGCCTCAGGCGGAAAGGCAGGGAGAAAAACTCCCACTCTCCAAGGACGTACTGGAGGGGCACTCCGAGAAGGCGTTCCTCAACCAGAGCCTGCAACATCCGCTCGTCCTCCTCGGGAACCCTCTGGTCCCAGAAAAGATAAAGCCTCGCTGGCGAGGTCTTGAGGAGTTTTCCCAGAAGAAGACGAGCTTCCCGCGTCGGGGAGGGAATACCCCGCTCGTGCAGCACGCTCACCGTTTTCCGGAAGAGCTCTCTGACCGTCACCCTATCCAACCTTCTCCAGGAGCCTGGCCCGTTCCTCAGCAGCAAGGGCCTCAACGATTTCATCAAGGTCCCCATCGAGAACGGACTCCAGACGATACAGGGTAAGGTTGATGCGGTGGTCCGTCACCCGGTTTTGAGGAAAATTGTAGGTTCTGATGCGCTCGCTCCGTTCTCCGGTGCCAATTTGCGCCCGCCGTTCCCGATCAATGGCCTCCTTCTGGGCCTTTCGCTCGAGGTCAAGGAGCCGGGCCCGAAGAATCCGCAAGGCTTTCGCTTTGTTTTTGTGCTGTGACCGCTCATCCTGACAGGTGACCACAATCCCCGTGGGGAGATGGGTGATCCGAACGGCGGAATCGGTCGTGTTCACGTGCTGCCCACCAGGCCCAGACGCCCGGAAAATCTCCACCCGAATATCCTCCGGTCGAATGACCACCTCAACCTCGTCGGCCTCAGGAAGCACGGCCACCGTTGCCGTAGAAGTATGGATACGACCACTGGCTTCGGTGATGGGCACCCGCTGCACCCGGTGCACACCGCTTTCAAACTTGAACTTGCTGTACGCACCTTTCCCCTCCACGGCAAAGATAATCTCCTTGAATCCCCCAAGCTCCGTGGGGCTTGCATCCATGACCTCGACCTTGAAACCATGGCGTTCGGCGAAGCGGGTGTACATCCGGAAAAGGTCGGCCACAAAGAGCGCCGCCTCCTCCCCTCCCGCACCGGCCCGAATCTCCACCAGCGTGTCCTTGTCGTCCCGGGGATCCCTGGGAAGGAGCATGACCTTGAGTTCTTCTTCAAGCTGTTCGTGGCGTTCCTTAAGCCGGGCAATCTCTTCCTCGAGGAGCTCCCGGAGTTCCGGATCGTGTTCGCTCCGGAGCAGAAGCCGGTCCTCCTCAAGTTCCCGTTCCACCCGTTCGTATTCCTCGTACTTCTCCACAATGGGTTCAATCTCTGCAATGGTCTGGGCGTAACTGCGGTAGCGGACCAGATCCTGCACCACCTCGGGATGGGCCATTTTCTCGGTGAGCTCCCGGTACTGCTCGACGATAGCCTTCACCTTTTCTCGCCACATGGCGTGTACTCCTCCCCGAGACTCCCCCGCAGCGCCGCAAAGGCCACTTCAAGCTGGTCTCTATCCGGCTCGCGGGTTGTGAGGTACTGGAGCCAGAGACCAGGAAGACTCACAAGACGGGCAACGAGGCTCTGGCGGTGGTGCGAAAGTAGCTTCACCGCTTCATAAGCCAGCCCTGCCACGAGAGGCACCACGAGAACCCGGCTCAGGATCCGGATAAAAACTCCCGGTCTTCCGAGGCAAGAGAAAATGAGGACGCTCACCACCATGACAAGGAGCAGCCAGCTCGTCCCGCAACGGGGATGACGGGTGGTGAACTTCGCCGCATTCTCAGGCGTGAGCTCCTCCCCTTCCTCGAAGGTAAAGATCGCCTTGTGCTCCGCACCGTGGTACTCGAAGACCCTCCGGATATCCCGGAGATTCGAAATCACAAGAAGGTACAGGAGAAAAACGCCAATCCGGATTGCTCCCTCCATGAGGTTGTACACCACGGTGGAGCGCAGGAAACGGTCAAGGAGTGAGGTCAAAAACGTAGGGAGAGCGACAAAAAGCCCTACGAAAAGACCCACGGCAAGGAACAGGGCCAGCACCATATCGAAACCGGTAAGGCGATGCTCCTCATCAAGGGCCACCTGAGCGGAATAGGAGAGCGCCCGAAGGCCCACCACCAGTGAATCGACAAGACCCACTATTCCTCGGATCACTGGAAGGGCAAAAAAGGGGCTCCGGCGCGAAAGGGGAACTTCTTCCCGGACCTCAAGAACGATGCTCCCATCGGGCCGGCGCACCGCCATCGCCAGGCGGTGTGGGCTGCGCATCATCACTCCCTCAATCAGCGCCTGTCCTCCGATGTCGCAGAACCCTTCTCTCCTCATGGGTGCTCCCATGGTCTTCCGCAACCTTTCTCCCCCTCCGGACAGGGACCAAACTTGCAGGGAGGGCCGGCGATTTCCGTAAGGACCGGCGCAACCTTCCCCACTTCCGCAATCATCCTCAACACCACTTCCCGAACCTCCCACTGTGCCCGGCGACACAGGCGTACCCGGGCAATGTGCAGGAGCTCACGAGCATTCAGGGAAACGACGATATTGGTCGCCACGGCCTGAGGAAAAACGTACCGAGCATCTTCCTTTGCCACCCCAAGGCGGCAGAGCTCCTCATACGCCTCCCGGGCATGGGCCATGACCCCATCGAATACTATTTTAGCACGGGGGTGTTCGGCAATCGAGGGCGGACAGACGAAGCTTACCTCCCCGAGGTCCACATACCGCTGGCTCTGCTGGGCGTAAGACGCCAGACGGTGCCGGACGAGCTGGTGAGAGGTCACCCGGGAGATGCCCTCAAGGAGAAAAGAGAAGAAAGCGTGTTCCAGTACCGACTCATGCCCTCGGGCAAAGAGCTCCCGGATGAGCTTCCTGGCCTTTTCAGGGGCAATATCCTGAGGAGGCTCCTTGCTGTAACAGACCCTCGCAGCCAGGGCGATAGCTCTCTCAGGGTCAGGGGTGTGGGCAAGAAGGGTCACCCGCATAGGGTTTGCGGGACCGGGGTCAGTAGCTATCCCCGTATTTACTGCGGAACTTCTCCACCCTTCCGGTCGTGTCCACTAACTTCTGCTGACCGGTGAAGAAGGGATGGCACTTGGCACAGATTTCCACCCGAATTTCAGGGAATTTCGTCGACCTTGTCACGAACGTATTCCCGCAGGCACAGATAACCCGGGTCTCGGCATACTCAGGGTGAATGCCCTTTTTCATCTCCTCCACCTTCCTTTCAGCGCGTGGGAATAATTATAGCATGGGGGCAGAAAAAGAAAAAGCCCACCACACCTGTGGTGGGCTTTTTGGCTTTTCCGGAAGAATGCTATATTCTTCGTACGCGGACAGCCTGAGGGCCTTTTGCCCCCTGCTGGATATCGAACTCCACTGCCTGACCCTCTTCGAGAGTCTTAAAGCCGTTTCCTTCGATTGCCGTGTAGTGCACAAACACGTCACCACCCTGGTCGGAAGAAATGAACCCGTACCCCTTGGTGGTGCTGAACCACTTGACTTTTCCTGTTGCCATTGAATTGAGCCTCCTCAATCTGAACTTGACGCCTGCGCAAGCGTTGCGCTTAGAGTACCACCCCCTGCACCCCCTGTCAAGGGGAAAGGAAAAATATTTTTTCACGGCAGGGGGAAGGCAACCGCCGCGTACCCAACCACTTGATGCCGCTCACCTGTCACTTCACCGCTGTGGGTGTAATAGAGGAGTTCGCCCCTCTCCCCTCCTCGCTTTTTGTGGTACACAAGGAGCGCAGCGATTCCTCCAGGCCCGCAGACGCTTACGTCTTTTTCCCGGAGCACCCGGTAGAATCCCTCAACATCCAGGGCACAGATGCGCTCGATGACCTCTCCGTCCTTGGTCCGGGCCACCGCTTCCGGCTCGTAGTGGGAGAAGTCGCTACTTGCCACGACGAGAATCCGCTTTTTCTCCGAGAGGGCAAAAAGGGCCTCCCCCAGGGCTTCAGACGTTACCCTGTCCTGGGAAAGTAGGGCAATGGGGAGAATCTTGAATTCGTAGGATAAGAAGTACTGGAGGAAGGGGACTTGAACCTCGAGAGAATGCTCAAACCGATGCGCCAGCTCATCCAGGGCGAACATTGAAGAGCACGAGAGAAGGAACTCCGCCGATTCCCTGTCCACAGGTACCTGTCCCAGAGGGGTCTGCCAGTACTCAGCATTGCTTATGGCCACCCGCCTCCCCACCCCCCGGTGGTTTGGGCCAAGGAGCACAATCGTCTGTGCAGGGGGGAGAAGGGCGAGAAAACGATGGGCAACGCAGGCAGCCACCCCCGAGTAGATATATCCAGCGTGAGGACTCACCACACCACTGGCATCCTGAAGCCCGGAGAGATTTTCCGGAAAAACCCGCGACGCAGAGGCAGAGAGTTCTTCAAAAAGACGTCGCAGCTCCTCAGCCCTTCCCGGATAGAAATACCCTGCCACCGCCTCCTTCCTCACCACCGGCGCCACCTCCTCTCCCGCTCGGCTCGAAGCCGAAAGTACACAAAGAGCAACACACCAAGGAGCACAAGGAGCAAGAGGATACCAAGATACTCTCCCCCTGCACCCAGGAAAGCAACCCAGAGGTAGGAGAAAAGCGAAGCCAGCCGACCGTACCGGAAAGACCGGAGCAGGAAATCCTTCGCTTCCTCAAAAGCGCCCTGCCCGGCGAGGATGCGTCCCCGTTCGGCGTAGAGCTCGCCGAGCGTCCTCTTCCACCGGGAACGCTCCTCTTCATCGGAGAGAAAAAGCTCTTCCGCCTGGGCAATGAGCGCCTCAAGGTCTCCCCGGCGCCTGTACGCCTCAAAGAGCAAACGACCAATCTCAGGTCGTCTGCGAACCTCAGGAGACAGGCGACCCAAAACCTCAAAGAATTCCTCGTCCTTCCCCTCCGCAAGGAGGGTTTTCAGGTACTCCTCAGGATGGGCAAGGTACCCCAGGTCAATCCGAACAATCCGGTTGTTCCCGGCATCGGCCACCCAGAGCTTCCCCTCGCCATCAATCCAGAGCCCCTCGGGGAAGGAGAAGAGTTTTTCCTCCTCGCCGATGGCACCCTGGAGCACCCCCTGGAGGTCATAGACGAGAATCCGGTGGTTCCGGTAATCGGAGAGAAAGGCAAGATCGCCAAAAAAGCCGACGTAGCGGGGCTGATTGAGACCCTCACCGAAACGAAAGAGGTAGTTCCCCTTCCCATCGAAAACCTTCACGCAGTGATGGAGGGTATCCACCACCCAGATGCGTTCCTGCGGGTCTTGAGCTACCCCTCTGGGCTGATAGAACTCACTATCCCCCATGCCCTCCCGGCCAAAGGCAAAGAGCTCTTCCCCCTGAACCCCAAAGACCACGATGCGTGACCGCCC
This sequence comes from Candidatus Caldatribacterium sp., assembly GCA_028275365.1. Taxonomy (GTDB): domain Bacteria; phylum Atribacterota; class Atribacteria; order Atribacterales; family Caldatribacteriaceae; genus Caldatribacterium. The sequence goes on from JAPWUU010000006.1 coordinate 37,079, forward strand.
CGTATCTGCAACGTACACCGTCCCATCCTGCGCCACCCAAATCCCCCGAGGCTCACTCAGAGGAGTCTTGGTCTTCAGGTTCCCCTGGGGGCTGAGCGTCTCAAGGTCAAAGACGGTTACCCGGTTCCCTTTTTGCTCCACCACAAAGAGCTTCCTCCCTTCTCTGTCAAGGGCAAGCCCTGCAGGACTCTTCAAGTTCCTGATTTCCCGGAGAAGCTTCCCCGTTTTCTCAAGCACCAGAACCCTGTTATTCCCCCAGTCGCTCACGAACACCCTTCCTCCTGCGTCGTCCACGGCAATGCCCACCGGGTAGTCCAGAAGGGGTATCTCCCCCCCCACTTCCTCGAAAACCGCATCGACCCTGAAAACCAGGGCAAGCGCCGAAGAGGTCAGGAAAAAGCCAAAAAGCATAATGGGAAGCATCCTACGAACCATGAAAGGCAACCTCCATACGTCTGCGTATTTCGTCCTCAAGGACCTCAGGGGTCAGGCCCTCCGGGGAAAAGGGTGGGGAAAACACCACTCGGATGGGAAAGGGACGGGGGAACTTCCGGTGCCGGGAAAAGCTCTCGTACGTTCCTCGGATGCTTGCCACCACAATCGGAGCATTCCCTCGGAGCAAAAGCTTCAGAGCACCCTTGCGAAAGGGTAAAAGCGTTCCTTCATTCCGGGTTCCCTCGGGGAAAAAACAGACGACTTTCCCCTCCCGAAGGAGCCGGAAGATCGTCTGCACCGCCTCTTTGTCCACCTCGCTCCTTCGCAGGGGAAAAGCCCCGAGTTGTCTCAGGAAAAACGCGGCAAGTGGGTTCCGGAAGAGCTCCTCCTTGGCCACAAAGTACACACGCCGGGGTGAAGCGCATCCGAGGACCACGGGGTCGAGGTAGCTCGAATGGTTCGAAACCAGGAAACAGGGACCATGTCGGGGAATATGTTCTCTGCCGCTTGCCCGAAAGGAGGAAAAGAGCTTGAGAAGAAAAAGGGCGAGGTACTTACAGAGATAGTAGATCATCCTATCACCCGGAAAATGGTCGGGGCGAGCCGATTTGAACGGCCGACACCACGGTCCCGAACCGTGTGCGCTTACCAGGCTGCGCCACGCCCCGACACCTCTTCTCCATTGTACACATTTTGGGGGAAAAAGAAAAGCCCCGGAGAGGGAATCCTCTCCGGGGCTTTTCTCAGAAGCTATGCCACCTCGATTTCGACTTTCCTGGCCTTGGGTTTACTCGGTTCGACTTTGGGAAGGGTGATGGTGAGGATGCCGTCCTTGTACTGCGCCTTCACCTCGTCCTGTTTCACCTTTGCCGGAAGAGCAATGGTACGTTCAAAGGTACCACAGTAACGTTCTCTGCGGCAGTATCCAACATCCCGTTCCTCCCACTCATCCTTCACTTCACCCTTGATGTCCAGGGAATCTTCGGTGACGTGCACTTCGAGGTTCTTGGGGTCAATTCCCGGGATTTCCGCCTTGACAATGACCTCGTTCTCGGTTTCAGCAACGTCTACAGCAGGGAAGTTGCCAAACCAGGACGGTGCGCTGAAGAAAGGCGCTTCCAGGAGTTCATCGAAGATTTCGTCAAGGTCGCTGCGGAGATCGAAGAGATCCCAGAGCCTCCGAATCGGGCTCACTCGCCGCTCTTCGCGACGGGCAGGAACGCCTCTTCTCACCATAGGTCATCCCTCCTTTCGCTCTGTTTGAGCATTCCCGCGTTTCGGCTCCCATTATAATCAAATAAGGTCAAACTGTCAAGGGGGTTAGTCAAAAAAAGTCAAAAATCGTCCACCAGATGGTGCTCCACCACCTGACTCACTCGTAAATCAGGAATGCCGAGGACAACCTGCGCAAGATCCACCAGGGCCTCGAGGGGAACAAGACCGATGATTTCTGATCCTGCCACGTCCACTCCATATCGGCGAGCTTCAAGGGCCACAAGCCTGAAAATCTCAAGAAGCGAGTTCCGCCGAAAGTCCAGGACGTTCATAGAAACCTGAACCATTCCCCGGGTTTTAAGTTCAACCCCAATGGCTTTCACCGCCTGCAACCCTCCCCGAACCCGTGCGGCGATTTTTCGGGCCACACTGATATCCTGGGTTTTGAGGTTCACGTTGAAGGCCACGAGCGGCCCCCGAGCTCCTATAGCTGTAGCCCCCAGTGTGGGGTGTACCTCGCAGGGACCGGCATCGGGGAAGCGTTCCGGAACACGGGCGATTTCCTCCCGCAGAACTTCATACCCCCCCCGACGAATCTGTGAGAGGTCCCGGTGTTCAGGCCTTTTTGCGGCTTCCCCGTAGAAATACACCGGAACGCGGAAACGGCGGGCAATCTCCTCCCCCACCCGCCAGGCCAGCGCCTTGCACTCCTCCATCCCGACGCCCCTCCAGGGCGTGAAGGGAACCACGTCCACAATGCCGATGCGGGGATGTTCTCCCCGGTGCAGGCGAATATCGAGGTGCTTTTCGGCAACTTCAAAAAAAACAGGGACAGCCGCCTCCAGGGCCTTCCGGGTTCCAAGGAGGGTGACAACCGAACGGTTGTGGTCCGGATCCAGGGAATAATCCGCCACCTTCAGGTCTTCAAAAGCGGTAAGACGCTCCACCATCTCCTGAACGACTGCAGAAGATGAAGTGCTCACGTTCACTGCGCTCTGGATGACTTCCCGCATGAGCGAACCTCTGCCTTCAGCGTGTTCTCCATCTCCCGGAGCGCCCACTCATGGGCTCCAAGGTCAAAGGAAGTTACCCCCTCCCGGAAAACCGTTACCTCGTAATGGAGCATCCGCGCAAAGGCGCAGGTGTACAGCACGCAGATATTCGTGCACACTCCCACAAGCTCAAGGTGTGTGACGTTCTTTTCCCGGAGAATGAGGTCAAGGGGTGTTCCAAGGAACGCACTGAACTTCGTTTTAGGAAGAACGAAATCCCCTTCCTGGGGCGCAAGGTCCGCAACCACCTGTGCCCCCCAGGTCCCTTCCACACAGTGCGGCGGAAAGAGCCGGAATTCAGCATCATCCCTGCGATGGGCATCGCACACGTAGACGACGAGGTCTTTCTGCTTTCTCCGTTCTTTGAGGAGTTCTCTGATGGTGGCGATGACCTCCTGCACCTGATGCCCCACAAAGAGCACTCCATCAGGATGCACGAAGTCGTTGAGCATATCGATGACCAGAAAGGCTCTGGACATCCCTCTCCCCCCTTTACTCCCGTCTCACTTTCTGCTACATTGTAGCAAAAAGCGGGGAGGGAGGAGAGTGTTTGTTGTCTTTCTTTCCCTTGTGGTTCTGGCCTATCTTCTTCCCTTCACCGTCCTCTCCCAGGTACAGCGCTTCAGTGGGAGCTTCCTCTTCTGGAACATTTTTGCGATTCTGGCCATTCTCATCCTTCTCCGCATAATGAGGTCCTGGCATGAGTGAGCAGTACCTCTGGCTTGCCATCGCGCTCTATGCCGGATGGGGGAGTGCTTTTGCCCTGGCAGTCCGGAGAGGAGCTCGCCTGAGTCTCATCGAGTACTTCCTGGCGGGTCGAAAGCTCCACTGGCTCATTGCCGCCCTTTCTTATGGCGCCACCACCTACAGCGCCTTCATGATGCTCGGGCTTGTGGGCCTCACTTACCGTGGAGGCGTGGGTGCTTTAGGCTTTGAGCTCATCTACCTCTCGGGGCTTTTCTGGGCGGTCCTTGTGGGACCGAAGTTCTGGGAGGCCGGGAAACGTCACGGATGCGTGAGCCCCGGAGAAGTCCTGAGCCTCGAGTACCGGAACCCTCTGGTGGGAACCGTGTACGCGCTCATCGTTTCGGGTTTCCTCATCCCCTACACCTCCGTGCAACTTACGGGTATCGGGTACCTCCTTGAGGTGCTCTCCCGGGGGACAATCGGGTATCCCGTGGGGCTGCTCCTTGCCCTGTGCTTCATCATCCTCTGGACGACAATTGCCGGACTTCGCTCTGTGGCGGCAACCGATGCACTCCAGGCAGGCATCATGATGGCAAGCTCCGTCGCTTTAGTCTTTTTTGTAGTCGTGCGTCTTCTTGGGGGGTTCTCTGCGTTCTTCCACACGGTTGAGACCACCTATCCCCGGTGGCTGAGCGTTCCGGGAAACGGCTTTTTCACCTTTCGAACCTTCCTCAACCTCTCCCTTCCCTGGTTCTTCTTCAGCATCTCCAACCCCCAGGTTTTCCAGCGGCTCCTTGTGCCGGCAAACCTTGGGGAAATGCGCAAAACCATCACAGGGTTTCTGGGATACGGTTTTGTGTACACCCTCATCACCGTCACCTTAGGGTTTGGAGCCCTGGTACTCCTGCCTGACCTGAAAAACCCTGATCTTGCCACACCCACCCTGCTTCTGGAATTCCCCATCCCTTCCTGGATTGTTCTCTTTGTGGTGGTGGGAATTATCTCTGCCGCCGTTTCCACCGCCGACTCCATCATCCTCACCCTCTCGTCGCTCTTTCTCCAGGACATCCTCCCAAAGGGCGTCCCCGAACGCAAACGGCTTCTCTTTGCCCAGTTCCTCTTCATCCCCCTGCTCTGCCTTGCCGTCTTCTTCTTTGCCCTGGGGCGGTTCAATCTCATCGCCCTGCTTTCGGTCACTTCTTCCCTCGGACTCCTCAGCGTGGTGCCAACCATTGTCGGAGCGTTCTTCGGCAGGCGAAAAAGTGACAGAGCTGCTCTGCTCAGCATGATCCTTGGAGCCGTGCTTGCCCTGCTGCAGCTTGGAGGGGTGAGGATTTTCGGTGGGTGGACAGCCCCTTCAGTCCTCGGGGTGGCCTCCGGTGTCTACTTCCTCACGGGTCTTCTTGCTCCCCGTGGACATCCTCCTCAATGAGGGGGACAAAAATGCAGCCGCCGTGGTGCTCAAGCCTGAGCTTCCCCTTCCTCTTCCAGGCCCGAACGAGACTCTGGCCGTGGGTATCCTCTAAAGGTAGGACTATAATTCCCCCCTCCCGGAGCTCCTCAACCCACGCTTCGTAAATTTGTTTAGCGCAGGCACTGACGATGATCTTGTCGTAGGGAGCGAACTCTGGCAAGCCCTTACTTCCATCGCCAAGGAAAAGGTGCACGTTTGTGTACCCAAGGCAGTGCAACCGTTCTTTGGCCTCAAAGAAAAGCCTCGGGATGCGCTCGATGCTGTAGACCTCGCGAACGATTTCCGCCAGAAGCGCCGTTTGGTACCCTGAACCCGTGCCAATCTCAAGAACCCGGTCCTCAGGCGAAAGTTCGAGAAGCTCCAGCATAAGCGCAACGATATAGGGTTGCGAGATGGTCTGCCCGCTCCCAATAGGGAGCGGAGAATCCTGGTACGCCAGCCCCTCGTACTCTTCCGGGACGAAGAGATGGCGGGGAACCTTCAAAAAGGCCTCAAGCACCCGCTGGTCCGCAATTCCCCGGGCAATGAGCTGGTGTTCCACCATTTTCTTCCGGCGCTCTTGGGCTCCACCGTCGTGCATCTCAGTACCCTACCCGGAAATCGTGGTACAGGCCACTAAAAGGCAACCACTCTTCGGTGAAAGAGGTCACATGGGCCGATGCAGGCCCTTTTTTGACCTCCTCAAAGAAACGACGGACTTCCTCCTCTTCTCCTTCAGCGATGACCTCCACCTCTCCCGTGGGGAGATTCCGCACCATCCCGGTGACGTCAAACTCTCCCGCTTTTCGGAGCACAAAATACCGGTACCCCACACCCTGTACTCTTCCCCGAAGAACCAGCCGACCCTGCACCCATTGCCGCATCGCGCTCACCTCGCCAGAATCCCCACGAGTCTTCGCCGAACAAGGTAGTCGGTGAGGTTAGGTCGCAGAGGGGTCACGGAAATCCTGTTCTCCCGGACAGCCTCAAAGTCGGAATTCTCGAGAAAGAGGGGGTCCCTCTGGACTTCCTCAAAGACGAACACTCGCTCTCCGTTGCTTCGGGCAATCTCCCGTACTCCGGTGACGTAGAACCGGTCCCCGAGTTCGGTAATGCGAAGACCCCGCAAGAACTCCCGACCGGGCACATCGGGGACATTGACGTTCAGCACGAGATTCCGCTCCCCCCGAAGGATATCTCTGAAAGTCCTCCACACCTCTACGGCAATCTCCGCCGCAAGGTCGTAGTTCTCGTGGCCGTTGAGGACCAGCGATACCGCGAGCGCCGGAATTCCCGACATCGCGGCCTCCAGCGAGGCTGCCACCGTTCCCGAATAGAACACGTCAAAGCCGAGGTTCGGTCCGCGGTTAATTCCCGAAACCACAAAGTCGATGTCCGGAAAGAGATTCAGACCAAGGATGACCGTATCGGCAGGGGTACCATCCACCGCATACCCCCGTACGCCTTCCACCTCAACCTCCCGCACCCGCAGAGGATTCCGGGCCGTGATGCTGTGGCTTGAGCAGCTCCTTTCCTCACGGGGAGCGACGAGAATGACCTCCGCTTCTTTCCGGAATGCCCGCACGAGAGCCCGTATCCCAGGGCTCTCAAATCCATCGTCGTTGGTGATGAGTATGCGCTCCATTACCGTTTCCCTACCCTTCGAAGGATCTCCCGGGCCACCACCACCCCTGACGCTGAGGCCTGCACAAGACCCCGGGTGATGCCCGCTCCGTCTCCAATGAGGAAGAGGTTCTGAATTTCGCTTTCTAAGTTTCTCCGAAGCTCAACCCTCGAGGAATAGAATTTCACCTCCACCCCGTAAAGGAGCGTATGGGGAGAGTTGATCCCGGGAATAAAGCGGTCAAGGGCTGCGAGCATCTCCAGAATATCCTGGAGAAAACGGTAGGGGAGCACAAAGCTCAGGTCTCCCGGGCTTGCCCCTTCAAGCGTGGGTTTGACCACAGATTTCGCAATACGCTCGGAGGTGGACCGTCGGCCAAGCTGCAGGTCCCGAAGTCTCTGGATGATAACCCCACCGCTGACCATATTGGCGAGTTGTGCCACATATCTTCCAAAGGCGATGGGCTCATGGAAGGGTTCGGTGAAATTCGTACTCACGAGAATGGCGAAATTGGTATTCGGTGTGTGCTTCCCCTCGTAGCTGTGGCCGTTCACCGTGACGATGCCGTCGTTGTATTCCGTCACCACCTCTCCATGGGGACACATGCAAAACGTCCGCACCCGATCGTCGAAGGTCCGGGAGTAGTAGATGAGCTTCAGCTCGTACATGACGTTCGTGTACTCTTCCATGACGGAGGCCGGAACTTCCACCCGTACCCCGAGATCCACCGGATTGTTCTTGAGCGAAAGACCAAGGCGAAGGCACTCTTTGCGGAGCCAGTCTGCCCCCACCCTCCCCGGAGCCACAACAACAAAAGTGCTCTCGATAACCTCCCCCGTCTCAAGACGAACCCCAAAGACCCTGTGGTCCCGAACGAGAAGTTCTTCTACCGTGGTTGCGGTCCTGATATCCACCCGCTCTTTGAGGTAATCGAAGATGTTCCGCAGGATATCCCGGCACCGTTCCGTCCCGAGGTGGCGAACCTGGGAGGGAACAAGGATGAGCTCCGCCATCTCGGCTCTTTTCCGAAGCTCCTCCACCCGCTCGCTATCGGTCCCGTAGATGCGGGATGTCCCTCCAAAGCGAAGGTACGTCTTATCCACCTGGTCAAGGACCGTGACGAATTCCTCTTCCTCAATACAGGCGGCAAGCTGCCCTCCAACTTCCCGCGAGAGCGTCAGTTTCCCGTCGCTGAAAGCCCCCGCTCCACCCCATCCACAAAGCAGAGAGCAGGGGTTGCACCGCTGGCAGATTCTGCTGTTCTCCCGGGCAGGACAGACCCGTTTTTCAATGTTCTTCCCCCGGTCCACCACGAGGACCCGCAGGTTACTCTTTTCCGCAAGCTCAAGGGCGGCGAAAATCCCTGCCGGACCTGCGCCCACAATGACCACATCATATTTTGTCATTGCCACCACCCTGGTTCTTCTGAATCTCTTCAAGAATCCGCAGGGCAACCTCTAAGGCGTTTTTCCCCTCTTCAAGACCAACGAGGGGCTTCTCACCGTTGCGCACGCAGTGGATGAAATGCTCAAGCTCAAGCCGGAGAGGCTCTCCCTTCTGCATGACCGGCTTTTCGATAAGTAGCTGGGGTAGTGGGGAAGAGGTTTTCTTATACACCGCAAGCTCCTGCTCCAGGTAATCGATGGAAATGAAGGAATCCACCTGAGTGATCTCCATGCGACGAATCTTCTTCCTGGTGACCCGGCTTGCCGTGAGGTTCGCGATACAACCGTTCTGGAACACCAGCTGGGCATTGGCGATATCCTCCTGGCGGGAGAAAACCGAACGCCCCGAAGCACTGATTTTGACAACGTTACTCTTCACGATGCTCATGACGATGTCGATGTCGTGAATCATGAGATCAAGGACCACACCGACGTCGGTATTCCGGTTGACGTAAGGACCCATCCGGCAACACTCGATGAAAATGGGGTTATCGACGATCTTGGCGAGTTCCATCACTGCCGAGTTGAAACGTTCGATATGGCCCACCTGGAGGATAACGTTCTTTCTGGCTGCCATCTCCATGAGTTCTTTGGCCTCTTCAAGGGTTGTGGTCACCGGCTTCTCGATGAGGATGTTGATGCCCTCCTCAATAAAGTGGGCAGCGATGTCCCGATGGAGCACGGTGGGCACAACAATACTCACCGCGTCGACCTTACCGAAGAGGTCCCGGTAATCAAAAAACGGCGTCGTTGAGTACCGGCGGGCAACCTCTCGGGCCCGTTCGCGGTTGATGTCCACCACACCAACAAGTTCCACCCCGGGGAGCTCCGAGTACACCCGGGCGTGGTGCTGGCCAAGGTACCCTACCCCGACAACACCAACTCGAACCACTTTCAAGCCCCATCACCGGGAAGATCAAGTCATTTTACAAAAAAAGCCCGAACAAGCCGGGCGACTTCTTCAAGGTCACCCGGAGAAAGGCCGGGATGCACCGGTATTGATAATACCTCACGGGAGAGACTTTCGGCAACTGGAAAAGTCCCATATCCGTAGGACTGCAAAAACGCCTGTCTGTGGAGCGGAACGGGGTAGTATACCTCACACCCCACGCCCCGGGTCCTGAGAAACTGAAGGAGCTCATCCCGCTTTTCCCGAACTTTCACCGTATACTGGTGGAACGCAGGAAGCACATCCCGGGGGATGAAGGGGAGCTCCAAACCCTCGATACCCGAAAGCTCCCGGAAATAGAAAGAAGCATGGGCCCTCCTTTGGGCGTTTCCCTCCTCAAGTCGTCGAAGCTGCACCCTCCCGATGGCCGCGGCGATGTCCGTCATCCGGAAATTGTACCCCAGGATTTCGTGGTGGTAACGCTTACGGCTCCCGTGGTTCACAAGCATTCGGCATCGCTCGGCAAGCTCCGAGTCGTTGGTCGTCACCATACCCCCCTCTCCGGTCGTCATGTTCTTCGTAGGGTAGAAGCTGAAAACCCCTGCATCCCCGAAACTCCCCACCTTTCTGCCCCGGTACACCGCCCCATGAGCCTGGGCACAGTCCTCAAGGAGGAAAAGACCGCGGGACCTTGTGATGTCGAGGATCTCCTCAAGGGCGCAAGGGATCCCGTACAAGTGCACCACCACCACACCCTTCACCCCAGGTTCCCGCTCAAGCGTTGCTTCAAGCCTTTCAGGATCGAGGTTACAGGTCTTCCGGTCCACATCGCAGAACACTGGGATGCCCCCACAGTGGAGGATGGCGCTCGCCGTGGCCACGAAGGTGAAGGGCGTTGTGACCACCTTATCCCCCGGTTGCACCCCCAGGGCCTTGAGGGCCACAAAGAGCGCTGCTGTACCGCTACTCGTTGCCACGGCCTCTTTCGTTCCTATGTACTCGGCGAACTCCCGCTCAAAGGATGCCACCTGTTCTCCCTGGGCGAGTTGTCCAGATTCAAGCACTTCGAGAACAGCCTTCTTTTCCTCTTCGCCAATTACCGGTCGACTCAGGGGTATTCTCATGCCCTACCACCCTTCCCGCCCTCAGAGGCTTTCAAGGTACGTACAGTACTCGCGGAAGCGTCCCACTGCTTCTTCGAGGGTATCTCCTCCGAATTTCTCCTCATAAGCACAGGCCAGAACCCAGGAAAGCATGGCTTCCCCAACCACAAGGGCACGGGGCACAGCACAGACGTCGGATCGCTCATATCGGGCAACGACGTCCTCCTTAGACACCACGTCCACCGAGTGCAATCCCCGCCTCAGGGTAGGAATGGGCTTCATGGCGCACCGGACCCAGATAGCCTCTCCAGTGGACACTCCTCCCTCGATACCCCCACTGCGGTTGGTTTTGCGGTAGAAGGGGAAGGGAGCACGACCCCGGTCGTACCAGATTTCGTCGTGGAAGCAGCTCCCCGGAAGCGTCGCCCCCAGAAATCCTGCGCCGATCTCCACGCCCTTGATTCCGGGAATCCCCATGAGGTAGAAGGCCAGACGGCTATCAAGACGCCTCTTGAGTTCAACGTAGCTTCCAAGACCCGGAACCACGTGGAGAGCCACAACGATGAAGGTCCCTCCCAGGGTATCGCCACCGTCCATGGCCTCGGCGATACGCCTTTTCATTTCCTCCTCCTTCTCTGGTGCCGCAAGGGGGGAAAGGAGAGCTCGCTCCACCATCTCCTCAAAGGGGCGACCTTCCACCTCCACCCGGACACCCCCAATGCTCTCCACGAATCCTCCCACACGAACGCCAAAGTGCCGGAGAAAGAGCTTGGCCACTGCCCCAGCAATGCACCGGCCAACCGTTTCTCGCGCACTTGCCCGCTCGATGACGTTACGGATATCATCAAAACGGTACTTCACCATCCCCCCAAGGTCGGCATGCCCCGGTCGCGGAATGGTAACCGGTTCATACCCTTCAGGCTTTTTTCCTACCGGGTCCATCAGAGGTTGCCACTTCTCGTATTCACTGTTCTGGACCCAGAAAACCAGAGGGCTCCCCAGGGTCTTGCCGAAGCGGAGACCCGAGAGCACCTCCACCCGGTCCTCCTCAAGGTCCATCCGGGGGCTCACACCGAACCCCTTTCGCCTCCGGGAAAGCTCACCCTCAATGAAGGTCACGTCGATGTCCATTCCCGCGGGGAACCCACTCAGATACACGAGGATACCCTTCCCATGAGATTCTCCTGCAGTACGAAACTCAAGACCCATGTCTTGTTCGCTCCTTAAGGCGTGCCATCTCCTGAAGGAAGGCAAGAACCTCCGTCTCTCTTCCTTCCTCAAGAAGGGACAGGAAGTGTTCGAAATTCTGCAAAAACTCCCGGGCAGCCCGAAGCAACTTCTTATTGGTGAGGAAAATATCCACCCACACTGAAGGAGAAGATCCCGCAACCCTTGTCATATCCTGGAAAGAGGGGCCACCAAAACGGGCAATGTCCTCCCGGACCATGCAAACGGTCTGTAGGAACACATTGGCCAGGATATGTGGCAGATGGCTCACAAAAGCACAGATCTCATCGTGTTCCCCAGGGGTCAAAAAAAAACCCGCCCTCCGATGACTTCTCCAAGCTCCTCAAGGAGCGTCCGCGTTTCCTCCCTGATTCTTCCCGGAATCACAAGAACCGGCATACCCCGGAAGAGCCCAGGCCGGGCCCAGTCGATTCCGCCTTCCCGCGACCCCCCCATGGGGTGAAACCCAACATATTCGACGTCAAGCCCTTCGGGGCGAATTTCCTGGAAAACCCACTCTTTTGAGCTCCCCGTGTCCAGTACCCTCACACCCTCTCGCAGGAAAGGCCGGGCAGCGAGAAACACCCGGGGAATCTCCCGAACCGGTGTGGCAATGAAAAGGAGGTCAGCGCGTTCCGCCACCTCCTCGATGCTCTCTGCCACAACCTCAATCGCGCCCTTTTCCCGGGCCCGAAGGGCCACTTCTTGAGCCCTGTCGTACCCAATGATGCAGCGCTTCTTTCCCCACAGGGCAAGGTCAAACCCCAGCGACCCCCCCACAAGGCCGAGCCCCACAATCCCAATGGTGAACGTCTCCAACCCTATATTTCCCTCCCCATGATGACTGCGAGTTTTCGGAGCTCCTTCATGAGCGTGGCGAACTGCTCTGGAGTCAGTGACTGAGGGCCATCGGAAAGCGCCTCAATGGGATTGGGATGGACCTCAACGATGAGGCCGTCGGCACCGCAGGCCATCGCCGCAAGGCTCATCGGAGTCACAAGGTCGCTCCGCCCTGTCCCGTGACTCGGATCCACAATGATGGGAAGGTGGCTCTTCTTCTTTACAAGAGGCACGCAGCTCAAATCGAGGGTGTTCCGGGTTGAGGGCTCAAAAGTCCGGATACCCCGTTCACAGAGCACCACCTGGTAGTTCCCCTGGGCGAGGATGTATTCCGCAGACATCAAAAGCTCATCCACGGTGTTCATCATGCCGCGCTTCAAAAGCACGGGTTTCCGGAGCCGCCCAACCGCCTCAAGAAGGCGGAAGTTCTGCATGTTCCGCGCCCCAATCTGAATCATGTCCGCGTACTCGGCCACAAGAGGAAGTTCCTCGATCCCCAGGGCTTCGGTGACGAAGGGAAGTCCCGTTTCCTCTCTGGCCTTGGCCAGAAGCCGCAAACCCTCCTCCCCAAGCCCCTGGAAACTGTAGGGGGATGTTCTGGGTTTGAAGGCTCCACCGCGGAGAATCTTCGCCCCCGCTTCCTTCACCCGGTGGGCCACCTCAAGAATCTGAGCTTCGGATTCAATAGCGCAGGGACCGGCCATCACCACGAACCGCCCCGGTCCAATCTCCACATCCCCCACCCGAACTACCGTGTCCGCCTCCCGGAACTCCCGGCTTGTGAGCTTGTAGGGGGTGAGGATGGGAATCACCCGCTCCACGAAGGGGAGGACTCCAATTTTCTCCTCCAGGTTCACCCCCCGCTCATCTCCGATGGCACCGATAATCGTCCGCTCAACTCCCTGGGAGATGTGTACCCCAAATCCCAGCCGCTTCAGTCGCCGTACAACCTCATCAATTTCCTGCTGCGTTACACCGCTTCTCAGGACAATAATCATCCGCTACCTCTCCCCTCAAACCATGAATGCGATAGAGCTCTCCACAGGCCGCCCGAATATCCTGCCCTCTGGACCTCCTCAGCGTTACCGGTATACCGTGCTTTTGCAAAAGCGCCGCAAAGGCCACGACACGTTCCGGTGGAGAAGGCACAAAGGGCGTTCCCTTGATCCGGTTCCCCGGAATGAGATTCACATGGACGAGGAGCCCCCGGAGAAGCCGGGAAAGCTGCAGAGCGTGCACCTCGCCATCGTTTAAGCCCTGCCACAGGGTATACTCTATGGTGACCCGCCGGCGGGTCAGGCGAAGGTACTCCCGCACGGCAGCGAGCACCTCCTTCAGAGG
>JAPWUU010000086.1 GCA_028275365.1 Candidatus Caldatribacterium sp.
CCGAGCGATGGCTCCGGTTCTGAGATAATCACCATAACTGAATCCCCCGGGGAGGACCACACAGTCGCATCCCCGGAGGTCTCTATCGCCGTGCCAGAGGAACACCACTTCCTGCCCGAGCACATCCCGGAGAACGTAGAAACAGTCGTAGTCACAGTTTGAGCCTGGGAAGACCACAACGCCGAAACGCATCTCACCGAATCTCCTGAACCTCAAAGGCATACTGTTCAATAACCGGGTTGGCCAAAAGCTGGTCGCACATTTCCCGGATCCTTCGCTCTGCCTCTTCCTTTGTCTCCGCCTTGAGAGTCACCTTGAAGTACTTTCCCGTTTCCACCTCCTCGACCTCGCGGTACGAGAGGGCATGAAGGGCGTTCCGAATGGTCATCCCCTGGGGATCAAAAACCCCGGGTTTGAGTGTAACCACCACCTTCCCACAGTACTTCATTGTTTTCCCCCTTATTCGTACGTGATTTCCTCCCGCTTTCCGGAAGCAGCCGATTGGAGAATGGCATCACAGACGACCGCACACCGGTACCCATCTTCGAAGGTCGCCCCGTACGGAGCAATGTCTTTCCCACAAACAATAGCCTCAAGGAAATGGGCAATGGCATGGACAAAGGTGTGCTCCCAGCCGATGATGTGCCCATGGGGCCACCAGTGCTCCCAGAAGGGATGGTAACTTTCGGTTACCAGAACGTTGTGGAAACCCCGGATGGTTTTCGGTTCCTCTCCCGCACGATACACCTCAAGCTCGTTCAGGCGCTCCAGGTTGAAGACGATGGTCCCCTTGGATCCGTTGATCTCGATAACCTGGTGATTCTTCCTCCCCGCACAGAAGCGAGAGGCCTCGAGCGTCCCGATAGCCCCGTTGGCAAATTCAACAACGGCAGCGAAGGCATCGTCAACCGTCACTGGTACTTTCTTTGACGGGTCATCAGGAGCAGGACGTTCTTTGATGAACGTGCGGGTCACCGCGCTCACCGCGACGATTTCCCCCACAAGGAACCGCGCAAGATCAATGATGTGGGACCCAAGGTCCCCAAGCGCTCCAGACCCGGCGACGTTTCTGTCAAGCCGCCACACCGCGGGGAAGTTCGGGTCCATAATCCACTCCTGGAGGTACCGTGCCCGGAAATGGTAAATCTCTCCAAGCTCCCCAGAGGCAATGAGGTCCCGGGCAAGGCGAAGCGCAGGAACAAAGCGGTAATTAAAACAGACCATGGCTTTGGCCTGAGAGTTCTTCGCCGCTTCCCACATTATCTTCGCCTCTTCTGCCGTCCCCGCCAGGGGTTTCTCGCAAAAGACGTGTTTTCCTGCCTTGAGGGCTTCCACCGAAGGCTCAAGGTGCAGGGAATTCGGCCCGCCGTTGTCGAGAATCTGCACCTCGGGGTCCTTAATCATCTCTCTCCAGTCTGTGTAGTACTTCCTGTACCCGTAACGCTGCATGGCCTCCTTCACTGCAGCCTCGTTCCTTCCGCAAATGGCCACGAGCTTCGGAATGGCCACAGGGGGCCAGAAGATGTAAGGGTACTTTTTGTACGCATTCGTATGAGCCTTCCCCATAAAGGCGTATCCCAGCATACCAATACCAATTTCCGGAATCTCTCCTCCCGCTCCCTTGACTTCTCCCATGGCGACAAATCCGACTTTCTCACTCATCTTCGTTCCCCCTTTCTCTGTAAGGATTGACCTCCCCAAGGAGCTGCATGATGCGATCTGCAATCTCCCCTATTTCTTCCTCTCCGAATCCCGACAGATCCACAACGAGAGAGACCGTGATGAAATCCAGGTCTTTCCCCACACTGGGAAGCGCGATGTGATTCAGACCTTCCTCCTTCAGTCTCCTCTGCAGGCGGCGGGCAATGTCCAGCGCTTGTTCTTTCAGGCGTACGTATTTTGCCATATCCTCATCGGCGAGGACAAAGCCAACTTCTGCCACATCCCCCCGTACCCTGATGAGGGCAAATTCCCCAAAAGGGTAGTGCTCTTCGATGTACAGCCGAAAAAGCCTTCCTTTGGGTACAGGAATAGTTCTCCCTCCCGGGGATATTATAACATCGTCCCGGGTGGACTCCTTGACAAGAGGGGGGAAATATTTTATTGTTTATCTTGCCTGTGCCGAAGTGGCGGAACTGGCAGACGCGCTGGAATCAGGCTCCAGTGAGCGTAAAGCTCATGCGGGTTCGACTCCCGCCTTCGGCACCAAAAGGAGACTCATCCCCACTTCACCTTCCTTCAGAACCGCTCTCCTCGTCAGAGCTGGAGATACTCCTTTCCACACCCCAACCTGTTCTGCCAGGCTTCTCTCTGAGGCCACAAGGTGATCCCATACCGGAAAGAGACAGCCATGGAGCTCCTCCATGGTCTCCTCAAGGGGGTCTTCTGATGGCGTTGTCGTCAAATTGTTGTCAAAAGAGTGTTTCCCTCGAGGTAGCGGTCGCCGGAAGCCTTGATTTCAGGGGATTTCTGGTGCGCCCGGCGGGAGTCGAACCCTCAACCTGCGGTTTAGGAGACCGCTGCTCTATCCTTTGAGCTACGGGCGCACCGCTCATGAATATTTTAAACAAGCTGGAGGAATTTATCAACAATCTCCTCCAAGGACGGTACCCCGGGGAACCACTCCCTCTGGGTCAAATCCATGGCAAGACGCTGGTACATCCAGCTTGTAAGCTGCACGAGCTCTGGGGGAAGAGAGGGAGGTCGACTCATAACGTAGGCCTTCCAGCCAATGGGGTGCTCCGCCTTAGCCCTCTGTACCTCTTCGTACCAGGAAGTTTTGCGGTAAAAAGAACGGAGGATTTCTTTGCTCATCGGCATACCCCGGAAGGTGAAACGGCACTCATCAGGAGTTCCCACAACGTCAACGAGCATAAGGTTCCGGTTTTTATCCAGAGCAAGCTCGATTTTCCCGTCCTCGTTCTCCACCCCAATCCGGCGTGCTTCTCTTGTAATGAAACGGTTGACGAAAAGCACAAGCTCCCGAATTCTCTGGATCTCTTCGGAAGAAAGGATGCCTAAAGACTCAACCTCTGAGAAGCTCAGGTACCGGTCCTGCTCCTCGAGTTTCGTGGAAACATCAAGAATCGGTTCCTTCAGGAATTCTCCCGGAGGGGGGAGCTCTGCAAGCCCGAATTCCTGAAGGGTGGCTTTCCCCTCGGCAATGCGCCTCCTGAGGCTTGAGTTCTCGGGGAGGGTATTGCGGTAGATGAACTCAAAAGGAATCAGGAAATTCCCCCGGACGTGCCGGTATACCCCGTAATCATAGCCTGCCTCCCCCAAAGAAGGGAGAATAACGCGCACCAGCCGAACATGCATGACGTTCACCGGTTCCCGGAGTTCTGCAAGCCGTTTCACCTCTCCCCCTTCCTCAAGGCCGAGGTAGTGGGTTGGAACTCCGAGCTTTTCAAGCTTCTCAAAAAAGTGCGCACCGATAAGACACAAAGAAGTCCCCTTCAGGGGAATGGTATCGGGCATCTCCCCCCAGTCGAAGACCGAATATCGATCGGAGAAGACGAACTTCCCTCGCCCAGGCTCCTCATCCGTTGGTGAGGAAAGAACACAAAGGTCTTTGACGCTGCCCACTTTCTCCCTCCACAGCGCGACTTGATGCGAGGCTTCTTGCAAAGCACAGAGATTGTTTCTATACTTTTCTCAACATTATAGGGAAGGAGTCGAGAAATTGGAACTGGTTTTCGGGATGAAAGACGTGTATCCCTGGGAGGCAAAAGTTCGCAGAAGCATCGAAGCCCGGCTCAGAACGCTCTTTGAACGATGGGGATACGCCGAGGTGGAACCGCCAACCCTCGAGTACTACGCCACTTTCGAGAAAACGATGAGCGAGGAGATGAAAGAGCGGATCTTCAAGTTCCTCAACCGCGATGGGAAACTCGTATGCCTTCGCCCCGAGTTCACCACCTCGGTGGCCCGGATGTTCGCCCAAGGAAATGCCCTTCCCCTGCCCCTTCGGGTCTACTACAGCGGGAAGGTTTTCCGCTATCCCTCTTCACCCTTTCGTACAGAGAGCGAGTTCACCCAGGTTGGCCTTGAACACATCGGCCAGAGTGGCTCCGCCCAGGATGCCGAAATCATTACCCTGGCCATCCTGGCGTTGAGAGAGACAGGGATACGGAGTTTTGAGGTGGATATCGGTCATGCTGGCATCTTCCGGGGAATTCTCGAGGTTCTGCCCCTTAAGAACGGAGAAAAAGAAGAAGCGCGGATTGCCCTGAAGAAGCGGGACTTTGTCGCCCTGCAGACCCTCTGTTCCCGAAAACCCCTTCCCTCGCCTCTTTCACAATTCCTCCTGCAACTCCCCTTCTTGCGGGGGAAAAGAGACCTCCTCGAGAGGCTCTCCTGCCTTTCTTCAGAGAGCGAGGAATGGCAGAGAGCCGTCTGGGACCTTTTGAAAACCTGGGAAATCCTTGAGGACTTCGGTATGACCGAGCACCTTTCCATCAATCTCGGGCTTGTGCGGGACTTCGACTACTACACCGGGGTGGTTTTTGAGGGGTTCTCCCCCGGTGTGGGGTATCCTCTCCTTGCGGGAGGAAGGTACGATGAGCTCTTCCGGGTCTTCGGGAAAGATGTCCCTGCCTGTGGTTTTGCCCTTTTCCTCGAGCGAGTTCTGGAAGCCCTCCAGAAGGAGACCGTC
The DNA here is from genome assembly GCA_028275365.1 of Candidatus Caldatribacterium sp. GTDB lineage: Bacteria > Atribacterota > Atribacteria > Atribacterales > Caldatribacteriaceae > Caldatribacterium. The sequence continues at coordinate 4,655 of JAPWUU010000086.1, forward strand.
TGGCAGGAAGGGGATAACGCCACTCCTTCGGTGCTCTTCTACCCACCGCGCCTTCGAAGGAGAGTCTTTGAGCTAGCTGAAAAACTGCGGTCCCAGGGGATTCCCCTGGTGATGGAAGAACACGAA
>JAPWUU010000087.1 GCA_028275365.1 Candidatus Caldatribacterium sp.
AAAATGGGCTTTGATGGCTTCCAGACTATTCTCGATCAAACGACCATAACCCCTTCTTCTACTCGCTTAAAGCCTGTTTCCGGATCGTAAAGCTCGCCCACAAGATAGGACGGTATATAAGGCAGGGATTTTGAGGTGTCGACCTTGCCAACCAGAAGCTTAGCAGGCACCGAGAGGATATAGCGGCTGAAGTCACGCTTGATCCGGTAAAAGGCCTCCCAGCGCGAGCGGCGGTCGGGTGCGTTTACCACTTCCCGTTGGTAGGTTTCCCATACTTCCTCGGCTTTGGGGTCAAGGGCCACGAAGACCTCAACGTGGTTGGGAAGATCTCTGATGAGCTGAAAGCTCGCCACGCCTTTCTCTCCTCCATCCCCCTTGAACCGCAATTCCTTCATGGCTTTCAAAATTGCGTCACTTGCGCTCAGATCTTTTCGGGCCCTGATAAAGGAGAAAAAGTCCTCCACCAGCGAGTGGAATTCTGTTTCCGGGAACTCCGGACGGCCAGAGAAAAACTCCCGGGCGCCCTTCATGTGAATGGCTCCATAGACACGGGTAGCCAAAGAGTGGCCCTGTTCGTCCACCAGGTTGAGCAAATAAACGTTTCCTCTCTCTTTTTTGAAGTTGCGGTTGCAGCGCCCCGCCACCTGAACCACCGCATCCACAGGTCCTATGTCCCGCCAGGCTACATCAAAATCCAGGTCCACCCCCGCTTCCACCACCTGGGTAGAAACAAGCACCGGTTTTTCTCCCCGCCGCAGGGCCGTGCGCAGGGCTTCTATCCGCCTTTCTCGCTCGAGTGGTACTATGTTGGTGGAAAGGTAGTACAGGGGAGTCCCTTTGGGCAGGAGTTCCTTCAGACAGTGGTAGAAGTCTATAGAGCTCCGGATGGTGTTCAGCACTACCAGGTGTGACTGGCTTGGGTCAAAACGCCGGGCGAAAAGCTCGGCCGCTTCTTGCACACGGTACTGTCCGGGTTCGACCAGCAGGCGGACACGGTCAAGTGTTTTAAAGTAACGCTCAACATCCTCCGGATCTCCTGCAAGTTCCAGGGCTTCCTGGGGCTCAAACCACTCTGGGCGCGTCGCGGTCATGAGGATGAGGCGCAGATCGAGCTCCTCTGCTGCCTTCTTTAAGACCTCGGTAACCAGAGGCCAGTATTCTGCGGGTATATTCTGCACTTCATCCATGATGATAATGGCCCGGCCCAGGTGGCAGAATTTCTTAAGCATTCGGTTGCGACAACCGATGAGGGTGTGGAGAAGTTGCACAAAGGTGGTGACCACCACTTCGCTTTGCCAGCTCTCGACAAGGAGCATGGCTTCGTCGAAACGGCGGGGATCTTCGTCTTCCAGATCCCTATAGGATATTTCCGCCAGATGATGGTGCTTGAGCAGGTAGGCCGACGGCGCAGAAGCAAAGCCAGGCAGAGTTTCTCCCATAAGCTCATAGAGTACCTGATAGGTCTGGTCGATGATGCTGGTGAAGGGAAGGGCGTAGATAATGCGAGGGGAAAAGCCGAAAGCCTCCTTTAGGCGTTGGCGCAAGACAAGAGCAGCATTGAGCACGGCGAGGGTCTTGCCGCTGCCAGTAGGAGCGGTAAGGGTGAAAAAGCGCTGGGAAAGAGGAGCGCAGGCCATTCTTTCGGCAGCGTGGCGAAAAATCTCCTCTCGCAGGGCATGAATACCTTGAGTTCTCACTCCGGAAAACCTTCTTTCTTTGTAAAGGCAAATCAGGTCGGAGGGAAGTTCCGGCCTCTTAACTTCGCGCACGCGGGCGCTGTGCCGCTTGTCGGCATCGATAAGGGCGGAGAAGAGGAGGACCACGTTGAAATAAGGAGAAAGGGAGGGTTCCTGCCTTTCAAACTTGCGCCAGTGACGGTAAAGGGAAAGATAGACCTCCCGCCAGGAGTCAAGAAACTCTTCTAAGCACCGGCGCCAGTCCTGCGTCAGAAAAGGAGGGGGAGCAAAGCCGCGCCGCGCAAGACGGCGGGCAAGGTGCCGGGCAACAGAAATCAGAGAGGTTCCCACTTTCTCTACGTTTCGCCGGAGATCTTCTACTTGCTTCTCCACGACCTCCAGGCGCCGGTACTTGTCAGGATCCAGAGAGGATATGTTTTCCATTTCGCGGCGCGACACCAGGTAGCGGTCGAGGTTGTCCAGGTCCCGGTGGTGCCAGAGCACGGCCATGAAGGCCGCCAGCTGTTCCAGAGGCTCTGCTCCTTGCCGGGCAACAAGGTAGGCAGCCCAGAGGCCGGAGAGGAAAGCGTGTTCTTTGTAGGGATTGGCCTCACCGCTTGAAAGGTAGTCTTGAAAGTAAGAGGTGTACTTGCCAAAGTCATGGGCCAGGCCCACGGTGGCGGCCAGGGGCAAAAGGTTCTGGCAGCGGGGAAGCCGGGCCAAAGAGGTGTAGCTTTCGGCCGCCACCAGGCTCAAGTGGGCACCTAAGTGGTAGAGGCGCTCTCCTTCGCGGTGGGCGAAGAAGGCCATAGCTCTCCCTCCATGAAGGCCACCGTTTCCTTCCCAGAAGGAAGAGAAAAGGAGTAGACGGGAACAGAAAGCTCTGCCCGCCAGGGACGAGCCTGCGTTTCATAGATGTAGTTTCCAGGTGGCATGAGTTTCCGCCCCGCGCCAAAAGACTGGGGAGCCCGTTCTCGGCCAAGGACCACGTCTCCTCTGAACGCAGGTCTTCGGAGATAGTCGGCCACCAGCACTGAATGGAGCACAACTTCTTGACCAGCAGGGATTACCTCGTCCGGTGGTCCATAGTACACCAGGTGGGCTTGGGCGATGAACTCGCTGAGTCCCAGGTAAAGGGGGTAGCACGATCTGCCGGCAGCCAGCCTCTCTCTGAGTTCCCGGGTCACGTTTTCGTCGCGGTGGGCGAAGTATACCCGGAAGCAAAGGGAGGAGGCCGTGTCACCAGGCAAGAGGAGCTCCAGAGGCACCTGAGTACCCTTCATGACTCCCAGCTTCCTCAACCGGGCAAGGTCCTCCTCTTTGGTGCGGATGTAGTTCACGGTCTGGATGAGCCGTCGGACCGGGACCTCGATGACCACCGCGAAGCGGGCCTCACTAAGTCCCAGCTTCTCGTAATAGCTGTCGCGCTCCCAGCCCAAAATGGCCGCCACCATTCCCATGAGCACAGTACGGGGCGGGAAAGCGTAAGAAAGCGAAGAGGAATTAGTGTAGTATTTGCGGAAATGGGCGAAGGGGCCGATGAGATCAAAGACGGCCACATTGACCACGGTGCTCTACGCTCCTTCGAGAAGTATGACTCGCTCATTGCCCAGAAGCTCTGCCAGCCATGTTCCAAAGTTCTTGGAAGAGCCATCTACCGTGGTCATGAGTTCCCGGTCCTGCCAGAAGAAGACCCGATTGATGCGATCCCTGACCCCAAGAATCCGGTCTCTGAGTCCCCCGATTTCCAGCTTGACATCCTGGATAGAACGCAAGTCGGTATCACGTTCCAGGCGCAGGTCGTCTCGCATGTCCCCCATGAAGGTGTCGGCATCGGTGAACTCGAAGCGCAGGTAAAGGCGGGGGTACTGGCCAATTTTAGAGCGGGTGGCAAGAAGAGGTATGGCCCTGAGCATGGCCTGATCGAGAAGCTTCAGATCCTGCTCGCTGGTGGCGCCGGTAGGGTTTCCATTCGCCAGCTTAAGCATGGTTTTCACCCTGCGGGCACTGATAATCCCATGGAAGGCGATGAGGGAGTAGTAGAGCCGGTAATCCTTGCCGAAAGTTCCCTGACGGGCTTCGGCTTCGGAGGCAAACTGAGAGGAGATGGTGCTGGACTCCACAAGCTGCACACGGTTGAGCGAGTAACCCCAGTTGAACTGCACCGGACCGGTGAGATTAATGGCCTCTCCTTCACCCCGCCGATCACCCTTCACCGGCATGGTGGCCCCGAAAAGGCGAACATCAATGAGTTTTTGCAACAAGGCGGGTAAATCCTCCTTCGTCGGCTGTTCCTTTCCTCCCAGAAGGAACCTGAGCCTTTCGGTAGCAGTGACCACCCCTTCCGCCTTGGTTACATAAATGGTTTGATCACCGCCGTTTTCCTGGAAGTACTCGTAGAGGTAGTCGCGGATGTAGCGCTTGAGCCTCACGTCGGAGACGAGGTTGCGTTCCCGGTCGAGATCCATGCGCGGGCGGTTCTCGTCATCAGGATCGCCGTTGGGATTACACATCCTGGCATCGTAAAGGTAAAGGATTTCCCCATTCTTCTCAACGATCTTCGAAGTATCGGCCATATTACTCGCCACCCTCCTTTCCTTCCTTTGAAGCCGCCATTCTGACACCGTAAGCATATCCGGAGAGAATGTAGAAGACGTTCTCCTCCGGACCTAAGGGCCATTTGCTGTCACGGTAGAGGTCGAGGAGTCTTTTCATCTCTGCGTAAAGGGCTTCATTGTGACTTCCAAAGCGGTCGTATTGCCTTAATTTTTCAAAAAGCTGGTTGGCCAGGCTGAGCACCCGGCTCCAGTTCATGCCCTGGCAGTTGATTTTGTCCAGCACCGGTTTGCTCTTGTGTCCAGAAGAATACTGGCCCTTCCCCACCTCGTTCAGCAGGTAGCCCATAATGAAAAGAGCTGCCTGTGGCTCAGAATAGTCCATAAACTGCAGGTACTCACGCATCTTTTGATCGACCATGACATCTTGCCCAGTAGACAGCAAATCTCTCACCCCCCTGAGAATACCTTCCTCACGCAAAAGTTTAAGGAAAAAGCCAAATTGCA
>JAPWUU010000007.1 GCA_028275365.1 Candidatus Caldatribacterium sp.
GGAATCGCCTCGTAGTCAAGATCCCGGAAACACTCCACGATCACCCTGCCCGTTGCCCGCTCGTACTCTTTTTCGATCTCCTCCCGGGTCAGAAGGCGAGTACACGGAACGGGACCGAAGAAGGTATCCGCCTGAGTGGTCCCAAGGCAGGGGATGCTCCTTTGTGCCTGAGCAAAGACACAGGCCCAGGAAGAATGGGTATGGGCGACCCCACCAATTTTTTCGAAGTTCCTGTAGAGCTCAAGGTGCGTCGGGGTATCCGAGGAAGGGTTGAGCTCTCCCTCCACCACCTTTCCTTCAAGGTCCACCACCACCATGTGCTCTGCCTTGAGCACTTCATAAGGGACACCGCTTGGTTTAATGACCACAAGACCCCGTTCCCGGTCAATCCCGCTCACGTTCCCCCAGGTGAGCAGCACAAGTCCCTGACGTTGCAGTTCGAGGTTAGCTTGCCAGACCGCTTGCTTGAGTTCCTCAAGCATGGTTTTCTCCTCCCCCTGTTACAAGTATCCTCAGGAAACGGGCAAATTTCCTTGCTTTTTCAAGCTCTCTCTCCCCGGGTTTTCCCCGGTTGATCCCTCCAAACACCCACAGTATCCCAAAGGTATCATACCCCTTGCAGGTAAAACTCCCAAGCACGGCAAAACCCCTCTGCCTCAGGAGTTCCTCAAGGGACCGGTTAGCGCTGGCTCTCCCCAGGCCACTTGTGGAAAAGACAAACGCCTTTTGTCCCTGCCCACAGGGCAAACGCTCCACAAAAGCCACAAGTCGCTTGTGGAATCTCCCAAAGTAGATCCCGGAGCCAAAACCCACAAGGTCAAAGGCTGCAAGGTCCTCTGGCGCCAGTTCTTCAGGCTCCCGGATCTGGCTTTCGAGCACCTCTCCCATGGCCTGGGCTATGCGTCGGGTGTTCCCGTGGTGGACCGACACAACCACGATGAGGCTTTTCATTTGCTTCTCCTTCTTGCCTTCCTCCTCCCCTTCCGGTATTCTAAAAGAAAAACTCGAGGAGGGAAACCCCTCTTGGACATCCTGAGCATTCCGGGTGAGATGCTCGATACTCTCGAAGAGGGTGTGAGCATTCTCGACACTTCCTTTCGCATCCTTGAGATGAACACCACCATGCATCGGTGGTATGCCCATCGAAAGTTCCGTCCCGGTGAGAAATGCTACAGGATGTACCACGGAAGCAACACTCCCTGCACTTTTTGTCCTGCCCGCAACGCCCTCCGGGAAAGGCGTGTTGCCACGGGAATCGTCCCCTACCATGGACCACAGAGAGAAATCCGGGGATGGCAGAGGCTCATTGTTTTTCCGCTCTGTAACGGAGACGGGAAGATTGTCGGCGCCATCGAGTATGTGGAGGACATCACAAAAGAAAAAGCGCTCGAAGCAGAAGTGGAAAAGTTTAGGATCACCGAACGCCTCCTCAGGGGACAGGTTGCCCTGCTTGGAGAGCTCCTTGAAAAGGAGAAGGAGGAGAACCGCCGCCGAGAAGAGGAACGCCGGAGGCTCTTTGCCACCGGTATTCGGCCACTCCTTTCTCTGCTTCGAGAAACCCTCCCCTTCGAGGTTCAGAGAATGCTCCTTGACACCCTCGAGAAAGCCCTGGATAACCTCTGCGGAGGACAGGACATACCCCAGGCGCCTTCCCTAACACCCCGAGAATGGGAGGTTGCCCGACTCCTTACCCAGGGATTAACGAGTAAAGAGATTGCCGAGGTCCTTTCGATTTCCAAAAAGGCTGTGGACTTCCACCGGAGCAACATCCGGAAAAAACTGGGAATCCAGAGGACGAAGGAATCGCTCTTTGCCGCTCTGCGGCGCTCGGAGTAATCCTGGGACTTCCCGGGGATTTTTCTGGTATTCCCTTCCGAGTTTCTCCCCCGTATCCTTGAGGAAAAAAGGAGAGGAGAGAAGTTCATGGAAAAATCCCCTCTTTTCACCCCCATTGCTATCGGGAAGAAAGAAGCCACGAATCGTCTGGTCATCAACGCCATGGAGTGCTGTGACTCTGATGAACTCGGTAATCCCTCTCCCCGAACCTACCGGCGCTACGCCAGGCTCTTTGAGGGGGGCGCAGGGGTGATCTTCCTTGAGGCCATCACCACAAGCTACGAGAGCCGGGCCCGCCTGAACCAGCTGAGTATCATGCCCCACAATGCTAAACCCCTCGAGAAGTTCGTTGCCGAGATGAAGCGTGTGAACCCCAAACCGCTTTTCATCTTCCAGCTCACCCACGCAGGAGAGCTGAGCAACCCCGAGTTCTCTCGAAGGGTCTGCGTGAAGCCTCTTCCAGGCCTTGGCGGGGACCTTCTCAGCGAAGAGGACGTTGACGCCATCATCGACCAGTTCGTCCTGGGCGCAAGGATTGCCTACGATGCAGGAGCCGATGGTGTTGACGTGAAGCTCTGCCACGGGTACCTTGGAACCCAGATCCTGCGTCCTTACAACGACCGTCCCTGGAAGTATGGGGGGCCCTGGGAGCGGCGGCGGCAATTCGCCTTTGAAATCTACGAGCGGATACGCAAGGCAATTCCCGACCCGAATTTCCTTTTGGGCTCCAAGGTCACCATGTGGGAGGGGATTCCGGGAGGACAGGGCTGTGCCGGTCCGGACACGGCCATCATGGACCTCTCTGAACCCCTTGATCTCCTCCGGGGTCTCAAGGAACGGGGAGCGAATTTCATCCTTGTCTCGGCAGGAAATCCCTCGCTCACCATTGCCCTGGCGCACCCGGACAAACGTATCCCCGATTACGCTTACCTCCACCACTACTTCCAGAAAGAGGCCCGAAAAGTCCTTGCTCCGGAAGTCGTCACCATGGGGTCGGCGTACTCCATCTTCCGGGACGGGAACAATAATTTCCTCGGCGTAGAACGGGAAAAGAGCTCCCTGCTCTACTGGGGGAAGAAAAACATCGAGGACGGCGTGGTGGACATGATCGCCGTCGGCCGGCAGTCTCTGGCAGACCCCTTCCTCCCCAAAAAGCTCCTTGAAGGAAAGCCCGAAGAGGTCCGGTGGTGCACGCTCTGCGACGCCTGTATGGAACTCCTCATCCGGCAACAGCCCACCGGATGCGTGGTGCACGAGAAAGAGTACGCCGAAATCCTCCGGGAAACCCGCAAAAAGTATGGGGTTTTGAAATTCAAGCACACGTGAAGGAGAGTTTTTCCTCGAGATACCGGTGGAGCACACGGCACAGGTCCTCGAACTCCAGAATCCCCACCACACGGCCTGTGCCGTCCTCGGTAACTGCAAGGGTTCTATTTGCTGCAAGAATCATCTGGCGCAGGGCGTCCTCCAAAGACGCAGAAACGGATACAGAAGGACAGGTACCGGGGAGTTCCTGGATTTTCCGGAGAGGCGCATCCCCAACCCGGATCGCCCGGAGCACCCGAACGAAGAACGCCACCGTTGCCACCCCTAAAGCACAAGCACCGTAAAGCCCTCTTCGGCGAAGCGCCGGATACTCGGGTGGCCGTTCATCTCATCAAGCAGGGGAAGACCTTCCTGCTGTACCGCCCCAAGGACCCCCATTTTGGCCGAGCATGCCCTGCAGGCTCCGGCAATACCTCCCTGGGACTTCACTTTGTCATAAAGGGTATGGAGCGGGTGGTCCTTTTGGGAAAGACGGGGGATAAGCCGTGTGGCCGCTCCCTCAAAGACAATTTTCAGAACCTTTCCCGACACCGCATAGTCCAGAGCGTACAAAAGTACGTGGATGAAACACATCTCTTCATCCCGGAAGACGAAAAATACGGTTTTCTCCACATGGTTCACCCCCTTTACAGGAAGAAAACCTGAACCTAAGGCCGGTATTCCTCAGGACACCCCAGCGCAAGAGCTTTCCGAAAGAGCGAAGGCAGAGGGTACTGGAAAAGTTCACGAAAGGCTACCCACGCTGCTTCTGAAAGCATACCCGTTCTTTTCCCGGAGACCCTGAGGACCCTCGCCCGCACCCGGTACCGGGTATAGGCATGGGCGACCACTCCACATTCCTCCAAGGCCAGAGGCAAGAAACCGTAACGCTTGCCAAGGGCGTCAAGCCACGCCCGGGGGTCCTCCCCATCCTGCTCCCTGAAGGGCAGTCCCCAGAGACCCGGAAAGAGTTTGCCTTCGCTCTTTGTGAGGAGTACCTCTTCCCCCGCACAGCACACCGCAACGCACATCTCAAGAAGGACACGCTGTTGCCGGACACGACGCTCCTTCCTCGCATCCTTCACAAAGGCGCAGAACTCCCGGAAAGGGCACGGAGAACAGCGAGGTTTTCGGGAAAGGCAGACCAGCGACCCGAAATCCATCAGAGCCTCGTTGAGATGACGAGCTTTCCCGGAAGGCACACGGGCAATGAGGAGGTTGCCTATCTCACGGAGGTCCACATCTTCCCCAGCACCGAAAACCCTTGAGAGCACACGCCGCACATTGGTGTCAAGCGCAAGCACAGGCAAGTTGTACCCTATGCCTAAGATGGCCGAGGCAATATACGGTCCGATGCCCGGAAGGCGCCGCAGAGTTCTGAAATCTGCAGGGATACGGCCCTGGAAATGCTCCACAATCCTCTGTGCCGCTTCATGGAGGTGGTGAGCCCTCCGGTAGTACCCGAGGCCTTCCCAGGCAAGGAGCACCTCTTCCCGCAAGGCCGAGGCTAAAGCGAAGACGTCGGGGAAACGCTCAAGGAAGCGGCAGTAGTAGGGAACAACCCGAGGCACCTGGGTCTGAGCAAGCATCACCTCCGCAACGAAGACCCGATACGGAGAGTACTCAGCTCTCCAGGGAAGATCCCGCCGATTATTTGCAAACCACTGGAAAAGGCGCTCGAGGAATTCCTCCAGGTGCAGGAGCCCCGGGGTTTCTCGGGGACCCCTGCCTTCTCGATTACTCCTCAAGCCACACACTCTGGAAGTACTTCCGGTCCAGAGGATGGAGCACAAACCCTTTGACGTTTTTCCGGAACACCATCTGGAGCTTGGCGTGCGCCAGAGGCACCCAGGGGGCGTCGTTGTGGATGATTTCCTGAGCCTTCCTGTAGAGGGCCTCACGCTCCTTCTGGTCATACGTTTGCTGGGCTTTGATGAGAATTTCGTGGAGCTCGTCGTTCCGGTAAAACGCCACGTTCCCGGCACTCCCTACAATGGCATTGTCCTTGTCAAGGAGCACGTAGAGGAAGTTGTCGGGGTCACCGTTGTCCCCAATCCACCCGAGAAGGCACATGGGGTGCTTTCCTGCCTCAGTCTCCTGGAGGTAAGTCCCCCACTCCACGGTGTAGATGTTCGCTCGGATGCCCACCTCTTCGAGGTCTGCCTGGATGGCCTCAGCGATTTTCGGGGGATCGAACATGTACGGGCGGGAAACCGGCATGACCCAGAGCGTCGTCTCAAAGCCGTTGGGGTACCCCGCCTCAGCAAGGAGTGCTTTCGCTTTCTCCGGGTCGTACTCGTAATCCTTTATATCATCGTTGTACCCCCACATGGTGGGCGGGATGGGGTTCTTCGCCGGGATCGCCGTCCCCTTATAGAGGTGCTCCACGATGGCTTTTTTGTTGATTGCGTGGTTTATGGCCCTCCGGACCCGAACGTCCCCAAAGGGTTTCTGGAAGCCGGGGGTGTCCTCCCCCATGTTCATGGCGAGATACCCAACGTTGATGCCGGGAAGCTCAAGGAGGACAAGATCAGGGTTTTTGGCAATCCGCTCAAGGTCATCGGGGTTCGGGTACTCCATGCAGTGAATGGAACCCTTCTCAAGCTCAAGAAGCCGCACCGAAGGGTCGGGAATGACTCGGAAGATGATGCGGTCAAGATACGGACGTCCACCCCAGTAGTCCTCAAAAGCCTCCACCGTCATGTGGTCATCCTTCACCCACTCCACGAATTTGAAGGGCCCTGTACCCACCGGGTTTTTGAAGAAGTCTCCCTTGTACTTCTCACAGGCGGTGGGGCTCACAATCGCCACGGTGAACATGGCCATGCTCGTGAGGAAGGAGGCATTGGGTTGAGAGAGGGTGATGCGCACCGTGTAGTCGTCGACCTTCTCCACATCCTTCACGTAGCTGAACATCCACTGCCAGTACGCCCACTCCCCGTACTGATGGAAGGGATGATTGGGGTCAAACTGGCGCTTGAAGGAGTACACCACAGCGTCGGCGTTGAAGTCGGTACCGTCGTGGAACTTGACCCCCTTGCGGAGGTGGAAGGTGAAAGTGAGCCCGTCCTCGGAAACCTCCCAGGATTCGGCAAGCCATGGCTCGATTTCAGTAGTCCCGGGCTTATACCGGACAAGCCCTTCGAACATCGCATCCGTCCGGGTGATGGAAATCCCGTCCGTTACGTCCGCCGGGTCAAGGCGCGTGGCGTCCCCAGCACTCCCGTAGATGAGCGTTCCACCGTACCTCGGCTCCGAAGCCCAGACAAAACCCGCGCCCAAAACGAGAAACACACCGACCACAAGGAGCAACACCTTTCGCATTGTGAACCCTCCTTTCCAGGATACGGGGGAGAGAAACTGTGGCAACCGAAGGACCATGTCCCCTCCCTTTCCGTGGTCTCATTATACCATTTCCCATCCTCCATAGAGATGGCAGAACACCACATGCTCTGGGTTGAGAAAGAACGCTCCCGGCGGGTACACCGCACAGATGTCCATCCGTTCCGGGCAGCGGGTATGGAAGCGGCATCCGGAGGGAGGACGGAGAGGGCTTGGGGGATCGCCCTCAAGGAGCATGCGCTTCCAGGGACGCGAAGGGTCAGGAACCGGAAGGGCGGCAAGGAGCGCCCGGGTGTAGGGATGAAGGGGATTGGCGAACAGCTCCTCACAAGGGGCAATCTCGACGATTTTTCCCAGGTACATCACGGCAACCCGGTGGGAGATGTACCGCACAACGCTCAGGTCGTGGGCAATGAAAAGGTACGAAAGGCGCAGGCTCTCCTGAAGGTCGCAGAGCAAATTGAGAATCTGCGCCCGAATGGAGACGTCAAGAGCCGACACCGGTTCGTCGCACACCACAAACTCAGGCTCAAGGATGAGTGCCCGAGCAATGCCGATGCGCTGTCTCTGCCCTCCTGAGAACTCATGGGGGTAATTCCGTAAAAGACGTACGTCAAGTCCCACGCGCTCGGCAATGGCCTCCACCTTCTCCCTCCGGATCCTGAGATTGCGCTCTCCGTGGATGATGAGCGGCTCCTCAAGAATGGCAAACACCGTTTTCCGAGGATTCAGGGAAGCAAAGGGGTCCTGGAACACCATCTGCATGCGACGACGATAGGGATGGAAATCCCGTAAAGAAAGACTCAGGATGTCCTTCCCCTCAAACAGCACTCGCCCTCCCGTCGGTTCCACAAGACGAAGGATACACCGGGCAAGGGTGCTCTTCCCACAGCCCGTTTCTCCCACAAGCCCCAGGGTCTCCCCCTGAAAAATCGTCAGGGATACTCCGCTTACAGCGTCAACCGTGAGCTTCTCCCCCCACCGGTTTCCGGAAAGAACGAACTGCTTCCTGAGATCCACAACTTCTACAAGAGGTGGCATGCCACTTCGTGTCCCTTCTCCACTTCCCGAAGCGGGGGCTCTTCCGCAAAACAAAGAGCGATGCGCCTCTGGCAGCGAGGATGGAAACGACAACCCGGAGGCGGGGAGAGCAAATCAGGAACCGTTCCGGGAATGACTTCAAGACGCTGCTTTTTGCTCTCGGCACGGGGAAGGGCCCCAAGAAGGGCCCGGGTATAGGGGTGGAGAGGTCGGGCAAAAAGTGACAGAACACTGGCCTTCTCCACGATTTTCCCGGCGTACATGACGGCAACCCGTTCACAGTGCTCGGCCACAACACCAAGATCATGGGTGATGAGGAGCACAGCGGTTTTCATTTCCTTCTTGAGCGTCCTGATAAGCTCAAGAATCTGAGCCTGAACCGTGACATCAAGGGCCGTTGTGGGTTCATCGGCAATGAGGAGTTTCGGTCGACATGCCAGCGCCTGGGCAATCATGACCCGCTGGCGCATGCCTCCTGAGAGCTGATGGGGATAGGCATGGATGCGCCGTTCCGGCTCTGGAATACGAACCATGCGGAGGAGCTCTATGGCCCTCTCCTTTGCCTCTCTTCGTGAGAGCCCCTGGTGCACCATGAGCACCTCGATGATGCCCTCCCCAACGGGGAACACCGGGTCCAGGGAGGTCATGGGCTCCTGGAAAATCATGGAAATGCTCTTCCCCCGGATGCGCTGCATTTCCTTCTCGCTCTTTTCCACAAGGCTCTCTCCGGCGAATTCGATTGTTCCCTCCACAATCCTCCCCTGGGGCTTCGGGTAGAGCTTGAGGATGGACAGTGCCGTCATGCTCTTGCCACACCCCGACTCCCCCACAAGACCCAGGGTTTCCTCCTCGTCAAGGGTGAAGCTCACACCGTCGACCGCCCGAATGACTCCCCGGGGGGTAAAGATATAGGTTCTGAGATTCTCCACCACAAGCAGTTCCTTCCCCATCGCTACATCCGGAGGCGAGGATCAAGAAGGTCCCGCATGCCGTCCCCAAGGAGGTTCAGCCCCAAAACCGCCGTCATAATGGCCAACCCCGGAAAGGCCACCGCCCACCAGGCTCCCGAGGTCAGGGCCTTGTGACTTCCCGAGAGCATGGCTCCCCACTCGGGCGCTGGTGGCATGGCTCCAAGCCCCAGAAACCCCAAAGCGGCGGCATCGAGAATGGCCCCCGCCACGCCCAGCGTGGCGTACACCACAACCGGGGGCAAGGTGTTCGGGAGGATGTGGTACCAGATGATGCGGGCATGGCTCGCCCCAAGCGCCCGTTCGGCCTCGATGAACTCCATCTCCCGGATGACCAGGGTGACGCTCCGGACCACCCTTGCCATCTGAGGAGTGTAGACGATGCCTATGGCGATCATCGCCTTCTCAAGCCCCGGACCTAAAGCGGCCATAATGGTGATGGCAAGGAGAATGCTCGGGAAAGCGAAGAGCACATCCACCACTCGCATGAGGACCATATCCACCCATCCGCCGAAATACCCGGAAAGAAGCCCGAGGAACATTCCAAGACCTGTAGAAATCGACACGGCGATTACACCGACAAGAAGGGAAGTCCTGGTTCCCCAGAGAATACGGGAGAGCACACACCGCCCGAGGTAATCGGTCCCAAGAGGAAAACGGGCGAACTCCTTCCCTGCCCAGAACCCTGGCCGGTACCGGAGCGCAAGGTCGCGTTTGAGGGGGTCGTTGGGGGCAAGAAGCCAAGGGAAAAGGGCAACGAAAACGTAGACCCCAAGGATGACAAGGCCCACGAGAGCAGCCCGATTCCGGCACAGCAAACGAAGGGCTTCAGCGATGCTCTCGATGCTTCTCACCGGTACCGTATCCTCGGATTGATATAGGCATAGAGAATATCCGTCACAAGGTTCACAACCACAAAGACACAGGCGATAAAGAGTACCGCCCCCTGGATGGCCGGGTAGTCTCTGGCGTACACTGCATCTACCGTGTACCGCCCAAGGCCCGGCCAGGCGAAAATCGTTTCGGTGAGGATGGCCCCTCCAAGGAGCAACCCAAACTCCATACCGATGACCGTCACAATAGGGATGAGGGCATTCTGCAATGCATGGCGGTAGATGACCAGCCGCTCCGGAAGGCCTTTCGCTCGCTCCGTACGGATGAAATCCTGACGGATGACCTCGAGCATAGCCGAGCGGGTCATGCGGGCGATGAGCGCCATGGGGATGGTGCCAAGAGCAATCCCCGGGAGCACAAGATGCGCAAGGGCATTCACAAAAGCCTTGCCGTTTCGGGTCAGGAGCGCATCAAGGAGGTACAGCCCCGTGATGGTCCGAAGAGTGATCCCGGGGTCAAGGCGCCCCGAGATGGGCAAGAGGTCAAGGGAGAGCCCAAAAAAGAGCATGAGCATGAGGCCAAGCCAGAACACCGGAACCGAAATCCCGATGAGCGCCCCAACCATGGCAAGGTAATCGAAGAGCGAGTACTGCCGCACCGCAGAGAGAATTCCCGCAGCCATCCCGAAAACCGTGGCGAACACCATGGCCACAAGGGAGAGCTCGAGAGTGGCAGGAAAACGCTCCAGAACCTCCTGGAGCACGGGAGCCTTTGTGGCGATGGAGAGCCCGAGATCCCCTCGGAGCACACGAGAAAGCCAGATACCGTACTGAACGTACAGAGGACGGTCCAGGCCCCACCGGACACGCATCGCCTCAATGAACTCCAAAGAGGCGTGTTCCCCTGCCATGACCTTCGCCGGATCCCCCGGAGCCAGACGCACCACAAGGAAGACCACAAGAGAAACACCGAAGAGAACAGGAATAGTAAAAAGCAACCGCCTCAGGACATATCGTACCATGCTGAGGCCATTATATCCTGAGGACACTTTGAGGGCAAGGAGAACCTATTCCTCCACAAGCTCCCCCACCACGGGGAACCTCTCAAGAAGCTCTGCTCCATGAGGGGCTTCCCGCAGTGCTTCGGTGAGGTCCTCCCCGGCGCTGTGCAGCGCCTGGTGACGACCCCCTCTCCAGAGGAAACTCGAGGAAAGGTCATAGACCTTTCCTCCAAAGGCCACGTACGCAGGCCTTCCCTCTTTTCCGTCATAGTACCGAAGCTCAGCGCAGGTGAACCGCTTCATGGGAAGAACTCAAAAGGGGGCCTTGTCGGCCCCCGTGTTTCACTTCAGGAACTTGGACACAAAGGGAGAGGTTTCCCCTCGCCGCATGAAGTGGCCTGAAGGACCCTCCCCCAGGGACTCCGAAAACCAGGATTCGTGCTCAATCTCCTCATGGAGAATGGAGAGCGCCAGGTCGTACGTGCGGTGGTCTTTTCCAGCGGTGAGGTTGCAGATATAGGTGTACTGGCGGACCGCACAGCGTTCCGCCTCAACGAGCACCTTGAGGATATCCTCAACGGTCTCGATTTTCGCCGGAAGGTACGCCGGAGGACAGCCCGAAATGTCGTGGAATGCCTTCATGTCCTTTGGGAGCGATCCACCGAGTTCGTAAATTCTCGGGACCAGTGCCTCGAAGTGATTGCGGTCCTCAATGCGGGCAACCTCTGCGATTTCCTTAATGGTCTCACCATCAAGGCCGATGAGATTGCACCGCAGAATGGTATAGTAGTAATACGTGGTCAATTCTGCTGCGGCATTCTTCACAAGAAGCTCCACAAGCTGATCCACGTTGATACCTGTTTTCTCCACCATTTCCCGCGCCACACGCGCCATCATGAACCCCCTTTTTACAGTTTCCTATAGCAGAACCACCAGTCGAAGCACTCAAGCTCTCCTCTTCTGGCCGCTTCCAGGCGTTCCCGGGCAAGGTCTTCTGTTCCTGCCGGCGGAACGATAACCTTGTCCCCGAGGAGTTCATTGTTTGGCCAGTTCTCAGGAAGAGCCACCTTATGGGCATCGGAGACCTGAAGCGCCTTCAGGGCTCGAAGAACTTCGTCAACGCTTCGTCCGACTTCCTGCGGGTAGTACATGACGAGCCGGAGGATGCCTTTATCGTCCACGATGAACACCGCCCGGACGGTATTCGTCCCTTTCCCAGGGTGGATCATCCCGAGAGTCTGGGCCACACGTCCAAGCTCATCGGCAATGACCGGGAAGGGAATGGGCACACCGAGTTTCTCCCGAATCCACTCCGTCCACTTGATGTGGGCAAAGACCTGGTCTACGGAAAGCCCGATGAGCTCGGCGTTCAGGGCCCGGAACGCTTCGGCCTTTTTGGCGAAGGCCACGAATTCGGTGGTGCACACCGGAGTGAAGTCTCCAGGATGGCTGAAGAGCACAAACCATTTCCCGGCGTAATCGTTGGGGAGTTTCTTCATCCCGTGGGTGGTTTTGACTTCCATCTCGGGAAACCGCTCACCAAGAAGTGGCATTCTACCCAGATTTTCCATGAGATTCTCCTCCTTTCTGACATTCGGGGCAGATTCCCCGAAAGTACAGGTCTCGCCTTTTCACCAGAAAACCCTCAAGCGCTTCGTGGCGCAGGGACCCAAAATCCACGGTGAAATCGTACAACCTCCCACACACTTCACACTGGAAATGCCCGTGTTCTCCGACTTTTGCGTCATATCGACTTTCATGGCGCTCAATGGTGAGAGCCTGAACGATCCCAGCCTCAGAAAGCACTGCAAGGGCGTTGTAGACCGAAGCCCGAGAAAGCGTGGGAATCTCGGAAACCAAAGCCCGGTATATTTCCTCGGCCGTGGGGTGAGTCTTTTCCGTAAGGAGGTACTGCAGTACCTTCAACCGCACGTACGAGGGACGCACGCCCCGGGACCGCAGAAGCTCTTTCAGGTCTTCAACGAATCCGACGATCCTCACCTCCCTGTACTTTGTACAGTTTAAGATTAATTCTAAAACAAGAAAAAATCAAGAATTCAACGGAAAAAATTTTTGTACTGGCCCAAAAGATGTCGCAGAGTCCTGGAGACGGACAGCTCTCTCAGAAAAACTCGAGCAAGATGTTCACAAAACGAAGGACGACTCTCCCTCCCCCAGGGACCATTTCCAAGGCTTGAGCAGGGGGAAAGCTCTACTTTCGGCACAGACGAGGAAAGAACAGGGCACAGCACACATCAGTAACCTTTCCAGGATAAGCCAGAATAGGGAGTACGTTCCTCGACACAGGGATATTACAGACTTTTAACAAAACTTTAACCTGCGTTTTGCCCTCGTGTGTTTTTCGGCTCTCATAATGGAGGGAGAACCGAGAAAGGAGTGAGCGAAGTGAAAGTGAGGCAGTTCCTGGTCTTGGGTCTTTTTGCCTGTGCCCTGCTTATCTCTTCTGGTGCTCTGGCTGCGGAGAAAATCATCGCCGTTGACGGTTCAAGCACCGTCTACCCCATCACCGAAGCCGTGGCCGAGGAATTCCAGAAGGTGTACCAGGATGTCAAAGTCACGGTGGGGATTTCCGGTACCGGCGGCGGCTTCAAGCGGTTTGTCCGGGGAGAAACGGACATCAACGACGCTTCCCGTCCTATCAAAGCCTCGGAAATCGAGGCCTGCCAGCAGAACAGCATTGAGTTCATCGAGCTCCCCGTTGCTTTCGATGGTATTGCCGTAGTGGTGAACCCCAAAAACACCTGGGTGGACTACCTCACCGTGGAAGAGCTCAAGAAAATCTGGGAACCCGAAGCCCAGGGAAAACAGATTCGCTGGAGCGACATCCGTCCTGGGTGGCCAGAAAAACCTATCACCCTCTTTGGTCCTGGGGTAGATTCTGGAACCTTTGAGTACTTTACCGAGGCCATTGTTGGCGAGGCAAGGAAAAGCCGGGGTGATTATGTGGCCAGCGAGGACGACAACGTCCTGGTCCAGGGAGTTGCCCAGGATGAGTACGCTCTGGGGTACTTTGGCCTTGCGTACTACCTTGGGAATCAGGATATCCTGAAAGCCGTTCCCATTGACAGTGGCCAGGGTCCCATGGCCCCTACACCGGAGAACGTCAAGAATGGGACGTACAAACCCCTGAGCCGACCTCTCTTCATCTACGTCAATCGGAAAAGTGCCGATCGTGACGAGGTTGAGAAGTTCATCACCTTCTACCTCGAGCATGCCAAAGACCTCGTGGAAGAAGTCGGTTACGTTCCTCTCCCGGAGAAAGCCTACGAACTCGCCCTTGAGCGTTTCAGAAAACGTGTCACCGGCTCGGTCTTTGGAGGGCACGGCGCCACGGTGGGAGTCTCCATAGAGGAACTCCTGAAAAAAGAAGCGCAGTAGAAGAGGAGCTGGCCCGCTTCCTACGAAGCGGGCCAGCAAAGTGGGTGAGGTCCTGTGAAGGAAACACAGCGGGTATTGCGGCGAGCCAAAAAAGAAGAGGCTTTTGTCCGACATCTCTTTTTCGTCTTCAGTCTTGTGGCCATTTTCACCACCCTGGGTATCATCGGAATGCTCTTTTTCGAATCTTTTTTGTTCTTCCGGAAAGTCAATGTACTCTCCTTTCTCACTGACACCCAGTGGACCCCACTTTTCTATGAGAAACACTTCGGCATCCTGCCGCTTCTTTGCGGAACGTTCCTCACTACAAGCATTGCCGTTCTCGTTGCCGCACCCCTGGGAATTCTCATTGCCATTTTCCTCAGCGAATATGCTACCCCAAGAACAAGGAACATCTGCAAACCCATCCTCGAGGTCCTGGCAGGAGTCCCCACCGTGGTCTATGGGTATTTTGCCCTGCTTTTCGTCACCCCCCTCCTCAAGAGGGTTATCCCTTCTCTTGCCGGGTTCAACGCCCTCTCCCCCGGAATCGTCATGGGCATCATGATTTTGCCCCTGGTGTCTTCTCTCAGCGAGGACGCCATGCACGCTGTCCCCCAAAGCCTCCGGGAGGCCGGGTACGCCTTAGGCTCAACGAAGTTTGAGGTCGCCACAAAAATCGTTTTCCCTGCGGCGTTCTCGGGCGTCACTGCTTCGTTCATCCTTGCTCTGTCCCGAGCCATTGGAGAAACCATGCTCGTCACCATCGCCGCCGGTTCTATGCCCCAGCTCACCCTCAATCCTCTTGTCCCCGTCATGACCATGACTGCCTTCATCGCCACGGTGAGCCTGGGTGATGTTCCCGCCGGGACCCTCGAGTACCAGACGATTTTCGCCGTGGGCCTTGTGCTCTTCCTCTTCACGTTCTTCCTCAACCTCATTGCCCGAAGACTCCGCCAGCGATTCCGGGAGGTGTACCAGTGAAAAGCGCCTTGGGTACAGATATGCTCCTTGTTCGGAAAAGGCAGAAGGAAAAGGTGTTCCTGGTTCTTGCGACTCTAGCGCTCCTTTTTTCCCTCGTTGTGCTCTTCACCTTGATCATCGATGCCTTTCTGGATGGCCTTCCCCGCCTGAACCTGAAATTCCTCACGAGCTTCCCTTCCCGCAAGCCCGAAGAGGCCGGCATTCTTCCCGCCATGGTGGGGAGTATCTACGTCACCGTGCTGACTACTCTCTTTGCCATTCCCTTGGGGGTGGGGAGCGCCGTGTACCTTGAGGTGTATGCCCCCAAGAATCGCCTGAGTGCCGCCATCGAGGCGAGCATCGCCACCTTAGGAGGTGTCCCCTCCATCATCTACGGCATGCTCGGCCTTGAGCTCTTCGCCCGTGTCCTGCAGCTTGGACGGAGTCTCCTCACGGGAGCCCTGACCCTTGCTCTCCTTGTCCTCCCCATCGTCATCGTCTCCGCCCGGGAGAGTTTGCGAACCGTTCCTCAATCACTCTGGGAAGCTGCCCTGGCCCTCGGGGCTACCCGATGGCAGGCCCTCAAGGACCAGATTCTCCCCGTTGCTTTCCCTGGAATCCTCACCGGGATCATCCTTACGGTCTCCAGAGCCATCGGTGAAGCCGCACCGCTCATCATGATCGGGGCGCTGACCTACGTCGCTTTCCTCCCCCGGGGTGTCCTTTCTCCCTTCACCACCCTGCCCATCCAGATTTTCAACTGGGTTTCCCGCCCCCAAAAAGCCTTCCACGCCAACGCCGCCGCGGGAATCATCGTGCTTTTAGCCGTCACCTTAAGCCTCAACGCCCTCTCCATAGTCCTGCGAAACCGGCTTGAAAAAAGGGCACCCCGCACACTGTAGGAGTCGATTTGCGCTCTCCCCAAAAGGTACGGGAACCCGGGCTTTCCGGATGTCCCACATGATGTGGACCTATACACAACCTTGACTGCCAGAAGGTGCTTCGCTACAATATTTCTGGAGCCGGTGTAGCTCAATGGCAGAGCAGCGGAATCGTAATCCGCAGGTTGTCCGTTCAAGTCGGATCGCCGGCTCCAGAATCTTCTGAATTCCGCTTTCTGTAGCGTTTTTTCTCGTGTTCTTCCCTTTTCCCTTAAGACTGCTGGTCTTGACGGGGTTTTTCCTCTGGACAAGTTCCGTGGGAGAATCGTCAGACTCCATCATGCGTGAAGTTCTGAGGCTCTATTATTTACCCCGCAGCGGATCTCTGGGTACGCAGGCCTCTCTACGGCGAAAGGCGGGCAGCGTCGGTGAACCAGTTCGTGAAAACGTGAGCGATATGAGGATTCAGGACCTGGCGATGGCAGAAGAACACCCCATCCACTCCGTTATGCTTCCCGGGAATACCCCCGGACGACGAAACCGGTATCCAGGAAAATCCCCGGAAGGTCCTGCCCATCCTGGATGATGGCAATGAGCATTTTGGCAGCCTGGAAACCCTGCTCATAGGAGGGGTTGGTGATGGCAGAAAGGAAGGGAAAG
Source organism: Candidatus Caldatribacterium sp. (assembly GCA_028275365.1). Taxonomy (GTDB): domain Bacteria; phylum Atribacterota; class Atribacteria; order Atribacterales; family Caldatribacteriaceae; genus Caldatribacterium. The sequence continues at coordinate 16,206 of JAPWUU010000007.1, forward strand.
AGCTTCTGCGTGAGGGGGAGGTTATCTCCTGCAACGACCTCCACGTCTTTCCCAACCCGGAGCCCAAGGGATTCCAGGGCCCGAATGGCTCCGTAGGCCATCGGATCGCTGGCACAGATGAGCGCGGTCATCTCGGGGTGTGTCCGCTTCAAAAGAAGGCATTCCCTGTATCCTCCCTCAAAGGTAAAATCCCCTTCCCGCACAAGCTCAGAGCGAAACTCCACCCCCGCCTCTTTGAGAGCCTTCCGGTACCCCTGGACGTAGAGGTCTTCTTTCGGATAATTGAAAAAGCTCTTCGGCCTTGTGATGAGGCCAATCACCTGATGCCCCTGGGCGAGGAGGAACTGCGTGGCAAGATAGGCCCCGGGGAAGACGTTGATCTCCACGAAGTTCGTTTCCTGACGATCCGAGTACATCCCCAGGGTCACGTAACGCAGGGACTTGGCATCAAACTCCGTAATGATGGGGTCGATTCCCGCCGAGGGGTAGAGAATCACGCCATCGACGCTGCGCTTTTTCAGAAGCCTCATGGCTTCCTGATGGGAGTCTTTCTTGCTGAGCGGAACGGAAACGAGGAGGTTGTACCCTTCCTGAGTCACCGCATCGTGCACTCCCCGAAGTTGCTCCATCATGTTGAGGTCGTGGAAGACGAAGTCAGACCCGTAAGGAACGACAAACCCAACGGTGTTGGAACGTTTCTTCTTCAGCGAGGAGGCCATGACGTTGGGATGGTAATCGAGCTTCCGGATGGCCTCCCAGACGCGCTTCCGCGTCTCCTCCGCCACCAGATGGCTCTCGTTGAGAACCCGGGAAACAGTCTTCGGAGACACTCCTGCAAGTTTCGCCACATCGTACAGTGTTGCCATATTCCCTCTCCTCTTCTGTCTTCTCCTCAGAATGTTTTGCCGGTCTCAGGAGCGCTAGGCCCGTTCCGTATCTCCGGCAGGTCTGGCCTCCAGCGCGTTCCAGACTTTTGCCCCACACCGGATTCCCAGATACCTGCCCACCCTGCGGAACCCCTCCAACCTGGCCACAGGATCAAGAGGGGGTGGGTACCCACCCCCTCTCGTTTTACCGGTCACCGTTCCCTGGCGAGGGCCTCGTTCACCTTCTCGGCAGCTTGGTCGAGGTAGAGCTTCACCGTGTCCTCGGAGTACTGGCCACTGGCCACGGCAGTGAGGATATTCCGGAACTCCCGGACCACGGCATTCTCAATGTCTCCCCATACTGCAAGAGGTGGATAGGCCGTGGCGTACCCCAGGGTCTTCTTGAAAACCTGCCACACACCGGTGTCGTAGTAGGGATCCTCAAAGGCCTCGATTTTTGCCGGGAGCATGTGGGAGAGGTTCTTGGTGTAGTCCACAAGGTTCTCCTTGGTGAGGAGGAATTTGATCCATTCCTTCGCTGCGTCTTTGTTAGGGCTCCCCTTAAGGATGACGAGGTTGCTCCCCCCTGAGAAGGAAGCCCGCTTCACCGGACCGGCCGGGGGTTCCACCACATCATAGGGGAGATCGGGGTTCTCCTGCTCGATGCCAGCAATATTCCAGGGACCCATGAAGCACATGGCCACATTGCCGTTGATGAACGCAGCGTCGGCCTGGGGCTGGTTGTACTCTGCACAGGCTTTGGCAGCAAGGCCATCAAGGATGAGGCTGGCATACCACTTCATGGCCGTAATTCCCGCCTCACCATTGAAAGCCGCCTGTTTGTTGTCAGGGGTGAGGAGATCGCCACCGTAAGCCCAGAGCACAATGGCCCAGTTGTGTAGGAGGTCCCAGGCGTTCGTTCCGGCAATGGCGATGGCCGAACCCTCGCCGAAGGTCTCCACGATTTTCTTCCCCACCGCTTTGAGCTCGTCGTACGTTGCTGGAGGCTGTACCCCTGCCTTGGCAAACATGTCCTTGTTGTAGAAGAGGCAGCGGGTTTCGGCAAACCAGGGCACACCGTAGCTTTCACCCTTGTAGGTGGTGGAGACGTAGTTGGCCTTCATGAAGGCCTCGGCACTACCGAACTCGGCAAGGTCGAGCTTCTCAAGCCCTCCAGTAGCTGCAAACTGGGGATTCCAGGTGGTACCAACCTGGAAGACATCGGGTCCAGTCTGCGACGCCAGAGCAACGGAAATCTTCTGCCACGCCTCTCCCCAGCCGATGACCTCGAAGTTGACCTTGTACCCGGTCTGGGTTTCGAACTCTCTGGCCTTTTCCTCAAGCCAGGGAATGTGCGTTTCATCCGGGGCATTGGGCATGAGCCAGAAAGTGATCGCGCCCTTCCCCATGGCTGTCACCGATGTCAACGTCACCCAGAGAAAAACCATCACAAGTACCCACGACCTGCGCATTGCTCCCTCCTCCTTTCGTTCTTATCGAGTCGTGGAGAGCGTCCGAAGGTTTCCATCCTCAGACTAGACTCTGCCTCTCACCCCCTTTACCCTTTGGTCGCTCCCGCCACAAGTCCTTCAATGATGTACCGCTGCATGAGGCTGAACAGGACAAGCACAGGAATGGAAACAAGGATACAGGCAGCCATCATGCCCGCCCAGCGGGCCTGCTGCGCCGTGATGTACTCGAGAAGCCCCAACGCAACGGTTTTCGTCTCCCGGCCGGTCAAAACGGTGGCAAAGAGCACCTCGTTCCAGGCCATGATGAAGGAGTAAATCCCCACGGCGGCGATGCCAGGTTTTGCAAGGGGCAGGATAACCCGGAAAAGCGCTCCCGTAGGGGTACACCCATCAATCTGGGCCTGCTCGTCAATTTCCCGGGGGATGGAGTCCAGGAAGTTCCGCAACATGAGGATGGAGAAAGGCAGGGCGAAAGACGTGTAGGTGAAAATCATCCCCCAGTAGGTGTTCTGCATGGGGAGCCCGAGGTAATGCTTGATGAGGACGAACATCATGAAATACGGAATGAGGAAGGATATCCCCGGGAACATCTGCGTGGAGAGCACCGCAAGGGTATACGTCCTTTTCCAGGAGAAGGCAAAGCGCGAGAGCGCATAGGCGGCAAAGAGGCTGATGCCCACCGAAAACACCATCGTCCCCACGCTGATGATGATGCTGTTTCTGAAGTAATCGAGCATCCGGACCGTCCGGTTCACCCGAAGGTAGTTCTCCCAGGTGAACTTCCGGGGAAACCAGCGGGGCGAAAGCTCCGGCTTCAGAACATCGGCTGACTGAATCTCAAGGGTGGTCTTGAAGGATCCCGAGACCATCCAGAGGTAAGGGATGAGAACGCCGGCGAGCACGAGGAAAATCGCCAGACCAAAGAGTACTCTGCCCAGAATACCCCGGAGGGTGCGCCTCACCACTCCTCACCCCTTCTCCGAACCCGGAGAATGACCACGGTCATCAAGAGCACCACCACCGTGAGGAACACGGACATCGCCGCACCTTGACCAAAATGGAAGTTGGTGAAGGCTTCCTGGAGGATGAACGTCGAGGGTACGTGAGCCTTTCCCGGATCGGCTCCAAGAAGGATGTAGAACTGGTTGAAGGCATGGAAGTTCCAGATGGCCGAAAGCAAAAGTAGTGTGGCACTCACCGGACGAAGCATGGGAAAGGTCACAAAACGGAAAAGCCCAAAAGAAGACGCACCGTCGATTTTCGCCGCCTCATAGAGCTCCTGAGGGATGCTCTGCAACCCGGCAAGGAGGACGAGGCAGGCAAAAGGCCAGCCCTTCCAGACACTCGCAATCATCACAGCGTAAATAGCCCGGTCCCCCACAAGCCAGATAATCGGCTCTTTGATGAGACCCAGAGCGAGAAGGTACTTGTTGACGATACCGATGCGAGCCTGGAAAATGAACCGCCAGACGTTGTAGGCCACGGAATCCGGGGTGATGTACGGCAGAAGGATCAGTCCTCGCACCAGCGTCCGACCGAAGAATTTCCGGTTGAGGAGCAGCGCCACAAGAAGGCCGATGAGATACCCTGCAGGGATGGTGACAAGGCCAAAGTACACCACATTCCAGATAGAGCGCAGGTACCGGACGCCCACGTCGGTTGCGGGAGAGAACACCGTGAAGAAATTGCGCAACCCCACAAAGGGCGCTTGCATCCACCGGGTAATGGTGTAGATATCGAGGTCGATGAAGGCGATGTAGGCACCCCAGAAAATGGGGATGACGTGGACAAAAAGCATGCACAGCAAAGCTGGAAGGATGAACCTGAAAGCCCTTCTTCCCCTCGCCTGTGACGACATTGGGCATCCCGCACCCTGTGATGTCATCGATGTCAATATATCACACCGCGACTCCTTCTGTCAAGCCCTTGTTGGTTCACATCACAGGGGGCATTCGAGGACGCAGGAGTTTTCTGGGAAAAAACGCAAAAAGGGGTGGGAACACCCCACCCCTTTCTCTTCACGCCTCCCCGCACCTTTTCAGGAGGCGTTCCCACTCCTCATCGATGTAGCGCTGGAAAGCCTCAACGAGGTGACGGTTCTCCGGTGCCAGGAGGTGACGGAACCTCCCTTGAACTCTCAACCACTCTTCCACCGGCTTTTTCTCCTTGGGCTTATACGTGAGCCGGTACACTCCGTTTTCCACTTCATACAGTGGCCAGACACAGCAGTCCACTGCAAGCTGCATAATCTTTAAGGTCTCTGAGGGTTCATGGCGCCAGCCCCGGTTGCACGAGGCAAGGACGTTGATGAACGACGGTCCGTCGGTGCGGAACGCCTTCTCCGCCTTGGCGACAAGATCCCGCCAGTTCGAAGCTACAGACTGAGCAACGTAGGGAATGCCGTGAGCAGCGACGATTTCGGTGAGGTTCTTCCGCCACTGGGTCTTCCCCGGGAGCACCCTTCCCACGGGGCTTGTGGTCGTCCAGGCCCCAAGAGGTGTGGCACTGGAGCGCTGGATACCCGTATTCATGTAGGCTTCGTTATTGTAGCAAACGTAGAGGAAACGGTGCCCTCGCTCCAAGGCCCCAGAAAGCGCCTGAAGCCCGATGTCGTAGGTTCCTCCGTCCCCTCCAAAGGCGACAAAGTAGATTTCCTCCTCAATCTCCCCTCTCTTGCGCTTGGCCCGGTACATGCTCTCAACGCCAGCAATGGTGGCCGCCGCGTTCTCAAAGGCGCTGTGAATCCAGGGAATGTTCCAGGCGGTATAGGGGAAAATGGTCGTTGAAACTTCCAGGCACCCCGTGGCGTTCGCCGCCACCACCGGCTTGTCCGCCGCCGCAAGGATGAGACGTACTGCAATGGGTGCTCCACATCCTGCACAGAGTCGGTGTCCCGGGGTGAGCCGTTCCGGTCGCTTCGCAAGTTCCTTCAGGGTTGGCATGGTCGTCACCCTCCTACTCCCTCAAGCCGAGATAGTCAATGTGTTTCTCCACCCGTCCTGCCCGAACAACCTCTTCAATGCGGGCGAAGGCTTTCTCGATGTCCTCGACATAGACGTCCCGCCCTCCAAGGCCGTAGTAGAAGTCGATGACCAGCGGTCGGGATGGGAGGTCGTAAAGGGCAGAGCGGATTTCGGTGAACACCGGTCCACCAAAACCACCAAAGACGACCGAACGATCCAGGACCGCAACGCCCTTTCGCGGCGCCAGAGCACGGATGACTTCGTCTTTGGGGAACGGCCGGAAACAGCGGATTTTCAAAAGCCCGACCTTCTTCCCCCGGTCCCGCAACCGGTCCACCGCCTCTTTGGCGGTGCCGCAGGTTGAACCCAAAGCCACCACCGTGTACTCCGCATCCTCGAGCCGGTACTCCTCAAGAAGCCCATAGGACCTCCCGGAGAGCTTCCCGAATTCCTTCCCGACCTCCTCGATGACCGGAAGGCAGTTGTCAATGGCCTCGATTTCGGAGCGTTTGTGCTCGAAGTAGTAATCGAAAAGGTCCAGAGGGCCATAGGTGACCGGATTGCGAACGTCAAGGAGCGGGTACAGTGGCCTGTACGGACCCACGAAGTTCTTCACCGCATCGTCGTCAAGCAACTCCACCCGTTCCACGGCGTGGCTGATGATGAACCCATCCTGGGTGACCATCACCGGGAGCCGGACCCTCATGTCTTCTGCAATCCTCACCGCCTGAATCATGTTATCGTACACTTCCTGGGCGTTTTCCGAAAAGAGCTGAATCCACCCCGCATCCCGGGCTCCCATGGTATCGGAGTGGTCGCAGTGGATGTTGATGTTCCCTGAAAGTGCCCGGTTCACGACCATCATGACGATGGGCAGGCGCATGCTGGCAGCGATGTAGAGCATTTCCCACATGAGGGCCAGCCCCTGAGAGGACGTCGCCGTCATCACCCGGCCACCAGCCGCCGCCGCACCAATGCAGGCGCTCAGCGCACTGTGCTCGCTCTCCACCGTCACGAATTCGGTGTCCACAAGACCTTCGCTGACGAACTCGGCAAAGCGTTCCACGCAGTCCGTTTGCGGGGTGATGGGATAGGCGGCAACGACATGGGGGTTAATCTGGCGCATGGCGTGAGCCGCCGCGGCATTCCCATTCAAACCAAGGACCTTACTCACTGAACCTCCCTCGCTTTCTATCGTTCCGGAATCATGGTGATCGCCTGCTTGGGGCAAACGCTCGCACAGATGCCACAGCCCTTGCAGTGGTCGTAATCAAAGCCCTCCATCGTCCCCCGGTCGGCATCGACGATCACCGAAGCGTCGGGGCAGTACGCCCAGCAGAAGAAACAGTTGATGCATTTTGCCTTGTCCACCTGGGGTCTCTCGGTCCTCCAGTCACCGGTTTTGTAGGTTCGGGCATTCCCAGCTTCAAGAATAAGCCCACCCAGGGGTAATTCCTTCCAGCTCTTGAGCTTGCTCATCCTATCTGCGCCTCCTCATACGCTCTCCGTAAACAGGCAAGGTTTTTCTCCACCACCTCTGCCCGGAGTTTCTCGCCAAACTGCGCCTTCACCGCTTCGAGGACGTTCTCGAGCTTCACTTCCGGCAGAACCCGGCAGAGCGCCCCGAGAATCGGAGTGTTCACCACCACCCGTCCGAGGATTTCCCGAGAAATCCGGGAAGCGTCCACCACCACAACCGTTCCAGAAGGAAAATGGAGGAGATTCCGCAAATCCGCCGGGGTCCCGGGGAAATTGGCCACCACCGTTCCGTTTTCGGCAAGGCCCTCAAGGACATCCACCGCTCCAAGAAGCGTGGGGTCCACCACCACGACCATCTCAGGATTCGTTACTCCCGAGTGAATGCGAATCGGGGTGCTGCTCACCCGGTTGTACGCCTTCACTGGAGCACCCATCCGTTCAGGACCGTACTCGGGGAAAGCCTGGAAGTACTTCCCTTCCCGCAGCAGGGCATCGGCAAGGATGCGAGAGGCAGTGACGACTCCCTGCCCTCCCCGGCCATGCCATCGAATTTCCAGGGGTTTTTCCAAGGTTACGAAGCCTCCTTTCCTGGAGTCATGCGAATTTCTCGTCTCCCCTCAAGCGCCTGTGCCAGCGTCACCTCGTCGGCAAACTCAAGGTCTCCACCCGAGGGCAATCCCCGGGCAATCAGGGTCACCTTCACCGGAAAAGCACTGAGTTTTTGAGCCAGAAAGAGTGCTGTAGCTTCCCCGTCAACTGATGGGTTCAGTGCCAGAATCACCTCCTCGATGTACTCCTTTTGGATTCGCTCAAAGAGCTGAGGGATACGGATGTCCTCAGGACCGATCCCTGAAAGGGGTGAGAGGACCCCCTGCAGAACATGGTACCGCCCTCGGAATCCCGCCCGCTCCAGGGCAAAAACATCCTGGGGTCGCTCCACGACACAAAGGATATGGGCATCCCGGGAAGCGTCCTGGCAGATTCGGCAGAGGTCTTCCTCGCTGAAGAAACCACACCGCTTGCAGAAGCGAATCTTCCTCCGCATATCCTCAAGAGCTCGGAGGAGTTCCTCAAGTTCCCCCGAAGGGGATTTCACGAGGTAGAAAGCGAGACGCTGGGCAGTTTTTGGTCCGATTCCGGGCAATCGCGAAAACGCGCGAATGACCCGGTCCAGTGATTCAGGATAGGCGTCCTGCACCCCTTCCACCTTCTATAAGCCCGGAATGTTGAGGCCGCCGGTGATTTTGGCCAGCTCTTCCTGGGCGAGCTCCCGGGACCGATTCAACGCCTCGTTCACCGCAACGAGAATCAGGTCCTGGAGCATCTCGACATCCTTCTCCTCCAGAAGCTCAGGGTCGATGACGACGCTTAAGACTTCCTGCTGACCGTTGCAGATGACCCTGACCATGCCCCCGCCACTTGTAGCTTCCACCGTTTTTTGCCGGAGCTCTTCCTGCATCCTGGCAATCTTAGCCTGCATCTTCTGGGCTTCCCTCATCAGGTTTTTCCAGTTCTGCATCTTCCCACCTGCCCTTTGGCTGCTCATTCGGGACGTAGTGCACCACGGTTCCCGAGAAGAGATTCAGGATTTCCGGAAGAGGAGAATTCCCCTCCCGCAATCGTTCCCGCACCGGCTCCGCTTTCCTGGGGATTTCGGCAACCAGAGCTTCCCGAGTTTCCGTTTTTCTCTCTCCCTGGAGCACACACTCAATCCGACACTTCTCTCCGCGCACACGCAAAAGCGCTTTTTCAAGGATTTCCAGATTCTCCCGGCGCTCCACGCTTTCTTTATGGAACTGACAGTCTGGCCCAAAGGCGATCACAAGGCGCGAGGGCTCCTCAAAGCGAACCTCGGCAAGCTGCAGGAAGGCATAGAGCGAAATCTTCGAGCGCTTGACCTCCTGGAGCACCTCCTGCCAGAAATCCCTTCGGGAAGGAGCAGTTCCAGGCGCCTCCGGTTGCTCCTCCTCTACTTTTTGTCCTAAGCATTCCATTATATCAAGGAGAGCAACTTCAAGCAAAACGCGAGCATGGGGGAGGCGGCGCAGATCCCCCTCAAGAACACGCAACCGGTTGAGAACGGTTCCGAACACCCGGGGGTCGAAGGGCTCGGCCAGCGCTTTCAGGTCACTCCAGCGGGACTGGGAAATCCCAAAAAGAGCGTGGTACGTCGAGGAGGCCACTACGAAAAGGTCCCGGAAGTACTGCACAAGACTCGCCACGATATCCTCTGGACCAAGACCACGGGAAAGCCACTCCTCCAGGGTCACAAGAGCCTTCCCCAGGTCTTTCTTGCGCAAAAGGGTGAAAAAGGCGTCAAGGTCCCTGGCCTCCACATCCCGGAGCACCCTGACCGCAAGGGAGAGAGGAATTACCTTTTCACCAAAGGCAAGAAGCTGCTCCAGAAGGCTTTCCGCATCCCGGAGAGACCCCTCCGCCTTTCGGGCAATGAGGTGGAGCACATCCTCCTCGATTGAGACCTCCTCCGAAGCGGCGATTCTTCGAAGCTGTTCCACGATGACCTCATGGGGAATGGGGTTAAAGAAAAGACGTACACACCTTGAGAGGATGGTTTCCGGAAGTCGCCTCGGGTCCGTGGTGGCGAGGATGAACACAACATGTCCCGGTGGCTCCTCAAGAGTCTTCAAAAGGGCGTTGAAGGCTTCCGGGGTGAGCATGTGCACTTCGTCAATGATGTAGACCTTGAAACGGGACTCAAGCGGAACATACTTGACGTTTTCCCGGAGCTCCCGAATTTCATCAATTCCACGATGCGAGGCGGCGTCAATCTCCACAACGTCCAGGGCCCGACCCTGACGGATAGCAAGGCACGAGTTACAGACCCCGCAGGGAGCCGGTGTCACTCCCTCGCGGCAGTTCAGCGCCATAGCGAGTACCCGGGCGGTGGTGGTTTTCCCCACACCCCGGGGACCGGAAAAGAGGAAAGCATGGGGGATGCGCTGAGATTTCAGGGCATTCAGGAGGACCTGGATGACGGTGTCCTGTCCGGCGATGTCCTCAAAACGGTACGGTCTCCACTTCCGGTACAGCGCAAGGTACGACAACGTTCCACCTCTTGAAGAAAGCCACAAAATTGCCTCTAATCGTGCACCGTCACTCGATCGCTTCCTCCCAGGCCGTATCAAGGCCGGTAGCTCCGGCCAGGCACCCCTGCGGCACCCGAAGAGCCTCGCGTACCGTTGCTCCCTCCCGGGCCTGGCGGGGTTAGCGAGGATTCGTCGCGCAGGACCCAGCCCTCAACACCCCGTTTCCCCGACCGGGGCTGAAAGGAAGGACCTCATGCCGGAATTCAGCCCTGCTGTAGCGGATTGCAGGTACAGGGCACCGCTAACTCCCCGCCTAGCACGATTAGAGGCAAATCTGGCGGAGAGGGTGGGATTCGAACCCACGAGGCAGGCTCAACCCCTGCCTACCCGCTCTCCAGGCGGGCGCCTTCGTCCACTCAGCCACCTCTCCGTTTTCGTCTCCAGAGACATTATAGAAGATGCCCTCCCGGTTTTACAAGTTCCCGATATTCCTTCCAGAGGCCGAGCTCTTCGAGAACGCTTTTGTCCGGCCCTGCGGATTTTCCTGGCGGTGTGCCGAATAAATTCTCACGCCTTAGGGTTTTGAAGTATAACCGGAAAAGGGAGGAGTGAGACTGTGAAATCCGTTATGCTCTATGCCCTGAGTACCTGCCCCTTCTGCAAGATGGCCAAGCGCTTTTTCGAGAGCCGGAACATCCCGTATAATTTCGTCGATGTGGACCTTCTTCCCGAAGAAGAAAAGGAGAAGACCGTTGCCGAGGTTCAGCGCATTTCCGGACGGCGGGCTTTTCCGGTGATCGTGATCGGCGAAGAGGTCATCGTGGGATACGACGAACTCCGTATCAGGGAGGCTCTGGAAAAATGACGTCTGAGCGTATTCTCTGTCCCGTATGTCAGGTAGCCTTTCCCCTCAAAGAGGAAAAGGTTCCGGGAAAACGGGTGGTCTGCCCCGTGTGCGGCGCGGTGCTTGTTCTTGAAAAAGGCGACGCGTCCTGGGTTTTGCGGCGTCCCCAGGATATCACCCCTGAGGAGGAAATCAGGGCGCGGGTGGAGAACTTCGCCCGACTCCGGGGATACCGTTTCAACGAGATGAAGGAACCCCTTATCGAAGCATTGTTGAAAAAATACGAGCGCTACGGCGACTTCTATTGTCCCTGCAAAATCGATAACATCCCCGAGAACATCTGCCCCTGCCTTGAAACCCGGCAGGGGAGCGTGGAGCGTAACGGTCGCTGCCATTGCGGCCTCTTCTGGAAATGAGGAGGAGGAACACGGCCGTGAAGATTCTCGGTGTTGTGACGCTTCTTGTGCTTTTTGGAGGCTCTGCCCTGGCGCTCACCGTCGCGGCGTCCATTCCCCCGCTCTGCGACCTTGTGGCCCAGGTGGGGCAGGACCGCGTTACCGTTGTGCAGCTTATCCCAAATGGCGCCAACCCCCACACCTATGAACCTACCCCTTCTGATGTCATGAAAGCCGCCCAGGCCGATGCCTTCTTCCTCGTGGGCCTTGGGTTTGATGCTTTCCTTGAGAAGGTCATCCGGGCTGCCGGGAAAGAAGGGGTACCGGTGTTCTACCTTTCTTCTCGCCTTGAGCTCCTTGAGGAACACCCCGGTGAGGCCAATCCCCATATCTGGCTCTCCCTCAAAAACGCCAGAATCATCGTTCGGGATATTGCCCAGGCCCTGGCCTCTCTTGACCCTGAGGGCAAAAGCTTCTACCTTGAGAATGCCCGGGCATACACGGAGATCCTTGAGGAACTCGATGCCTGGTTCGAGAAGGAAGTCGCTACTTTCTCCTCCCGGGCCTTTGTGGCTACCCATGCTTCGCTGAGTTACCTTGCCCGGGACTACGGCCTTGAGGAAGTCGCGGTCCTTGAGAAAGCCCCGGGATACGAGCCCTCTCCGAAAGAACTGGCAGAGCTTGTGACGCTTATGAAGGAAAAGGGGGCCAGGGTGATTGTTGTGGAACCCCAGTTCAGCGTAAAAGCCGCCCGAGTTCTTGCCGAAGAAACGGGAAGTTCTCTGGTGTGGTTCGATCCCCTGGGGAGTTTCCCGGACCTCCCTTACCACAGGCTCATGCGGCAGAACCTTGAAACCCTGGCAGAGGCCCTGAAGGGATGAGACCATGGCCCGACCGGTCATCGAGGTTGAACACCTGTACTTCGCCTATGAAAACGTTCCGGTTCTTGAAGACGTTTCCCTCACCGTCTGCGAGGGGGAGTTCGTGGCCCTCATCGGGCCCAATGGCGCCGGAAAAACCACCCTTCTCAAAATCCTCCTGGGACTTCTGCCTGCAAAAAGAGGAAAGGTACGGGTCTTCGGGAGGCCTCCCGAAGACCTTGGCCCGCTTCGCTATCGGATTGGGTATGTGCCGCAGCTTTCGCACTTTGACCCCCATTTCCCCATTACGCTCGGGGAATTCGTCCTCACGGGAAGGTATGGGCTCATTGGGGTGGGGAAAAGACCCGGAAGGTCAGACTGGGAGGCTGTTGAGAAAGCTCTGGAGGCCGTACACCTCCTCCACCTCAAGGATCGGCTCCTCGGGGAACTCTCCGGAGGGGAAAGACAGCGAGCGCTTATTGCCCGGGCGCTGAGCGTGCACCCGAAACTCCTCCTCTGTGATGAACCCACAACGGCCGTCGACCCCAAAAGTCACGAGAGCTTCTACGAGCTTCTCCTGCGATTGAAAAGGGAAGGAGTCACGATTCTTGTTATCTCCCACGATGTGGGAGTCATCGCCCAGTATGCGGATAGTATCGCATGTCTGAACCGCACCATCTTCTGCCACCGAAGACCCGAAGAGGTGATTTCCGGGGAAATGCTCGAGGCGCTGTATGGGAAAGAGGCGGCATTCTTCCACCACGGAGACGTCCCCCACATTGTGGTGCGGAGGGAGAAGAACGAGGGAGGTCCGGGGGCTTTGTGAGCGTCTTCGGTCTTGCCTTCATGCAACGGGCCGTGCTCGCAGGCTGCATCGTTGGGGCACTCTGCGCCCTGGTAGGTGTTTTTGTGGTGCTCAAGCGGCTCTCCTTCATGGGGGCCGGGATTTCTCATGCTGCCTTTGGGGGCGTGGCTTTGGGGTACGTCCTGGGGATTCATCCTGTGGTGTCGAGTTTCGTCTTCTGTCTCTTGGTGAGCCTGGGCATTGCCACCCTGGCAAAACATCGCCGTCTCAAGGAGGATACGCTTGTGGGCATCGCCTTTTCCAGCACCATGGCCCTGGGAGCCTTCCTCATCGGGGTGGCGAAAATTCGCAACGTCGACCTCTTTGGGTATCTCTTCGGGAATATCCTTGCCATCACCCGGGAAGACCTCCTCCTCGCCCTGGTCCTCAGCGGGGTGCTGCTCTTCTTCCTCCTCTTCTTCTACAAGGAATTCGTGATGGTTACCCTGGACCCAGAAGGGGGGAAAGCAAGCGGCATTCCTGTAGAGGCGTTCTCGTACCTCCTTGTGGCACTGGTGGCTTCAGTAGTGGTTGTGACCACAAGGGTTGTGGGGATTGTCCTCGCCTCGGCGCTCCTCGTCCTTCCTGCGGCCACCGCCCTCCAGAGGGCGAGGACCATTCCTCAAGCCATGCTCTTCGCCCTCATCGACGGCGTCTCCATATCCCTTGCGGGGCTCTTCCTGGCGTACCTCTTGGACGTCCCCGCCGGAGCGACCATTGTGCTCCTTGGCACAGGCGTATTCCTAGGAGTTTTCATTTTTTCTTCATCTCCCAGGCGAGGATAATGGCCTCGGCCACTTCCTTCATGCTCTTCCCCTTGTTCATGCTGTAGCGCTGGATACGGCGGTAGGCCTCCTCTTCCGTGAGACCGTACTCCTGCATGAGGATGCCCTTGGCCCGCTCGATTCTCTTGCGGGCCTCAAGTTCTTCTTTGACGAGTTCACTCTCCATGATGAGGCGGTGGTTCTCAATGACGATGGCTGCCTGGTTCGCTATGGCCGTGAGGAGCTTAATCTCGTCCTCTGTGAAATCCCGGGGTTCTGAGGTGTAGAGGTTCAACACCCCGATGACCCTCCCCCGAACGATAAGGGGCAAGCTCACAAGAGAGGCCAGTCCTTCCTTCTCGGCGATGTCTTTATTGACGTAACGGGGGTCCTTCTTGACGTCGTGGACGATGATGGGCCGCCCTTCAAGCGCTACAAGCCCAGCAATCCCCTCTCCAAGGCGAAGAGGGGGTTTCCTGTTGTAGGCTTCGCTCATCGACTGCGTGGCTTTCACTTCAAGGAGCTTCTTCTTCTCGTCAAGGAGCATTAGGGAACAGATATTGGAACCCATGACCTGAGCAGTAATGGTGACGATGAGACGCAAAATATCCTCAAAGTACATGTCCGAGGTGATGAGCTCGCTGATTCTTGCCAGCGCTTCGATTTTCTCCCTCATGGGTTCACCTGGTATAATGGGATGGAGTTCTGCTATTATTGTACCATGCTCTTCAGCGAGTGGGGTGGAAACCATGCCCAGGCTCTTTGGAACTTTTGGCATACGGCGAGTGGCCAACGAAGTCCTGACCCCCGAGATGGCGACGAAACTCGCCCTGAGCTTTGCCACGTTCACCGGCGGAGAGAGCGTCGTCGTGGGCCGGGATGCCCGAAAGACAAGTGAAATGCTCTACAACGCCGTCGTTGCCGGATTTCTCTCTGCGGGATGCCAGGTGGTGGAACTCGGGGTGACAGCCACCCCTGCCCTCCAGTGGGCCTGCCGACAGTGGCAGATGTGGGGGGCCATGGTCACCGCAAGCCATAATCCCCCGGAGTGGAACGGCATCAAGTTCATGGAAAAAAGCGGGAAGGGGCTTGATCGAGAAAAAGAGGTGGAAGTGGAGCGGATATTCTTCGGCGAGACCTTCCGCCGGGCATCGTGGTTTGAAATCCGCCAGGAGACCGTAAAGCGTGATATCCGCTGGGACTACATTGCCGCCATCATGTCCCGGGTGGATGTTGCGGCAATCCGCAAGAGGAGCTTCCGGATAGCCCTGGACTGCGCCAACGGTGCCCCTTCCCTCATCACTCCCTACCTCCTCTCGGAAATGGGGTGCCGTGTGGTCACGCTCAACGCCCACCCTGATGGGAACTTCCCCGGGAGAAACCCCGAGCCCACGCCGGAGAACCTCAAGGACATCGTCACCCTCATCCGCCATGGTGACTTCGATCTTGGTTTTGCCCAGGACGGCGATGGTGACCGCCTCATCGTCATCACGGAGAAGGGGGAATTTGTGCCGGGAGACCTCAGCGTGAGTCTCGTGGCAAAGGAACTAGCTCAAAGACCCATTCCGGGCCCTATTGTGACCACCGTGGCCACCACCCACATCCTCCAGGAGATTGCGAAAGCCACAAACCGCGAGGTCATCACCACTGCGGTGGGGGATCTTGTGGTGGCAAAGGCTCTCCAGGAAAAGGGAGGGATTTTTGGCTGCGAGGAGAACGGGGGAATGATTTTCCCGGATTTTGTCTGGGGGCGAGATGGGGCGATGGCTGCCGCCTTTATCCTCCATATCCTTGCGAACTCCGGGAAATCCTTAAGTGAACTCCTCCAGGAGCTCCCTCCTTACTACCAGGTGAAGAAGAAAGTCACCATTGATCCCGAAAAACGCGACGCAGTGCTTGCCGCGGTGGACGAGGCCACGAAAAAGGAGAAAAACCGCATCACCACCGACGGTTTCAAGGTGGTCTTTGACGACGGCAGTTGGGTGCTCGTGCGACCCTCGGGAACCGAGCCCCTCATCCGGGTCTTTGCCGAAGCGAAAGATCGGGAACGAGCCGAAGCACTTGTCGCCCAGTACCTTGCCCTGATTGAAAAAGCCCAGAGGTAAAGCAGGACCTCACCTCTGGGCCACGTACATGAGGTAGTAGGCGTTGGTTTTGCGTTCCGTTCCAATGTCCGTCATGGGTCCGTGACCGGGAAATACCTGGACACCGTCGGAGAAGCGCTCGAAAATTTTCCCCAGACTCTCCACCAGGTCCCGAAACGACCCTCCGGGAAGGTCGGTTCGTCCCACCGACCCAAAAAAGAGCGTATCCCCACTGAAGAGCCACTGTTTTTTGGGGAAGAAAAGGCACACGCTCCCCGGGGTATGTCCGGGGGTTTGCAGCACCTCCACGTTCTCGTCCCCCAGCGCAATCCACGCATCTTCTCCCTGGAAGGTGAGGTCCGGAAGAGGGGAAACGAAAGCCTGTGAGAACTCCTGAGAGAGGTTGAGATCAGGACGCACAAGGTACAGAAGGTCCGCGTCGTGAACAGCAAGGAGTGCTCCGGGAAAGGCTTCTTTGAAAAAGGCGTTGCCACCGATATGGTCAATGTGGCCGTGGGTGTTCACGATATAGCGGACCGTAAGGTTCTGGTCCTCAATCCACCGTCGGAGTTCCTCAGAACCCAGAGCAGGGTCAAGGAGCAGCGCTTCCTGCCCGTTGTGGATGACGTAGCAGTTCGTCGCGAGATCTCCGAGAATAAACCGTTCGACGAAAAGACTCATGCTCTCCTCCTTTCTTTACTCTCAAGGAGTATCGTGACCGGGCCGTCGTTTCGGAGTTCGACTTCCATGAACGCTCCGAAAACACCGCTCTCGACCCGAACGCCTGTTCCCCGCAAACGACGAAGGAATTCCTCGTAGTACTGTCGCGCCATCTCCGGAGGAGCCGCCTCGTCGAAACTCGGTCGAAGACCCCGGCGGCAATCCCCATAGAGGGTGAACTGCGGGACACAGAGTACCGCTCCCTGAATATCCTGGACGTTGAGGTTCATCTTCCCCTGAGGGTCCTCAAAGACCCGAAGGCGAGGAATCTTCCACACCATGAACTCCAGGTCTTTTTCTGTATCGTCCTTTCCAACCCCGAGGAACACAAGAAGCCCTCGCTCAATGGCACCCACGACCTTTCCGTCAACCCTGACCGAAGCACTCCGCACTCGCTGGACAACAGCCCTCATCGAGAGGAAAACACTCCTCCTCTCTTCACGCTCTGCACGTTGGCGACCTTGCGGATTTCCTTGAAAACCTCTTCGAGCTCCTCGCGGTTTCTCACTTCCACCACAAGGTGGATGCGAGCTTCATCCGCCACGGTGTGCGCCCGAACGGCCTTAATTTCCACCTGGCAGTTCGAGATGGCCCCTGAGACATCCGCCAGAAGCTTCGGCCGGTCAAGAGCCTCAACGACAATCCCGGTGTGGAACCGGCCTTCGATGTCTTCCACCCACTCGGCACTGAGGAAACGGTTCGTGTCCTGGGCCAAAGCGGCAAGATTCGAACAGTCGCGCCGGTGCACCGTGATGCCCTTTCCCTGGGTAACGAAGGCCACAATGTCATCCCCCGGGATAGGGGCGCAGCACCGCGCCAGACGCACCACGAGATTCGACTCTCCCTGGACGATGACGCTCTCCTCTTCCCGAAAAGGACGGGAGATTCCGGCCTTTTTCCTCTCCTGGAAACGGCGGCGAATGGCGTAGGGGATGATCTTGTTCACCACGTACCGGGCGCTGTAGCGCCCCTCTCCGATAGCCACGTATAGGTCCTCGATGTCCTTGAGGCGTTCCCGCTCCAGAAAGGCATTGAGATTTTCGGTGACCTTGAAGTTCTCCTCGGGTGTCAGGGAGTACTTCTCCATCTCCCGGACGAAGAGCTCCCGACCCTTTTCCCGGTTCATCTCCTGGTTCTTCTTGCGGAGGAACGCCCGGATCTTGCTCCGAGCCGCAGGCGTTTTTGCAATTTTCAGCCAGTCGGCACTGGGTCCTGAAGAAGAACGGGAGGTAATGATTTCCACGATATCCCCGCTTTGTAACTCGTAATCCAGGGGAACCATCTTCTTGTTGACCCGTGCCCCCACGCAGGTGTTGCCCACCTCGGTGTGGATGAGGTAGGCAAAATCGATGGGTGTGGACCCTTTGGGGAGCTTCTTGAGGTCACCCTTTGGAGTAAAAACGTAAACCTCGTCGTCGAAGAGACTGATTTTCAGACTCTCCATGAACTCCCGGGTGCTCCTCAAATCCTGTTGCCACTCGAGAATCTGCCGGAGCCAGGCCATCCGCTCGTCAAAACCGTTGTCTGCCTCTTGGGTTTTCCCCTCCTTGTACTTCCAGTGTGCTGCAATGCCGTATTCCGCAACCTGGTGCATGTCCCAGGTACGAATCTGCACCTCCATGGGGAGCCCTTTGGGACCGATGACGGTGGTGTGAAGGGACTGGTACATATTGGACTTCGGGACGGCGATGTAGTCCTTAAAGCGGCCTTCGATGGGGTTCCAGAGGGAATGAACGATGCCCAAAACGGTGTAGCACTCTTCCACGGTTCGCACGATCACCCGCAGGGCGATGAGGTCTGGAAGGTCCTCAAGGTTCAGATTCTGGCGGCGGAGCTTGTTGTAGATGCTGTAGATGTGCTTGAAGCGGCTCTGGATTTCCCCCTCGATACCCGCGCGCTTGAGGCGTTCGGCAATCTGCCTTTTTGCCTCCTCAATCTGCGCCTCCCGTTCCGCCTTCAGCCGCTCCACTCCACGCTGGATGGCGCAGTACGCCTCCGGGTCGAGGAAAAAGAGGGAGAGATTCTCGAGCTCCACCTGCATGGCGTACATCCCCAGGCGATGGGCAATAGGAGCAAAGATTTCCAGGGTTTCCCGGGCGATTTCCTCCTTTTTTTGCCGGTTCTGGTACTTGAGAGTCCGCATGTTGTGGAGGCGGTCAGCGAGCTTAATAATGATCACCCGTACGTCCTCAGCCATGGCCACAAAGAGTCGCCGGTAGTTCTCCACCTGGGTCTCCTCTTTCGAGGTGTACGAAAACCCCACGTTGAGCTTGGTGACTCCCCGGACCAGGCGCGCAACTTCATCCCCGAATTCTCTCTGCAGGACTTCCTCCGTAACATCGCTGTCCTCGAGGACATCATGGAGCAGGGCTGCCGCAATGGTCACCTCATCCATCCGGAGATCTGCCACGATGTGGGCCACCGCAAGAGGGTGGACAAAAAAGGGCTCACCCGAAAGCCGCACCTGGCCCTCGTGGGCCCTGAAGGCAAAATGGTACGCCCGCTCCACAAGGTCACGGTCGAATTCGGGGTGGTATGAGGCAATTCGCTCAAAAAGCGTCGTCAGACTTTCCTTCTCCTCTACCCCACCTGGGCCATCGTCTCCACCCCTACAGCCGCACCAGGGAAACCACGGGGTACTGTTTCAGCCGTTCCCTCCCGCGCAGGGATTCAAGCTCTATAACAAAACCAATCCCCACGATATTTCCTCCGAGTTCTTCCACCATCTCGCACACCGCCTTTGTGGTTCCCCCTGTGGCCAGAAGATCATCAACCACAACCACCCGCTGCCCTGCTTCAATGGCATCCCGGTGGATTTCAAGCGTCGCTGAACCGTACTCAAGCTCATAGGTCTTGGCAAGCGTTGCCGCAGGGAGTTTTCCCTTTTTCCGCACCGGCACAAAACCACATCCCAGAATATAGGCCACCGGCGCCCCGATGATGAAACCCCGGGCTTCAATCCCAACCACAAGATCCGGATTCATGGTCCGCAAAGCCTCTGCCAGGCGGTCGATAGCCTCGCGGAAGGCTTCCCTGTCCTTCAGGAGAGTCGTGATGTCCTTGAACTGAATCCCGCGAGTGGGAAAATCAGGGATGTTCCGGATGTACTGAGCAAGGTCCACGGCACCAGTCAACCTCCTCACTTTTTGATTCGCCAGTCCTGCACCTTGAGATACGGAGAACGCAGGGCGTTCACGTCAACCTCGAAAGCAAGATCCACGAGCGAGCTCTCGAAGAGCTCTCCCGCCCGTTCCTTTCCCCCAAAGACCACAGCCTCCTGCCACTCTTTTCCCTGTCGAACGAGGAAACGAAGGTGGTTGCCACCTTTCCCCCACGCCCAGCGCTCAACAAGCATCACATTGAGCGTGGCAAAAAGCGGGCTGGGGTTCTTCTCGCCAAAGGGCTTGAGCTTTTCCCACAGCTCGAGAAACCTTCCGTCGATGTCGGCAAGCCCCACCACCGCATCAACCACAAGGCCTCGGGAGAGCCTGAGAGACCGGACCCTCTCCCCAAAGCGTCTGTTGGCTTCTTTACGGAAATGGGGGATATTTTCCCTGGGGATTTTCAACCCCGCGGCCATTTCATGGCCCCCATAGCGCAGAAAAAGCGGCGCACAGGACTCCAGAATCTCAAGGAGACTCAGACCCTCCACACTCCGCCCTGATCCAACCGCTATATCCCCATGCACCCCGCAAACGAAAACCGGCCGCATGAAACGCTCACTCAGGCGGGAAGCCACAATCCCTAAAACACCGATGTTCCAGTTCTCCCCGGAGAGAACGATAACCTCATCCTCCAGACACTCGAGCTTCGTTTCGTCCTGGAAAATCTCCTCAAGAATCCGGTCCTCGTCCCTCTGGCGCTTCGTGTTCAAGCGGTTTAGGCACTGGGCGTACTCCAGAGCCTTCCCGTAATCATCGCAGAGCAAAAGCTCAAGCGCTACCTTCGGGTGCTCTATTCTCCCTGCAGCGTTGATGCGCGGAGCAAGAAAGAAACTCACTGCTTCTGCATCCACGCCACGCCCTTCAAGGCCTGCAGCCTCAAGCAGAGCCTGCACGGCCACAGAGGGACAGCGGTTCATGAGGTCCAGCCCGTACCTAGCAATGGCCCGGTTCTCCGAAAGCAAGGGCACGACATCGGCCACTGTCCCGAGGCAGGCAAGGTCAAGGAAGCCCTCCAGAGGATCCCGGGGAAAGCCCAGGAAAGCGGCGAGTGCCCGAACAAAAACGAGGGCAAGACCAGCACCCGAGAGCAAAGAAAGAGGCTTCTGCGTCCCGAGGTCAAAGGTGCTCACAATGGCATCGGCCTCGGGGAGAGACGAGGGTTCCGGAAGGTGGTGGTCGAGAATCACAAGCCGAACACCATGTTTTCTGAGCACCTTTGCGCCGTCTCTATCGCGAATCCCGCAGTCCACCGTCACCACAAGGTGGGGTTTTCGGACAAGAACCTGAAGCGCCGCTTTTTCCGTGAGCCCATAGCCTTCAACGAAGCGGCTGGGGATGTAGACCTCAATGTTTTTGGAGAACTCCCGAAGAAAACGAACCAGGATGGCCGAAGCAGTGAGTCCATCGACGTCGTAATCCCCAAAGACCAGGATACGCCAGTCTTCCCTCAGCGCCCGCCCAAAAAGCGCAAGAGCCTGAGCCATCCCGGGAAGCCTCTCAAGCCCCTCAAGCGACTTCAGAGAGGGGGAAAGGAAATCCCTCCCGGATTCAGGGGTGGTGATTCCCCGGTTGAGGAGAATGCGGGCAAAAACAGGAGGAAGCCCCAGGTTGTCAACGAGGCGCTGGAGATATGCCTCGTTGACCTTCCGGATTTGCCAGCGTTTCCCCAAATACCCTACCTCCGACGAGGGCTTCGCTTCTCCCAGTCGACCCACAGAGCGCTCACCACGAAAATCGAGGAATAGGTCCCCACCACAAGCCCCACGAGAATCGCCAGGGCAAAGTCCTGGAGCATCTTCCCACCGAAAAAGTACAGGGCGAGAACGGGAAGCGCGGTGGTCAGGGAGGTGTTGATGGTCCGGGACAGGGTTTCGCTTACGCTCCGGTTGACGATGTCTTCGAGCTCCTCACCCTTCTTCCTCCCCACGAGATTCTCCCGAATCCGGTCCATGACCACGATGGAATCGTTGATGGAGTACCCAAGAATCGTCAGGACGGCGGCAAGGATGGGGATGGTGAACTCCTTCTGGAGCAGCGAGACCACCCCGATCACGGTGAGACCGTCATGGGCAAGGGCGAGGACGGAGGTCACTGCAGGACGGAATTCAAAGCGAAACGCCACGTACACGAGAATGCCCCCAATGGCCGCAAGAAGCGCCACAATACCCATGCGCCGGAGATCTGCCCCGACCGCCGGCCCAACATCCTCGACGCGGACAAGCTCGGCGGAACCGAATTTCTCCTTCAACAGCGAAAGGATGCGCTTCTGGTCCTCCTGGGAGAGCTTTGGCGTCCGGATGACCACCTCGGTCGGGGAAAACCGCTGGATGATGCTCTTTTCAAGGTTCATGGAACCAAGGACTCCACGAATTTCTTCGGTTGCAACTTCCCGAGAAAAGCGGAATTGCAAAAGTGTCCCCCCAGCGAAATCGACACCGTAATTCAGACCCCGGAGAGCAACGCTCCCAAGGCTCAACGCCATAAGAACCAAAGAGACAACATAAGCTGCTTTCCGAACCCCCATGAAGTTGATGTGTGTGGCACGAATGAATTCCACCGGCGACCCTCCCCTCAGACGCGCATCTTCAGACGATCCGCAAAAAGGTCCACAAAGACCCGGCTCACCCAGACCCCGGTGAACATGCTGCAGAGAATGCCAAGGCTTAAGGTCACCCCGAACCCCTTGATAGGCCCAGAACCTAAAGAGAAAAGGAGCACCGCTGCAATGAGCGTCGTAATGTTAGCGTCGAGAATGGTCCGGAAAGCCTTCTGGAACCCGGCGTCAATGGAGGCCCGCCAGGTTTTGCCCGAACGGTACTCTTCCTTGATGCGCTCGAAGATGAGCACGTTGGCGTCCACCGCCATCCCCACCGTCAGGACAAACCCAGCAATTCCCGGCAGCGTCAGCGTCGCCCGAAGGCCGATGAAGATCGCAAAGAAAAAGAGGATGAAACACAGAAGGGCCAGGTCCGCCAAAAGCCCGAAGGACCCATAGTAGAGCACCATGAAGGCCAAAACCAAAATGACCCCGATGACCGCTGCCCGCAATCCTGCATTCACCGAGTCTCTCCCAAGCGTCGGCTCCACAGAGCGATTTTCAATGACCTCGACCTTCACCGGAAGGGCACCGGCCCGAAGGAGAATGGCCAGGTTCTGGGCCTCTTCCAGGGTGAATCGCCCAGTGATCTGAGCCTCTCCCCCGAGAATGGGTTCCTGCACCACGGGGTTAGAGATGAGCTTCCCATCAAGGTAAATCCCAAGGGGCTTCCCCACATTGGCCGTGGTTGCCTGGGCGAAGAGCTTTGCTCCCTCGCTGTCGAAAGAAATGGCCACAACCGGCCGACCAAGACGATCGAACTGTACCTGCGCGTTCTTGAGATGGGCCCCGGTGAGGACCGTTTCTCCCCGCTCGTCTTTGAATTCCAGAAGCGCCGTTTTCCCGATAATCTCCACCGCCCGCTGGGGGTCGGTCACTCCGGGAAGCTGCACCAGGACCCGCCGTTCTCCTTGGCGGGCGATGACGGGCTCAGCAACACCGAGCTGATCAATACGGTTGCGGATGATTTCCACCACCCTCCGCACCGCATCCTCATCCACCGGGGCTTCAGGGGTGTCCACACATTCAAGGAGAATATGCGACCCTCCACGGAGGTCAAGCCCGAGGCGAATTCGTCCTCTCACCGGGAACACAACGAGTACCGACAGGGCGATAAGCCCCAGAACGACAAGAAGTCTCCATGGAAGCAACCGCCGTCTCATCCAGGACCCTCCTTCTATGTTCCTACTTCTTTGCTGCTATGGCTGTCTTCGAGAAGCGGATGCGAACGTCCTTGGCGACCTCAAGAACCACCTCGTCCTCGTCGACCTGGGTCACCACGCCATGGATGCCCCCGATGGTGACAACCCGGTCCCCTTTCTTGAGGCTTTTCCAGAGTTCCTGCTGAGAGCGCTGTCTCTGCTGCTGAGGGCGGATGAGGAGGAAGTAGAAGATGGCGATGATGAAAATGAGAGGAAGGAGCTGGGCAAAGACGTTTGGTGCAGCCTGTTGCGGTGCCGGTGCAGGAGATGAAGCCACCTCCTGTGCAGCAAAGGCTACGGAAAACAGTACACTCACCTCTATCACCCCTTTGTCCCCTTCAGGGAGTCTCTCCGTACACGGCCAGGAATTCCCGGGCAAATTCCAGGAAATACCCTTCTTTGAGAGCCTTCCGGATGTCCGCCATTAACTTTACCATAAAAGCCAAGTTGTGTATAGTGGCGAGCTCGGCCGCAAGAATCTCTCCTGCCTTGAAGAGATGCCGGAGATAGGCCCGGGAGAAATTCTGACAGGTGTAACAGGTGCACAGGGGATCCGGAGGGCGGAAATCCCGGGCAAATTCCGCCCGATCGATGTTCATCTTCCCCTGGGAGGTGAAAAGGCAGGCATTCCGGGCATTCCGGGTGGGAAGCACACAATCGAACATATCGATCCCCCGAAGCACCGCTTCCACGATACTCCCCGGATGTCCCACACCCATGAGGTACCGGGGACGATCCTCAGGAAGGAAGGGTTCCACAGCCTCAATCATCTCGTACATGAGAAGTTTTGGCTCTCCAACACTCAGGCCCCCAATGGCGTACCCGTCAAAGCCAATCTCGACAATCTTTTGGGCGCAGAATCGGCGAAGGTCCTTGTTTGTCCCTCCCTGGATGATACCAAAAAGGAGTTGCTTCTCCCCCGAGAAAACCTCTCGGCAGCGCCGGGCCCAGCGAACCGTTCGCTCTGCGGCCTTCCGCTCTCGCTCGAAAGACGCCGGAAATCCTACACACTCATCAAGCGTCATGATGATATCCGCTCCCAGAGCTTCTTGAATCTGCATGGCGCTTTCTGGGGTGAAGCGGTGGAGCGACCCATCAAGGTGAGACCGAAAGCTCACCCCCTCGTCGTCAATGCGCACAAGCTGTGCAAGGCTGAAGACCTGGAAACCCCCGCTATCGGTAAGGAGCGCTCCGTCCCAGGAGATGAAATGGTGCAATCCCCCCGCTTCTCGAACGAGTTCTTCTCCAGGGCGAAGGTGCAGATGGTAGGCATTGCAGAGGAAAATCTGCACCCCCAAGGCCTTCAGGCGGTCAGGAGCCACGGCCTTTACCGTCCCCTGAGTCCCCACGGGCATGAAGACCGGCGTCTCCACCTCCCCATGAGGGGTTCTCAGTACCCCAAGGCGGGCCTTTGAATGCGGATCAACAGCAAGAACGGTGAAATGCTCCATAGGAAATTCCATCACACCCTACAGAATGAGCATGGCGTCACCAAAGCTGTAAAAGCGGTACCGCTTTTCTATGGCCTTCTCATACGCCCGTTTCACAAAAGCCGTTCCCCCAAAAGCACAAATGAGGAGAAAAAGGGTCGAACGGGGGAGATGGAAGTTGGTGATGAGGGCGTCGACAACCTGGAAGGAAAACCCGGGGTAGATGAAGAGGTCCGTGGTCCCCGAGAAAGCTTCCATTGATCCAGTCTTCCGCGCCACGCTCTCCAGAGCCCGAACGGTGGTCGTCCCCACGGCCACCACACGTTTCCCTTCACTCTTGGCTTTCCGGATTTTCCGCGCGCTTTCTTCAGGCAGAGTAAACCACTCCTCGTGCATCTTGTGGTCCTCCACCTTCTCCGCCCTCACCGGCCTGAAGGTCCCAGGCCCAACGTGCAGGGTGAGCATGACCTGTTCCACGCCCTTTTGCCGCAGCGTCTCAAGGAGCTCTTCCGTGAAGTGGAGCCCCGCAGTTGGCGCCGCCACGGAACCGGGAACCCGGGCATACACTGTCTGGTACGCCTCAAGGGGAATGTCCTTCCGCTTCACATAGGGAGGAGTTGGCGTGTGGCCAAAACGAGAGAGCACCGACTCGGTTTCCTCAGGAGGGAAAAGGGGGGTGAGATACCACCATTCCCTCCCCCGTTCCTCAACGCGAAAACGAAAGGCAGGATCTTCCACAAGGACAAGAATTTGACCGGGGCGAAGACGTGAAGAGGAGAGCAGGCACTCCCAGCGTCCTTCTCGCTCGCCCAGAAAGAGAATTTCAACCCTACCCCCCGTGTCTTCTTTCCTAGCAAAGAGACGAGCCGGAAGGACCTTGGTGTCGTTGAACACCAGGACATCCCCTTCCTCGAGGTACTCGACAATGTCCCGGAATATCCGATGCTCAATGGTCTCGTCCTTTCTTCGGAGCACCATGAGGCGGCAGGCATCTCTGGGGAATACCGGTTCCTGGGCGATCAGTTCCTCGGGGAGGAAGAAGTCAAATTCCCGAAGGTCCATCACCGGACAACCATCCTCCCCAGCTCACACCCGGGAAAGTAATGGCGGAGAATCTCGAGAAAGCTTGCTCCTTCTTTCGCCATGCCCACGGCACCCCACTGGGAGAGCCCTACACCATGGCCCCAGCCCCGGCCGGCAAACGTGAAAGCATCGGGAGCCTGCCATACTGGACGTTCCTTCGACTGGGTGTCCGGCAAAGAGGAGACTTCCCGAGCTCCCCTTTTCCGTTTCCGTTCCTCTTCCCGGAGTTTCAGGAAAGTAATGATGTCATCAAGGTTCCAGTCCTTTTCCATCCATGCTCTGTAATCGATGAGGCGTTCTCCTTCCGGGTCCTGAAAAGACACCCCCTCCGGAGGCTGTGCCGAAGCGGGTTTCCCAAAAAGGTCAAAGAAGGTGCTCGGGAGACGGTCCACCCCCAGGGCCTCCCGGAATTGGTTCCCGGAAAGCTCCACTTCCTCACGGTCAGTCCGCACAAGGACTGAGATTACCCGACCACTCCTCTCGCTTTTTCGACACTCAAGGTCCAGAACCTCCCCCTGGATGTATCCCCGCCTTTGCAAGGCTTCCGTGATTTCTCTGCGGCTTATCACCACCTGCCAAAAAGCGTGTGGTGTGTCCTTTTCCCAGGGCGAAGGGACCTCCACAAGGTAGGGGACGTCTTTCCCCCAGACATTCTTTGCGCTATCGGTGTATCCACCACTTTCTGAATGGAACACCACCGACGCCGGTTTCCCCTGGTACGTCACGATAATTCCCCGGGTCTTCTCCACGAGCGCATTGGTCCGCGGGTCCTCAGCAAAGACACCTCCATACCTCATGCAGTGCACGGTGGCGCAGAAATCGAATCCCTCCTCCCCGTGGCGCCCAAGGTTCCTGAGGGCATAGGTCCGGGCAACAACAAGATACGCCTTCAGAGCTTCTTCAGGCCAGTTGGGACTCGCCTCAAGCTTCACCGTACCCTTCAGGTACTCCTCAAGGGGTAAAACGTTGATCACCTCGAGTTGCCCTCCTCGCTCCCGGAGCTCCAGACGCCCCCGGTACGGTCGATTTCCCAAAAAGACGAACCCCCCCCGGGAGAGAACGACAAAAGGAGTTCCAGTGAGGTTCTTCTCCCTCCAGAGGACAGCCCCATCCCCAGGGGAAAAGTGCAGGGTACGGCCAGGCAAAACGGCAAAGGTCCGCTGCTTGACGCGGACCTCAAGCCCTGAGGGAGAGGAAAGACATACCTCGTCCCTGGTGCGCAAAAGAAGAACCCGAACCTCAACGTCTTTTGCTCCCGCAACCCCCCAGAGCACCACCCCAAGGACAAGAACGATACAAAGAAGGGGAGCGCGCCGCATCTTACCGCCTCAGAACCAAGGTGAGAATGAGCGTCAGAAGGAGGCTGAGGAGAAGCGACGTCATTAAGGGGAAGTAGAAAACGACATTCCCCCGCCGGTACACGATGTCCCCCGGAAGGCGCCCAAGGCGGCTCAGACCCGGGATGTGGGGAAGGACAAGGAGGAAAAGACCGACAAGCACAAAAATACACCCTATGATGATGAAGACCTTTGCCCAGTAAGAGATTTCCATATCCTCTTTTTCACCCCTTCCCAGAGACTGAAAACGCAGCCACAGTATTTCTGGCGGTACAGTCCAAGTGCTCTGCTCATCTGGACGCTTTCAGCAAAACCACTCCGGAGGTCAGCACCCACGAAGGGAATACCCACTTCCTCCCCAACCCGTTCCCCGCAACGCAAAATCGCAGCCACATCCTGATACGGACTTATGGTCAGCGTCGTGCTGAAGGCCGAGAAATGCTGCTCTCTTGCCCAGGCAGCTACTCTCCGCAGACGGAGTTCATAGCACAGAGAACAGCGTTTTTCAAGGACCTCAGAGAGCGCAAAGAACTCCCGGGGATCGTACGGGAAGGGGACGAACAGGATTCCCTGGGTTTTTCGAAGATGCTCTTCAAGCGCTGTTCGGCGCCGCTCGTACTCCTCAAAGGGATGGATATTAGGGTTGTAGAAAACGTTGACCACTACGAAATCTCTCTCCTGGAAAAACCGATTGACGTAGGTGGCACAGGGAGCACAGCAGGTATGGAGGGCCAGCTTACCCTTCATGGAGGACCACCTGTCTCAAATATTCCTTCCCTGAAGGCGTGAGCACTCTCCCGCGCCTGGTTCGCGCCACAAAGCCCATTTTCACGAGGAAAGGTTCGTAGACCTCCTCAAGGGTATCCGGATCTTCTCCAAGGACCAGGGCAAGGCTCTCAATCCCCACCGGACCCCCAGCGTACTGCTCGCACAGCACCCGCAGAAAGCCTCGGTCCATCTTGGTCAATCCCCAGGCATCGACCTCAAGCTCGCGAAAGGTCTGCTCGACAATGCCACAGTCAAGGTGTTTCTGACCGAGGACCTCGGCAAAGTCCCGAACCCGACGGAGCAGGCGATTCGCCACCCGGGGTGTTCCCCGAGAGCGACGGGCAATAGCCTGTGCCGCCTCCTCTTCAATGGTCACCCCCAGAAGCTGAGCAGCCCTTGTGACGATGGCAGCAATCTCCTCATCGCTATAGAAGTCCAGACGTTCCACAATGCCAAACCTGTTGCGCAGCGGAGCACTGAGAAGACCCACCCTTGTCGTGGCCCCGATGAGCGTGAAGGGGGGCAAATGAATCGCCACATCTCGGGCTGCCGGACCCTTCCCTATGAGCACGTGAAGGGTGAAATCCTCCATGGCTCCATAGAGAATCTCCTCGCACTGTTTGGGAAGGCGATGAATCTCATCGATGAACACTACATCGTACGGGGCAATGGCAGTGAGGGCTGCAGCGAGGTCCCCAGGACGGGTAAAAAGCGGACCGGAGAAACAGCGGATATCCCGCCCCAGCTCCCGGGCGATGATGTGGGCAAGAGTGGTTTTTCCAAGGCCCGGAGGGCCGTAGAAGAGCACGTGGTCCAAAGGCTCGTTGCGCAGGATAGCTGCTTGAATGTAGACTCGAAGATGTGCTACCACCGTTTTCTGACCGATGAACTCGTCAAGAGACCGGGGGCGCAGAGTTTCATCGTCCCGCTTCATCCACGTCCCCCCAACCGTGCAAGCGCCTGCTTGATAACCTCCTCGACATCCATGTTTCTACGCTCAACGTCCTGCCAGAGTACCGCAAAAACCCGGTTAACCTCCTGAGGCGTGTACCCCAGGCGGAAAAGCACCTCTTTTGCTTCCTCAAGGACCGCCCCCCGTGGAGAATCCACAGAAAACCCTGCCTCAAGAAGCAGCGGTCGAAGCTCCACAACAAGGCGCCTCGCAGTTTTACTACTCAGCCCTGTCCTTTCCTCAAGCTCCTGGACATCCTCTTCAAGCACGCAGCGCACAAGATCTTTCCAGTACAGACGCGAGAGAATCTTGAAGGCGGTGCGGTGGTTGATGCCTCGAACCTCCCGGAGGCTATCGAAAATCCTGCGCTCATCCTCTTCCTCAAATCCGTAGAGCACAAATTCCCCGCTCTCTCGCAGAAAAGAGCGGATGAAAAAACACCGCCTTTCGCCTTCCTCTCCCGGTCGTACAAAGGGAGTCACCCGGAGTCGGAAACCAAACCCTCCTGTTTCAAGAATCCATTCATCCTTTTCCCTTCGCCGGACCTTGCCCCGAAGATAGTCAAACATCTCGCGCACTCAGGCGGAATGCGTGGCACACGGCAACGGCTACCGCATCAGCCACGTCGTCAGGTCCAGGAATATCGTCACAGCGAAGGATCTGGCGCACCATGTAGTTCACCTGGGGTTTTGTTGCCCGACCGTATCCCACAACTGCCTGCTTCACCTCAAGAGGGGTGTACTCGTACACCGGAACCCCATGGAACGCAGCGCAAAGAAGTACCACACCCCGTGCCGCTCCCACTGAGAAGGCCGTTTTGGCATTGCGGTTGAAAAAGAGCTCCTCAAGCGCCACCTCCTGAGGGGCATAAAGGGCAAAGAGCGCCTCGAGGTCTTCAAAAAGCAACCGCAACCGCTCTGCCACAGAGAGACCCTGCGCTGTGGCAATGCAGCCTGCATGGAGCAAACGTAAAACCCCACGCTCGACCGCAAGAAGCCCAAAGCCCGTCAGAGCTATACCCGGGTCAATACCGAGTATCCTCATGAACTCTTGAGGGATTCAAGGAGCTCGTCCGCGATGTCGAAGTTCGCGTAAACTTCCTGGACGTCGTCGTGGTCCTCCAGGGCTTCAATCAGGGAGAGTACCTGCTGCGCCTGCTTCCCCTCAACGCTCACCGTGGTCTTCGGCACCATGGTAACCTGGGCAACGGCGTACTGCAGACCGCTTCTCTCGATGGCCTCCTTAACCCGCTCGAAATCCTCAGGGGTGGTGATGACGTCAAGGGTGGTCTCTGTAGAGCGGATATCCTCTGCTCCAGCGTCGATGGCCACGGCCATGACCGTTTCTTCGTCGACCTTGTTCCTCTCAAAGCTTATGAGTCCTTTCCGCTCAAAAACCCAGGACACACAGCCCGTTTCTCCGAGACTTCCACCATGTTTGCTGAAAAGGTGCCGGATCTCGGCAGTGGTGCGATTCCGGTTGTCCGTTGTGGCCTCCACCATGATGGCCACCCCCCCTGGACCGTATCCTTCATAGACGATTTCTTCATAAGCCACGCCTTCAAGTTCTCCGGTTCCTTTCTTGATGGCCTTTTCGATGTTCTCCTGGGGCATGTTCATCTCTCGAGCCTTCTGAATAGCGAGGCGAAGACGCGGGTTATTTTCAGGATTTCCGCCACCCTGGCGGGCTGCAACAGTGATCAGGCGGATGAGCTTGGAGAATGCCTTACCCCGCTCAAGGTCAGTTTTTGCCTTTTTGTGTTTTATCTGAGCCCACTTTGAATGTCCAGACATACCCTCCAACGCTCCTTACTGGTGGTGTCAAGAGTTATTGTACCACACTCCGCGAAAAGGCCAAAGATGAAGCCCCCTCGACCCCAGAGCACAAAAAAACCTGGGAAGGTGTTACCCTCCCAGGTTTTTCTTTTCCCGGCAGCGTCCTACTTTCCCGCCCAGTTTGCGAGAGCAGTATCATCGGCGCTGGAGGGCTTAACGCAGGGTCCCCAAAAAGTCCTGTGACTTTTTGGGGTGCCCACTCCGGGTTCGGAATGGTTCCGGGTGTTTCCGGGTTCGGAATGGTTCCGGGTGTTTCCCCTCCGCTATGGCCACCGGGAGACCTTTCTCTCTGGGGAAGCATCCTGCGATGAAGCCTTTGCGGTCAAGTCCTCGACCGATTAGTACCCCTCGGCTCAAGGTGTTGCCACCCTTCCACCTGGGGCCTATCAACCGGGTCATCTCCCCGGGGTCTTACCTGGTCGACCCAGTGGGATACCTCATCTTGGGGTGGGCTTCGCGCTTAGATGCTTTCAGCGCTTATCCCATCCGGACACAGCTACCCAGCGATGCCCCTGGCAGGACAACTGGAACACTGGAGGTCCGTCCATCCCGGTCCTCTCGTACTAGGGACAGCTCCCCTCAGGTATCCTGCGCCCGCGACAGATAGGGACCGAACTGTCTCACGACGTTCTAAACCCAGCTCGCGTACCGCTTTAATGGGCGAACAGCCCAACCCTTGGGACCTGCTCCAGCCCCAGGATGCGACGAGCCGACATCGAGGTGCCGATCCTCCCCGTCGATGTGGACTCTTGGGGGAGACCAGCCTGTTATCCCCGGAGTACCTTTTATCCGTTGAGCGATGGCCCTTCCACACGGCACCACCGGATCACTAGGCCCGACTTTCGTCCCTGCTCGAGGCGTCCCTCTCGCAGTCAGGCTCCCTTCTGCCCTTACACTCACCACACGGTTTCCAATCGTGCTGAGGGAACCTTAGGGCGCCTCCGTTACCTTTTAGGAGGCGACCGCCCCAGTCAAACTGCCCGCCTGACACTGTCCCTCGGGAGGATAACTCCCGCAGGTGAGAATCTGGATATGTCAAGGGTGGTATCTCAAGGGTGGCTCCATGGGAGCTGGCGCCCCCACTTCTCCGCCTCCCACCTATCCTGCACAAGACACACCCGGATTCAATGTCAGGTTGCAGTAAAGGTTCACGGGGTCTTTCCGTCTAGTCGCGGGTAGCAAGCATCTGCACTTGCATTGAAACTTCGCCGAGCCCCCCGTCGAGACAGCGCCCCAGTCGTTACGCCATTCATGCGGGTCGGAACTTACCCGACAAGGAATTTCGCTACCTTAGGACCGTTATAGTTACGGCCGCCGTTTACTGGGGCTTCGGTTTGGAGCTTCGCCTGAGGCAATCAGGCTAACCCCTCCCCTTAACCTTCCAGCACTGGGCAGGCGTCAGGCCCTATACGTCGCCTTACGGCTTAGCAGAGCCCTGTGTTTTTAGTAAACAGTCGCCAGGGCCGATTTCCTGCGACCCCCTCAGGCTCGAAGCGCGAGGCTTCTCACCTTAGCGGGGCACCCCTTCTCCCGAAGTTACGGGGTCAGATTGCCGAGTTCCTTAACGGGGGATCACTCGCGCGCCTTGGAATACTCATCCCACCTACCAGTGTCGGTTTGCGGTACGGATACCTGCCGCCCATCGTTAGAGGCTTTTCTCGGCAGTGGGGGATTGGCGAGTTCGCCCCCGTAGGGGCTCCCCATCACCTCTCGGCGTTTGCGAGGGAAGGGATTTGCCTCCTCCCTCCGCCTACGGGCTTAGACAGCCTATTCCTCCAGGCTGCTCGCCTACCCTCCTGCGTCCCCCCATCCTCAAACGGTGGCAGGTAGTGCCGGAATATCAACCGGCTGCCCATCACCTACGCCTTTCGGCCTCGGCTTAGGATCCGACTTACCCTGAGAGGACGAACCTTCCTCAGGAAACCTTAGGCTTACGGCGAGAGGGATTCTCACCCTCTTTATCGCTACTCATGCCGGCATTCTCACTTGGGATACCTCCACGGGTCCTCACGGTCCCGCTTCAACGGCCTACCCAACGCTCCCCTACCAACAGGAAGAACTCTGCTCTTCCTGTTCCGCAGCTTCGGCAGCAGGCTTGAGCCCCGAGAATTTTTCGGCGCAGCGTCGCTAGACCAGTAAGCTATTACGCACTTTTTAAAGGATGGCTGCTTCTAAGCCAACCTCCTGGCTGTCTCAGCAACGCCACCACCTTTCCCACTTAGCCTGCATTTGGGGGCCTTAGCTGGCGGTCTGGGCTGTTCCCCTTTTGACCACGGAGCTTATCCCCCGCGGTCTGACTCCCCGGCTCCAAGGAGAGGTATTCGGAGTTTGGTTGGGTTTGGTAGGCGGGTAAGCCCCCTAGCCCATCCAGTGCTCTACCCCCTCTCCTCACCACCGGAGGCTAGCCCTCAAGCTATTTCGGGGAGAACCAGCTATCTCCAGGTTTGATTGGCCTTTCACCCCTACCCACAGCTCATCCGAGCGGTTTGCAACCCACACCGGTTCGGGCCTCCATGAGGTGTTATCCCCACTTCACCCTGGCCATGGGTAGATCACCTGGCTTCGGGTCTACGGAGACTGACTCTGCGCCCTGTTCGGACTCGGTTTCCCTCCGGCTCCGCACCTTAAGTGCTTAGCCTTGCCAGCCTCCGTAACTCGCCGGCTCATTCTCCAAAAGGCACGCAGTCGAACCGGAGGAGACTACGTCTCCTCCATGGTCCTTCCACGTATTGTGGACACACGGTTTCAGGTTCTCTTTCACTCCCCTTCCGGGGTTCTTTTCACCTTTCCCTCACGGTACTGGTGCACTATCGGTCGCCAGGGAGTATTTAGCCTTAGGAGGTGGTCCTCCCGGATTCCCACGGAATTCCGCGTGGACCGTGGTACTTGGGAGCGGAGAACCGAGAGGAAGCTGTCCTTCGCCTACGGGGCTCTCACCCTCTCTGGCGAGGCTTTCCAGTCCTCTTCGGCTCGGACGCTTCTTTGTAACTCTCTGGCCGCACCCTGGCTTGGCCCTTCTCCGTCCCGCTACCCCCAGAGAGCAACGCCCAGGGGCTTTGGCACTCTCTGGGTTTGGGCTCTTCCCCGTTCGCTCGCCGCTACTTGGGGAATCGCGGTTGCTTTCTTTTCCTCGGGGTACTGAGATGTTTCAGTTCCCCCGGTTCGCCTCCTCCTTGCGGAGGATACTGGGGGTTTGCCCCAGTGGGTTGCCCCATTCGGGAATCCCCGGATCATCGCTTGCTTACAGCTACCCGGGGCTTATCGCAGTTCGCCACGCCCTTCATCGCCTCCTGGCGCCAAGGCATCCACCGTGTGCCCTTTGTAACTTGACCGCAAACCTTGCACTCTGGCAGGAT
>JAPWUU010000088.1 GCA_028275365.1 Candidatus Caldatribacterium sp.
AAATCCCTGAAAGAAGTCATCTCCTCTCCTTTCTTCCGGGCCATTCAGGAACGGCAACCGTACGACAACAACCTCATGCGGCCCTGCATGCTCATCGATGTCCCGGAAGTCCTCCGGGAAGTGGTGGAGAAGTACGGGGCCCGTCCGAGCCACGAGGGTGCAGAAAGCCTCATCACCACGCTCAAGGACGAAGTCGATGCCTACGCCCAGGCCTTCAAGAAGCTCGCTGATGAAATCTGGGAGCGGGACTACAAGGGAACCATCTACTACAAGGACTACAAGAGCGAGCGGCAGGAGTACCTCAGGAAGCTCCAGGAAGAGGCGGAGAAGAACCGCAAAAAGGAAGAGGTCAGAGTCTGAAACACAGGGGGCCTACCGGGCCCCCCTGTGTTTCAGAACTCGAAAGCCGATATCCCGGCGATAGTACATTCCCTCAAAGTGGATGCGTGACACGGCTTCGTACACCCGGCCGTAGGCCTCCTCAAGGTCCTTTCCGAAAGCGCACACGTTGAGGACCCGACCGCCATCGGTGTAGAAACTGCCATCTTGCCACACCGTTCCGGCATGAAAGAGGAGCACCGTATCTCCGGGACGATTCGGGAATGCCTCGAGTCCCTCGATTCGTTTTCCCCGTTCAAAGTGGCCAGGGTACCCGCGGCTTGCAAGCACCACCCCAAGCATTGCCTCAGGGGCCACTTCAAGGCGCAAGGTGTGAAGCTTTCCTTCCCACAGGGCAAGGCTCACCTCAAGCCAGTCGTTCCGGATTCGGGGGAGCACCACCTGGGTTTCTGGATCCCCCAGACGGACATTGAACTCCAGAACCCAGGGTGTTTTGTCCTTCGAAATCATGAGCCCCAGATAGAGTACTCCCCGGTAGTAGAGGTTTTCCCGCTCCATGCCTTCAAGGAGCGGGAAAACGATGTCCTTCTCAATCCTCCGGAGCACGTCCTCATCCACCACAGGTGCCGGAGAGTACGCCCCCATGCCCCCCGTATTCGGGCCAATATCCCCCTCACCAACCTTCTTATGGTCCTGGGAAGAGGGGAGGAAAAGGTACGATGCACCGTCGAAGAGCACCATGACTGTGGCTTCTTCACCTTCGAGGAAGTCCTCCACCACAATCCGTTCTCCTGATGCGCCAAACTTCTTCTCCACCATGAGCTCTCGGACGGCAAAGGCGGCTTCCTCAAAGTCCTGGGCAACATAGACGCCCTTCCCTGAAGCCAAACCATCGGCCTTGACCACCGCAGGATACTTCTGCCGCCTCTTCAGCGCCTCCAGAGCTTCCCCAGGATCGTCGAAGACCGAAAAAGGCGCCGTGGGGATCCTGTACCGCTTCATGAACTCCTTGGCGAAAACCTTGCTCGCCTCAAGGAGGGCCCCGCGCCGGTCAGGGCCGATGATGGCCCGCCGCTCGGCGAGGAATTCGTCGACAATTCCCGAAGCCAGAGGTGCTTCAGGACCGACAAGAACAAGCCCAACGTCCTTCTCCCGCACGAAATCGAGCATCTCCCGAAAAGAGGAAAGGGAGATACAAGTCCCCACACTCCTCATACCTCCGTTCCCGGGAACGCAGAAAACCTCCTCGACCTCAGGGCTCTGGGCGATTTTCCAGGCCAGGCAGTGTTCTCTCCCGCCACTCCCCACAACCATGACACGCATCCCTTACTCCCCCCTGATGAAGACTTTTCTCCCCCGAACCTCAAGCCTCCCCTCAAGGAAGAGCTTCACCGCTTGCGGGTAAATCTGGTGCTCGTACTTGAGGATTCGCTCGGCCAGGGTTTCCGGAGTATCATCCTCAAAAACCGGGCAGGTCGCCTGGAGAATGATAGGACCCGTATCCATGCCCTCGTCCACAAAGTGGACGGTGCAGCCGCTCACCTTCACCCCATACTCTACAGCCTGTCTTTGGGCCTCAAGACCCGGAAAAGCGGGAAGGAGCGAGGGGTGGATGTTCATGATGCGGTTCCGGAAACGCTGGACGATCTCCTTTCCCACAATGCGCATGTAACCCGCAAGGCAGATAAGGTCCGGGTTCTCCTGCTCAAGGACTTCAAGGAGCTTTGCCTCATAGGCCTTTTTGCTGGGGAACGACTGGTAATCCAGAACCAGCGTGGGGATTCCCGCCTCCTGAGCCCGGCGCAGGGCGTAGGCCGCAGGGTTGTCACTGATGACCAGGCTAATTGTCCCCGGAATGAAACCGCTCCGGGAAGCATCGATGAGGG
The DNA here is from genome assembly GCA_028275365.1 of Candidatus Caldatribacterium sp. GTDB lineage: Bacteria > Atribacterota > Atribacteria > Atribacterales > Caldatribacteriaceae > Caldatribacterium. The sequence continues at coordinate 2,226 of JAPWUU010000088.1, forward strand.
CCTGGAGGTTGGTTCCCCTCCCCGACACCAGGACGACAATCTTTTTCACTCCAGGGTCACCCCCCTCTCGCCACGGACGATTTCCCCAAGAATCCAGGCGCGCTCTTTAGCACTCTGGAGGAGATGCAGGGTACGTTCTGCTGCATCCTGAGCCACCACGAGGACAAAACCTACCCCCATGTTGAACACCCGCCACATCTCCTCCTCGGGAACGTCGCCTTTCTTTTGGATGAAACGGAAAATCCAGGGCACGGGAATGGTGTCCGTCCTCACACGGGCCCTCAGGGATTCCGGGAGGATCCTCGGGAGATTCTCCACAATCCCACCGCCAGTGATGTGCGCCATCCCCTTCACCCGAACCTCACGAAGGAGCGGCAGAACGCTCCGGACGTAAATCCGGGTGGGACGGAGGAGCTCCTCGGCAAGGCTCCTCCCCTCCACCTCGGCATCAAAGGGAATCCCGGCATACTGCAGGACCTTGCGCACGAGGGAAAAGCCGTTACTGTGGAGACCAGAAGAGGCCAGACCTATGAGCACATCCCCTTCGGCGATGTCCCTCCCGGTAATGATGGCCTCCTCCTCCACAATGCCCACCGCAAATCCCGCGAGGTCGTACTCATCCTCAGGGTACATATCGGGCATCTCGGCCGTCTCCCCTCCAAGGAGCGCGCATCCCGCCTCCCTGCACCCCTCAATGATTCCCGAGAGCACCGCTTCAAAGACCTCAGGGTTTAAACGTCCACAGGCGAAGTAATCGAGGAAAAAGACTGGTTCTGCCCCCACACAGAGGACATCGTTCACGCACATGGCCACGAGGTCTTTCCCCACGGTGTCGTGGCGGTTGAGCGCCAGGGCAACCTTGAGTTTCGTCCCCACGCCATCGCTCCCGGCCACAAGACAGGGCTTTGTGTAGCGGTCGCTGATGCGGAAAATCCCGGCAAACCCTCCAATGCCCTCCACCACCTCAGGGCGAAGCGTGCTCAGGGCTTTACCTTTTAGCCGACTGATGACCTCAAAAGCCCGGTCAATGTCCACTCCCGCTTTTTTGTACTCCCAACTCTCAGGCATGCCCTTCCTCCTCCCAGATGCCAGCCCGCTTGAAGATGGTATCGACGTAGCGCAGGTAGTGGTTGTAGTCGAAGAACTGGGCGAGTTCCTCCCTGGAGAGATACACCCGGATCTCGGGGTCTTCCTCAAGCACTTCCTGGAAGGTTACTCCTTCGTCGTCCCAGGTCTTCAGGGCGCAGCGCTGAACCAGGGCATAGGCTTCTTCACGGGTGAGACCCTTTTCAACGAGGGCAAGGAGCACCCGCTCGGAGAAGACAAGGCCTCGGCTTTTCTCGAGGTTCCTTTTCATCGCCTCAGGATAGACCACGAGGTTTTCTAAAAGACGGGCAAAGGTGTTCAGGAGGTAATCGGCGAGAATACAGGAATCCGGAAGGATGATGCGCTCCGCCGAGGAATGGGAGATGTCCCGCTCGTGCCAGAGGGGGATATTCTCCAGGGCCACGAGGAGATTCCCCCGCAAAACCCGGCTCAGGCCGCAGATCTGCTCGGCTGTAATGGGGTTCTTCTTGTGCGGCATGGCTGAGGAACCTTTCTGTCCCGGGGAGAATCCCTCCTCGACCTCCCGGACCTCGGTTCGCTGCAGGTGGCGAATCTCAAGGGCGAATTTCTCAAGGCTCGTCCCGATCATCGCCAGAGCCCACAGGAACTCTGCATAGCGGTCCCGCTGGATAATCTGGGTGGACACAGGATCAGGCCGAAGGCCGAGTTTCTCACAGACGTATGCCTCGACCCGCGGGTCCACATTGGCGAAGTTCCCCACTGCTCCGGAAATCTTCCCCACGCTGATGGTTTCTTTTGCCTGCGCAAGACGCCTCCTGTTCCTCTGCATCTCCGTGTACCAGGTGGCGAGTTTCAGGCCAAAGGTTGTTGGTTCTGCATGGACCCCGTGGGTCCGCCCCACCATGAGGGTATACCGGTGTTCCCAGGCCCTTCTCCGGATCACCTCAAGGACCCGGTCGATGTCCTCAAGGAGCAGGTCCGCAGACTCCCGAAGGAGAACGGCGTTCGCCGTATCGAGGACATCAGAAGAGGTCAACCCAAAGTGGAGGAAGCGGGATTCCCGGCCAAGGTTTTCGGAGAGGCTGGTGAGAAAGGCGATGACGTCGTGTTTTGTGGTTTTCTCGATTTCCTTCATGCGCTCGGGAGAAAAGCGGAGATTTGCCCGAACCCGCTCGATGTCCTCCTTCGGGACAACCCCGAGTTCCCCCCAGGCTTCAAGCACGAGCATCTCAATCCGTATCCAGACCTCGAAGCGATGGGCATCGCTCCAGATGGCCTGCATTCTCGGCAGCGTGTAGCGCTCAATCATCCCTATCCTCCTTTCCAGGGTTCCCTAAAATTCTACCACGACTCCTCTGCCCTTTTGAAAACGACCGGTCTTCCCGTGGTGGTCGCATCGTC
>JAPWUU010000117.1 GCA_028275365.1 Candidatus Caldatribacterium sp.
TGAGGAAGAAAAGAACGCTTTGGAGATTTTGGGATATCTCAAGATGGCAGGGGAAGGGCCAGGGCTTCTTGTGCTCGACGCCAGAATGGGGGAAAGAAAGGACTGAGGGGTTTCCCCTCAGTCCTTTCTTTTTCGGTAACAGAGTGCCTGCGCGAAGGCAACGGGTATCCCATCTCCGTTGTATGCCGTGAGGCTGTAAAGACCAGTTCTCGGAGTGAGAGCAACCTCTTTTGCCTCAGCAACAAGCTCTCCGGAGACCACAGGTCTCATGTAGTGCACGGTGACGCTTATGGCCACTGCATCCTCTACGTGGGAGTTGCAGGCGAGTTCAAAAGCTTCATCAAGCAGAGAAAAGAGCGCCCCTCCATGGAGGATGGAGAAGATGTTGTGCAGGTGTTCCTGTACCTTCATCCGTACCCGGGCATAGCCTTCAGCAAGCTCCTCGAGTTCCATTCCGAGAAACTGGGCATATCCCTCCCTGGTGAACTTCTCCCTCAAAATAGCGATTTTCTCCATGCTCTGTTCCTCCTACAGAGCCTGCCGGATTATCCCTGCTAAGGCTTCGGCAAAGGCCCGATTACCCTCGGCATCCCAGTGAATGCCATCTCTGGGGCTTGTCCGTACCACTTCCTGGGCATCGAAGAAGAGACACCTGAGTCGTTCCGCCTGGAGGCGGTAGAGGTGTCCGAGTTTTCGGGATTTTTCCTCCCCTCCTGCAAAAATTTCCGCCTCCTGAGGTAGGGGTCCAATCGGTGGTGGGGCAATGAGAAGCACCAGGGGAGCACGACCACCTGGCCCGGCAGAACTTCTCTGGACAATTTTCACCAGCTCTCCCGCGCTTTGGGCGATGTCTGCAGGGTGGAGGTTGAACCGTTGCTTCAGGTCGTTGGTGCCAAGGAGAATGACGACGAGATCCACTGGTCTGTGGGTCTCAAGGAGCATCACAAGATGTCGTCGACCGTTCTTGTCACCCTCAATGGGATCGTCGAAGCCCGTGGTACGGCCATTCAGTCCCTCTTCGATGATTTCGTAGCCTTCCCCGAGGAGGCGAGCTAAAACCCTCGTCCAGCGTTTTTCAGGGGGAAAGCGGTCCTGGCTTTCCGGATCCCATCCCCAGGTGAGGGAATCGCCAAAGCAGAGGATACGCTTAGGATGCATTTCCAGTTTCCTCCTTTTTTCTGAAAATTACCAGGAGGTTCTGGGGATGCGCAAGGGGATTGGCAAAATATTTGGGGAAGAGGTACAATGTACTTTGGGGGCAGATGGTGAAGGATCCCGAAGAAAAGCTTGTCCTTCTTGGTTCTGAAGCGCGGTTTGACCTGTGCGGGTCGTGTTTTGGAGGAGCGTCACGTATCCGCCATCCCAGGGGTGGATGGATTTACCCCGTTGCCCTCCCCGATGGTCGAAGGGTTCCGGTCCTGAAGATACTCCTCTCCAACGAGTGTATGCACAACTGTTTCTACTGTGCGAACCGGGCCGGAAGAACGTCTCCCCGGGCAACGTTCGTCCCCGAAGAGCTTGCCCGTCTTTTCATGAACCTCTACGGGAGAGGTCTTGTGCAGGGACTTTTCCTGAGTTCTGCAGTCTTCCGGGAACCCTCCCGGACAATGGAAGACATGATTAAGGTGGCCGAGATTCTCCGCTCTCGGTACCGCTTCCCGGGGTACATCCATTTGAAAGTTCTGCCTGAAGTCGGCTTTGACTTTGTGGAAGAGGCTGCAAAGTTCGCGACCCGTATTTCTGTGAACCTCGAGGCACCTTCTCTGGAACACCTCAGAAGGATTGCTCCTGAGAAGGACTTTGCACGCATTTTTGAAAAGTTTTCCTGGTTTCGAGAACTCCAGACAAAGGGGAAACTCCGTGGAGGGTTCACCACCCAATTCGTCGTGGGGGCAGCTGGGGAAAAAGATCGGGAAATCCTCAAAGTAGCAGCTGTGCTTTACCAGGAATTCCAGGCACAGCGTGTGTACTACAGTGCTTTTCAACCCATTGTGGGAACCCCACTTGAGGACATGCCTGGGGTTTCCACCTGGCGGGAACACCGGCTGTATCAGGCCGACTTTCTTCTCCGAAAGTATGGTTTCTCCTTCGAGGAAATCCCTGTGAGGGACGATGGCAATCTTTTCCTTTCGAAAGACCCCAAGACTGTCTGGGCGCTCCAGCACCCCGAGTACTTTCCCGTTGAAGTCCATCGAGCACCCTATGAGGTACTCATCCGCGTTCCCGGGATTGGGCCGGAGACAGCCAAGAGCATCCTTGCGCTGCGCCGACAGGGAGTTCGCATCACTCCGGAGGTTCTCAAGAAGCTCGGACCCTCCACCGCAAGGGCTCTGCCTTTTCTCCTTTTCCGGGGCAAGAAGGCCGTGTCTTCCTTTTCTCAGCCTTCGCTTTTTGCCGAGGAAGTCCCCGTCTGAGCAAGGAATTCCCTCAGAAAGGCGAGTATCGCTTCCCCCTCTAAAGGAGGAATACACTCCCATTTCTCTGCTACAAGTCCAAATCGCGACGTGAGAGGAATTTGGCGGAGGGGAAGAGGGTCTTCCCCTCCGCACCCGGTAATGTAGGACCACCGTTTCCCCAAAATTTCGGCAAACCATATGCGCGTACCGTAACGCTTGAGGATTTCCTCAGCGACGGTGCGCAGCGCATCTGGAAGTTCTCTTTTTGCCACTTCTTCCTGGATTTCCCTCAACCAGGTCTCAAATGCGGAGGTCCCTTTCTCCACGTTCAATTCGCTCCAGGTACTCTCGAACAAGGGGTTTCAGAGCCTCATCAAGCTCAGCAAACTTCTGTTCGATGAGCCTTTCGCCGACGCTCCGGGTTTCCGGAGAGGCGTAATCGATAAGGTACTCCTTGAAGGTGAGAATGGCGTTTGGCATGCAGAAATGGTGGATTTTACCCTTCTTGGCGATCCCCATGAAGTACTTTCCGGTTCTCCCGCAGCGGTAGTCTGCAGTGCAGAAAGACGTGATGTATCCCATCTCGGCAAGTTCTCGCACCACTTCGTCTAAAGACCTGGGGTCGCCAATCTGAAATTGCTGCCGTTTAAGGTCCTGTTCGGTGTACCGATCACTGTAAGCCCCAATACCAATACGCGTGGAAGCATCGGTCTGTGTACACCCCACAGGGATGACCTCGCGACGGATATGTGCTGGCTCTCGAGCGGTAATAATCATCCCGGTGTAGGGAACAGAGAGACGGATAACGGCTACGAGTCGCTTGAAGTCCCGATCGGAAACCTTGTATTGTGTTTCCTGGACGAAGGGGGTATTGATGGCCGGCTCAAGGCGGGGGAAGGAAATGGTGTGGGGTCCGACTCCTCCAAAATGCCGTTCAAGGTCTATGGTATGGTAGAGAAGCCCCATAACCTCGAACTTCCAGTCGTAGAGTCCGAAGAGTGCCCCAATGGCTACATCATCGATTCCTGCTTCCTGGGCCCGGTGCAGCGCATAAAGGCGCCACCGGTAATGGGCCTTAAGGGTTCCTTCGGGATGAACCTTTCGATACGTTTCGTGGTGGTACGTCTCTTGAAAAACCTGGAACGTCCCAATACCAACTTCTTTGAGGACCCGAAGGCGGGCAAT
>JAPWUU010000089.1 GCA_028275365.1 Candidatus Caldatribacterium sp.
TTTTGGGAATCTCCTGAGTTTCCTTTTTGCCAGTGCTTTTGGAGATAGCGTTGCGTTCGTGCTCAGGACGGTGGGTGTCCTGGGGATGGTGGTGGCCCTCTTCCTTCTTTTTGTACGTCCTCCCCACGCAGCAAAGGGGTGACAGGGATGCTGCGGTGGTTTCTTCTCGGGCTTTTACTGATTTTTGGTTTTGGCGTGCTGGTTTATGCTGGGGAGCTTCCTGAGCTTCGGGGTGTCTGGATTGACGTGCGGAGCATTCCGGGGGATGAAGCGGGCGTGCGGCACATGGTGGAGCGGCTTTCCCGGGCGCACTTCAACGCCCTCTTTGTGGAGTCCTTCTACCGGGGGGAGACCATTTACCCTTCGGAGTTCCTTGAAAGCACCGGTCTTCCTGCGCAGATGGAACATTTCAGGCGCTTTGGGTTTGATCCCCTCAGGGTGTTCGTCGAGGAGGCCCATCGGCGCAACATGCAGGTTCACGCCTGGTTCCATATGTTCTACGTGGGGCTTGATGCGCCGGGACCTATACTTTCAGCTTTTCCCCAGTGGGCGGCCCGGAACCGGGATGGGTCGTCCGGGTACACCCAGGGGGGCAAGCGGTTCTTCTTCGTGTGTCCCCTGCATGAGGGAGTGCTCGAGTTCTACAAAGGGCTTCTTGGGGAGGTTGTGGAACGCTACGACCTTGACGGGGTGCACTTCGATTACTTCCGCTTCCCCGATCCCACCATCGCCGATACCTGTTACTGTGAAGCCTGCCGTCAGGCGTTCCGAAAGGTAAAGGGGTTTGATCCCCTTGCTCTTGATCCGGTAGAGAACTTTGAGGTCTACCGGGAGTGGGTAGCCTTCAGGGCAGAAGGGCTTTCGGACTTTGCCGCTTCCCTTTCGGCACACCTCCGTCGCCTCCGGCCGGAGCTTCTTCTCTCCTGTGCGGTGAAGCCCTTCGGGTTTCCCCTTGAGGGGTATCCGGGGTTTTTGCAGGACTGGCCCACCTGGGGAAGGAAGGGGATTTTCGACTTCCTCGTCCCCATGACCTACAGTTCCCGACCGCAGGAATTTGAGGGGATGCTGCGCTTTGTTCGGACGTTCCTGCGGGGGGTCCCGTTCTGTGCGGGGGTGTGGTGCATGGGGATGGATGTGGCCACCGTTCTCGAAGAAATCCAAAGGGCCAGGAGGCACACCCCCTGCGGCATTGTCCTTTTCGCCTATCCCTACCTTGGAGATGACCTTCTTGCTGCCCTTTCCCGGGATGCTTTCGCCACTTTTTCTCCACCTCCCGGAAAGGAAGATTTTCCCCATCTCGTTTTTTCGCCCCTTGACCCTCAGGATTTCCTTGAGAAACGCCGGACCATAAGGGCAAAGAGGGTGGACGAGCCTTGTGTGGTGGATGGGGTACTTGAGGAGCTCTGGCAGGAGGCGGACTGGCAGGGAGGTTTTTCCCTCATCGTGGGAGGAAAGCCCTCCCGGGATACAAAAGTTGCCGTGCTTTACGATGAAGAATGCCTCTATGTGGCCTACGTCCTTGAGGGGGAGCCCCAGAAGGGGAAAATCACCCAGCGCGACGGCCCGGTGTTCTACGACGACTCGGTGGAGCTCTTCCTCGATCCCTGGGCAAGCCGGAGCTTCTTCTTCCAGTTTGCAGCGAACCTCATCGGGACGCAGTACGACGGCTCTTCCTTCCTGGGGGCTCGTTTTGACGGAACCTGGCAGGTGGGCGTGGCGGAGGTGATGGGGGCAACGGTTGTGGAGATGGCCATACCCTTCGAAACGCTTGGCCGGGGTACTCCCCGGGTGGGGGAGTGCTTCGGGGTGAACTTTTGCCGGAACGACCTGACGCAGGGAGAATTCTCAACCTGGACGGAGATGCCCGGAATCTACGGGGCCTCGTTCTTTTTCGGAACCCTGGAATTTGGATCCTAAGAAACACCTATAGGGGAGCCGCCTCTCTGCGGGAAGGCAGCCCCCCTATAGGTGCAAGGAGGGGATTTTCGCTCGTCAGAAATCTTTTCTCAAACTCCAGGAGATAATTATAGAGGGTTTCCCCTACCTGTCAAGAGGGTGGGGAGGAATTTTTTAAAAAAATTTTGGAAAGCATCCGGTGGCCGGAGAAATCGAATTCTCTAATCTTCCGAAGCAAGAAGGAAGGCGCCTCATCTCCCCCTTGTTTTCTGTACCTTAGTATGGTAGTATACAGAAGGAAAGGAGCTGGTTCTGCATGCGCGTTGTCGCCTTTGGAGAGGTTCTCCTTCGCCTCACCCCTCCAGGGCTTGCCCGGATTGTCCAGGCCGAAGCCTTTGAGGTCACCTATGGTGGTGCCGAAGCCAATGTGTGTGCCTTCCTCGCTCAGATGAGCATTCCAGCGTCTCTTGTGACCAAACTCCCCCTGAATCCCCTTGGGGATGCGGCGCTTTGGCATCTCCGCCGTTTTGGTGTGGATACAGAGCACGTTGTGCGGGGTGGCGAGCGGATTGGTGTGTACTTTTTTGAGCGCGGGGTCTCACAACGTCCTGGAAAAGTCATCTACGACCGGAGGCATTCGAGCTTTGCCTGTGCCAGGAAGGGAGAATTCCCCTGGGAAAGCATTCTTGAGAGAGCTTCGTGGCTGCATTCCTCAGGGATTACTCCCGCTTTGGGAGGAGAACTGCCTGGGATCCTCGAAGAGGCTTTCCGTACGGCCAGAAAACTTGGCGTGACCGTGAGTTTTGACCTGAATTACCGGGAAACGCTCTGGAGTCCGGAAACGGCAAGAAGCGTTCTCTCTCCCCTGATGCCGTATGTTGATGTTTTCGTGGGTAACGAACACCAGGTGAGGGAGGTCTTTGGTTTTTCCTGTGATGGGGAGCGACGGGAATACCTTCCTCGCCTTGCCCGGGAACTCCACGAGCGTTTCGGCGTGAAGACTGTTGCCCTGACCTTTCGGGAGGGGAGTCTTGCGCATCTGAGTCGAATTGGCGCCATGCTCTCCAGCGGGGAAACCACCTGGTTTTCGCGAATGCACGAGGTGGCCGTTGTTGAGAGCATCGGTGCTGGGGACTGTTTCACCGGAGGGCTAATATTCGGAATGCTCCGGGGGTTTCCTCCCGGAGAGTGCCTTGAGTTCGCCGTTGCCGCGTACTGTCTCAAACACACCGTTCCCGGGGACTTCGGCGTTCTGAGCTTCGAGGAAATCCAGCATCTTGCCCTGGGAATGTTCTCCCCTATGACCAGGCGATAGGAGGTGTGGCAGCAATGTGGAAGGTGGTTTTTCGCTGGTTTGGCGAAAGGCACGATCCGGTTCCTCTTGAGTACATCCGCCAGATTCCGGGAGTTGAGGGTATTGTTAGCATGCTCATTGATGTGCCCACAGGGGAAATCTGGCCGAAGGAACGAATTCTTGCTCTCAAAAAGACCATAGAACAGCACGGTCTCACTTTTGAGGTTGTGGAGAGCGTCAACGTCCATGAGGCCATCAAGCTCGGCCTGCCGTCTAAGGACCGGTACATCGAGAACTACAGGGCAACGCTCCGGCATCTTGCGGAGGCAGGAATTCGAGTAGTGGTCTACAACTTCATGCCCATGTTCGACTGGGTACGGACGGACCTCTGGAAGGTGCTTCCCGATGGCTCGAAAACCATGGCGTACGACCATCGGGTACTTGCTGGTCTTTCGCCCCGGGAAATCGTCGATCGGGTGAAGCGCGACGGCCATTCCTTTGCCCTCCCCGGCTGGGAGTGGGAACGCCTGGAGGAGATTGAACGCCTTTTCGCACTCTACGAGGGTATGGACGAGGAAAGACTCTTCGCGAATCTCGTGGACTTCCTGAAGGCGGTTGTTCCGCTGTGTGAGGAGCTTGGAATTCTCCTTGCTATCCATCCCGATGACCCCCCATTCAGTGTCTTCGGGCTTCCCAGGATTGTGACCAGCAAGAGCCAGATTCTACGATTGCTTGAGGCTGTGGACAGTCCGGCGAATGGTCTTGCCCTCTGCACCGGGTCCCTTGGGGTTCTTGAAGATAACGACATCCCTGATATGATTCGAACCTTTGGAAGGATGGGCCGGCTGCATTTCGTGCACCTCAGGAATCTGAAGAGAACCGGGGATCGGTCGTTCCAAGAGGTCGCCCATCCCTCCTTCTGCGGATCTCTGGATATGTTCGCCATTGTGAAGGCTTTAGTGGAAATTGGATACAACGGCTATATGCGACCGGACCATGGACGGATGATCTGGGGGGAGGAGGGGCGTCCGGGATATGGCCTCTATGACCGGGCCCTGGGCATTGCCTATCTTCTGGGGCTTTGGGAGGGAGTGGAGCGAATGCGTGAGGAGGCCTCTCCTTGCGGGGAGAGGTTCGTGGTGGCCTCTTCGGGGAAGCCGTGATCCGGGGTGCCGGTTTCGTTTGGCGCTTCGGATGGAAAAGTGGTATAATGAGCTGCCTTTAACGAAAGGAGGGGCAAGGATGCGAAGGATTTTGCCCCTGATTCTGACTCTCCTGGTAGTATCCGTTCTGGTGGCCACAGGATGTAGTGGAACAGCTCAGCCAGCTTTATGCACGCTGCGGGTTCAGTCGACTTCTCCGTATGTGTGGGATACTTCTGGGTGAATGGGATGAACACGGGTGTATACCTGGATTCTATGGGTGT
>JAPWUU010000090.1 GCA_028275365.1 Candidatus Caldatribacterium sp.
TTGAAAGACCTTCTCCTTGTTGGTCTTGGTGGAGCGCTGGGGGCTGTGCTCCGCTTCAGCGTGGGATGGTGGGTGCAGAGGAACATCCTGACCTTTCCCCTTGGGACCTTCCTCATCAATGTCCTGGGGAGCTTCTTTCTGGGCTTTGTCATGTATGCCGTCGAGTACGGTGGTTTCATTCACCGCGAACTTCGTGTTTTCCTCACCATCGGGGTTCTCGGATCCTTCACCACTTTTTCTTCTCTGGAGTACGAATCCCTGCGGCTTTTTGAGGAAGGGGAATTCTCGCTCTTCTTCCTCAACCTCTTCGGCAACGTTGTCCTGGGTCTTGGTGCGGTGGTGTTCGGGAAGATTCTGGCGGGCGTATTTTTCCGGTGAGCCATGAAGCGGGAAGAGGAAGCGGTCCTTTTGCGGATTTTCATCGGGGAATCGGACAAGTACAGGGGGAAGCCCCTCTACCAGTACCTTCTTGAGATGTTCCGGAAAGAGGGCCTGAGCGGGGCGACGGTCTTTCGTGGTATTGCCGGATTTGGGAAAAAGAGCGTGCTCCAGACGACCTCCATCCTCCGCCTCTCCGCGGATCTCCCAATCGTCATTGAGGTCGTGGACACCAGGGAGAAGATTGAGCGCATCAAGCCTATCATCGATGAGGCGGTGAAAGAAGGACTGGTGACGGAGGAGAAAGTACGGGTTTTCCTCTACGAGGGATAGAGGCTTTCCGTTTGCCCCCAGGGCCACAATGCACGCCTTTTGGGTCTTTCCCGGGTGGAACCTCGCCTGAGCCCGGTCGCAGTGTGGAGGATACCCGGGCGGAGGTTGACCCTCTTGCCCTCATAGAGTATAATTTTCGAAAGCAAAACTTCTTCAGGGCAGGGTGAGGGGAAACCCAATTCCCGACCGGCGGTGAGAGGCAGAAGCCTCAAGCCCGCGAGCCCCTCTTCGCTGAAGAGGGGTTGATCCGGTGGAAATCCGGGGCCGACGGTACAGTCCGGATGGGAGAAGAAGTTTCCAGGTTACCCTCAAGCCCTGAAGGCGAAAAGCTTTCAGGGTTTTTTGTTTGCCCTGGGAAGGAGAAAGGGAGGTTGCACCATGAAGAAGCACTTCATCTACGCCGGGGCTTTTGCTGCGCTGTCACTCGTTCTCGACCTTTTCGTCCACTTCCCCCTGATCCCCTCGGCATCGTTTCTGCTCTACAGGCCGGGGGACATCCCCATTCTCATGGTGAGCCTGAAGTTCGGTCCGGGGGCAGGGCTTTTTGCCACAGCTATTGTTGCGGTGCTTTTTGCCCTCCTCACCGGGCAGGGCGGTCCCTGGGGGATGCTCATGTACTTTCTGGCCTGCGGAACCTTTGTAGGAGTGGCAGGACTTCTGTACAGGCGGCATCGAACCCTCCGGGGGGCCTTCCTTGGCCTTCTGGCTGGGCTCTTCATGATGACCGGGGTCATGGCTTTTGCTAACCTCATCGTGACCCCCATCTACCTTGGGGTGCCAAGGAGCACGGTCCTCGGAATGATCCTCCCGGTTGTGGTACCCTTCAATCTCCTCAAGGGAGCCCTGAATGCCACGGTGACCCTTTTGCTCTACAAGAAGGTGAGCGTGTTCTTAGAAGGGGCTGTTCCGGCTCGGGCTGCTTCCCAGAAGCTCCAGTGAAAGAAGGAGGATTTTGTACCGGAGCCCGTACCCGGAAAACCCTCCGAGGGTGGACTTCCCCACCACCCGGTGGCAGGGGATGAAAAGAGGCAGGGGATTTCTCCCCACCGCCCTTCCCACGGCTCTTGTAGCCCGGGGAAGGGCGATTGTTTCTGCAAGGTCCCTGTAGGTGACCAGAGTCCCGTAGGGAATGGAGGCAACGACTTCAAGGACTCTCCTGGTGAAGGGAGAGAGGCTTCCAAGGTCACAAGGATATGGGAAACTCACGCGTTGCCCTTCAAAGTATGCCTGGACCCGGGAGATGACCTCGGGGAAGGGTGGTGTGCCGGTGGCGAGGCTTTCCGGTGCCACTCCGTAGCGGGCAAGATGCCTTAGAGCTTCTTCTTCCGTCCTCTGGGGCAGGACAAAATGGGTGAGGCTTTCCCGCCAGCCAAGGAGGGCAACACCAAAACGGGTGGAGATGAAACATATTGTGAGCTCCATGGTTTACTTCTCTCGTTTTCTGCGTATAATAAAAATAGCCCAAAGAAAGGTCAAGAGGAAATCCTGGGAAGGGGAAAAGTAGTCTCCGAGTCTCCCTCAAAGAGAGCCGGGAGAAGGTGGGAGCCCGGCAGGGAAATGGAGATGAATGGGCCCCTGAGGAGCAGGCCGAAGGACAGTAGGCTGTGCCGTTTTCCCCGATAGAGGAACAGAGTGGGGTGATGAGCCCAAGAAGGGTGGCACCGCGAGTTTGCCCCTCGTCCCTGGTGGCGAGGGGCTTTTTTGTAAAACACGCTGAAGGGGGGTTTGGCATGAGAAAGATAGGCATTGTGGTGTTCGTGCTTTTTGTGCTCGGGATGTCTCTGGGAGCGCTGGCTCAAGATAAGGTGAAGATTGGGATCATGCAGATCATCGACCATCCGGCGCTCAACGCCGTTCGTCAAGGGTTCATCGATGCCATGAAGGAAGTCTATGGGTACGTGGAGGGTGAAAACATCGAATACGATGCCCAGTCTGCCCAGGGTGATGTGGCCACGGCCAACACCATTGCCCGGAAGTTTGTCACCGAGAAGGTGGACCTCATCGTTTCCATTGCCACGCCGACCTCGCAGGCGGCGGTGAATGCCACCAGGGATATCCCTATTGTTTTCTCCGCCGTGACCGATCCGGTGAGTGCCGGACTCGTGAAGAATCTGGAAAAGCCCGGTGGCAACGTCACGGGAATCTCGGATATGACCCCGGTAGCGCGGCAGATTGCGCTCATCAAGTTTCTCTTCCCTGAGGCAAAGCGGATTGGGACGCTCTACAATGCAGGAGAAGTGAACTCTGTGGTCACCAATGAACTCGCCAAAAAAGCCTGTGCCGAGCTTGGCCTTGAGCTTGTGGAGGCGACTGTGGCGAGCACGGCCGATGTGGCCATGGCTGCCCAGTCTCTTGTGGGGAAGGTCGACGCCATTTACGTCTCAACGGACAACACCGTGGTCAGCGCTCTGGATGCGGTGGGGAATGTGTGTCTGACCAACAAAATCCCCCTGATTCTTGCTGACCCGACGACCATTGGCAAGGGAGCACTTTGCGCCCTTGGGTTTGACTACTACCTCCATGGGAGACAGACTGCGGACATCGTGGCCCGAATTCTCAAGGGGGAGAAGCCTGGGGATATCCCGGTGGAATTCGCAAAGAAGCTCTCGCTCCTTGTGAATCAGAAGACCGTGGATGCTCTGGGTCTGTCCATGGCGGATCTTGAGGTTAAAGTGCAGCAGTTCGTTGAGGAAATGAAGAAAGAGGGCGTGGAGGTTACCTTCAGTAAGGTCGAGTGATGGAAGGGCCCCGCGCAGAGAACCTGCTCTCTCTGCGCGGGGCTACGGAGGGAGGCCTGCGGTATTCGGGAATTCTTCCTCTACAGTGTTCAGGAAGGACTGCTTTTTGGCATTCTGGCTCTGGGGGTTTTCATCACCTTCCGGTGTTTGAATTTTCCCGATCTGACCGTTGACGGGAGTTACCCTCTTGGAGCGGCGGTCTTTGCCCTTATGATGTACCGGGGGTACGGCCCGGTGGTGGGTGTGGTGAGTGCCCTTGCAGCCGGGGCTTTAGCGGGGCTTTTCACCGGTATTCTCCACACCTTTTCCCGGATTCCTGCCCTTCTCTCGGGCATTCTCACCATGATCTGCCTGTATTCCATCAACCTCCGGATTATGGGGAGGCCGAATATTTCGCTTTCGGAGAACCTCGGGCACCGGACGATTTTTGTGATCCTGCGGGATGCCTTCCCCACCGTTCCCGAAGTGTACGTCCGTTTCCTTTTCCTCTGTGCCCTGCTTGTGGTTCTGAAGTTCCTCCTCGATGCCTTCCTGCAGACGGAAATCGGCCTTTCCATCCGGGCAACAGGGGATAATGAGACCCTCGTGGCGACCCAGGGAATTAATCCTGACGATATGAAGCTCATCGGCATCAGCCTTTCTAACGCTTTGGTGGCACTTTCTGGGGCCATGTTCGCCCAGTACCAGAGCTTTGTGGACATCAACATGGGCATTGGCATGGTCATCTCAGGCCTTGCCTCGGTCATCGTGGGGGAGGTGCTCTTGCGGGGGAAAACGATTTTCATGATGACCCTGCAAGTCATCGTGGGGTCGGTGGTGTACCGTCTTGCCACCGCTGTGGCCCTGAACTGGGGCTACAGCATTGGGTTCAAGCCCTATGACCTGAAGCTCTTTACGGGAATTCTCGTCATCATCATCCTCTCTTTTCCGGTTCTCAAGGAGAAGTTCGGGAAGGCGTAGGCTATGCTCAAACTCGACCGGGTGAACAAGTACTTTTTCCGGAATACCCAGGACGAGCGGTGGGCGGTGCGGAACTTAAGCCTTGAGGTGCAGCGAGGAGAGTTTGTGACCGTTGTGGGGAGTAACGGGGCAGGGAAAACGACGCTCCTCAACCTCATCAGCGGGACGTACTTCC
>JAPWUU010000020.1 GCA_028275365.1 Candidatus Caldatribacterium sp.
ACTGGAGAAAGCTGAACTTCGGGGAGAAGTCGTGACGGTTGATCCCTCCTGGTCGGAGACGCTGGCCCGGGTCGTGACGTACCCTGCTGTGGTCTCCGTTTTGCTCTTCCTGGCTTTTCTGGGGATATTCCTGGAAATCATGACCCCGGGTTTTGGTGTCCCGGGGATTGTGGGCATTGCTTCGCTCCTTTTCGTTTTCGGTGGGAGGTACCTGGCGGGGCTCTCCGGGTGGGAACCCCTTCTACTTTTTCTTGCCGGGATGCTCCTTCTTATTCTCGAAATTTTCGTCATCCCCGGTTTTGGAGTCACCGGGGTTTTAGGGATTGCGGCCATGGGGGGATCCCTGTATCTTCTTCTTCGGACCACCGAGCAACTGTTCTCCCTGAACGCGCTTTTTGGAACCCTCTGGTACCTTGCCCTTGCCGGAGGGGTGTTGCTCCTTTCCCTCTTTTTTCTCCCCTATAACCCCCTCTGGCGGAAACTCGGTCTTCGGGAGCAAAGCCCAAAAGGAGAAAACGCACCGGAAGCCTCCCCGTATACAGGGCTTTTGGGGAAGGAAGGTCGGGCAAAGACTGTCCTCCGACCTGCGGGAATGGTGGAGATTGAGGGCAAGGTGTACGATGCCATGAGCCGGGGGGAGTTCATTGCGGCAGGAGAGGCAGTGGTGGTTGATGAGGTACGGGGGAATGTCCTTGTGGTTCGAAGAGAAAGGAGGTCGGCATCGTGAACGTTCTGGGATATCTCATTCCGGGGATTGTGGTCCTCGTGATCCTTGTGGTGTTCCTTTCCTTTGTCCCCTTGGGGCTCTGGATTTCGGCACTGGCGGCAGGGGTGCGGGTGAGCATCCTGACGCTCATTGGCATGCGCCTGCGGCGAGTGCCTCCCGCAAGCATTGTCCTGCCCCTCATCAAGGCTACGAAAGCCGGCCTTGACCTCAGCGTGGGGGCTCTCGAGGCCCATTACCTTGCGGGAGGCAACGTCGACCGGGTGGTGATTTCCCTCATTGCCGCCGAGCGGGCCGGGATTCCTCTCTCGTTCCAGAAGGCCTGCGCCATTGACCTTGCCGGACGCAATGTCCTTGAGGCCGTCCAGGTGAGTGTGTTACCGAAGGTCGTGGAGACTCCGGTGGTTGCCGCGGTGGCCAAGGACGGGATTGAACTCAAGGTGAAGGCCCGGGTCACCGTCCGCACCAACATCGACCGGCTCATCGGAGGGGCCACCGAAGCCACGATTATCGCCCGGGTTGGAGAAGGCATCGTCACCACCATCGGCTCGTCCAATTCCCACAAGGAAGTGCTCGAAAACCCCGATACGATTTCCAAGACAGTCCTTGAGAAGGGTCTTGATGCCGGCACAGCCTTCGAAATCCTCTCCATCGACATTGCCGATATTGATGTTGGGGAAAATATCGGTGCCCGGCTCCAGATGGACCAGGCTGAAGCCGACAAGCGTGTGGCCCAGGCGAAGGCCGAAGAGCGACGGGCCCTGGCCATTGCCCGGGAGCAGGAGATGAAGGCCTATACCCAGGAAATGCGTGCCAAAGTCGTGGAGGCTGAAGCCGAAATC
Source organism: Candidatus Caldatribacterium sp. (assembly GCA_028275365.1). Classification (GTDB taxonomy): domain Bacteria; phylum Atribacterota; class Atribacteria; order Atribacterales; family Caldatribacteriaceae; genus Caldatribacterium. Next base: position 1,567 of record JAPWUU010000020.1, read on the forward strand.
CCGAAAGCCTTAGCCTACGCCCTGCGGGAGGGGAAACTGGGGGTTCTTGACTACTACTCCCTCCAGAACCTCCAGGCCGACACCCGCATGAGGGAACGGCTCGGAAAGGAGGAGGAAAAAGGTGAAGGACAGTGAGAGAAAACCGGAAAAGCCTGCCTCCTTTGGAGAAAAGGTGCAACAGGACTTTCCGTCCTTCTGGCTTTTCCGGGAAATCCTCTCCCCGCCGACCAGCGTGCTCGTCCACCCGCTTTTCCAGTGGCGCGCCCGGATTTTACGCCGGCGGTGAGGTAACTTAGAGACCTTGCTCCCCCGTAGACTCTCTGGGAAAACCCCTTCGCTTTTTCCAGGCAGGGGTGAAAGGACGTGGCTTTGGGAAGCCCTGGCACCGATGCGCAACCCAGGAGTACCCCAACAAACCGGAAAACGGCAAAAGATAAAGACCCGGGGAGGATGTGGCATAATCTCAGGTTTCTTTTTTTAAAAATAGTCCGCCACCGGGAGGTAGACCTCGCCCGAGAAGGCCCGAAGATACAGGACCATTACCGTCTCCCGGTCACGGGAAAAGGGGATACCGAGGCGCTGGAGAACGAGCGGGTGGTGGAAGAGGCGCAGGGGCTTCCCCAGGCTCTGGAGAATCTGGGGGAGGTTCGGAAGATTTTCTTTACTGAAAAGGTCAAAAACCTCTATGCTTGCTTCTCTCTCGAGGAAATACCCCACCACTCCACCAACCTTGCGGAATGAAGCCACCGTTTTCCCCTCCCGAAAACGGGAACTGTAGCGGTTCCATACCCGCAACCCCCGCAGATACCCGAGGTTCCGAAAAGGGACGAGGAGCCCCATGCTCCGGTAGAACGCCTCATAGGTGCTGAGAATTTCCTCGCCTCTCACACCCGAAAGCGAGAGTCCATAATCCTGCGGTTCTATGCGTGCCGCGAATTTCCCCAGGTCCTGAAACCCGAAACGCTCGTAGAAAGCGGGAATTTCGGTGACAAGGAGAAGGAACGAAAGACCATCCTTCTTCGCCTGAGCAATGGCTTCCTGAAGGAGCGAGGAGGCCAGTCCTCTCCCCCGAAAATCGGGGTGGGTGGCCACATTGGCAATCCCGCCGCCCAGAAGCAGCCGCTCACCATCAGAGAAAAGTCGCCGAAGAAGGAAGAGGCAGGAAACCACTTCTTCCCCACTCACTGCTAACCACACATCTCGGGGGTGGAAGAAGGGGTCAAAACGCAGGAAGCTGAAGTAGTATCCCCGCTCATCCTGGGGAAAGACCAAGCGTAAAAGCTCCACGACCTTTTCGAAATCCTGAAACGTCCCCCGGCGGATTTCCATGCCTTGAATCCAAGTTTTGGGTTCACTACTTCCCCTCATTCTCCGATACGGCTTCAATGCAGTCAAGTTCCTGCCAGTGCAATTGCCGACCAATCAGGAATGGAATAGAGTTCTTCCCGGACGGTTTTAGAGGGGCAGAAAGGGAGTGTGAACGATGAAGCAATACCTGACGGCGCTTGTGGTTTTTGGGGTCTCTGTCCTGCTTTCCGTTGCGGGATTGGCCAAAGAACGGGTGAAATTATCCCCCGATACCCCGAAGTCCCAGATCATCCACATGAACCCGGCGGAGGTGGACGCTTCGCTTTTACCCCTTGACCCCATTGACAATCTCAACACCACCGGCGTTCCTCCGAAGGACTTCGATCTTTCAAAGTGGTATCTCGAAGTCAAAGGGGGAAGAGTGGGGAAGGAACTGCGGCTTTCCTATGAGGAACTCCAGAAACTCCCCATGGTGAAGAAAAAGGTCCTCCTCATTTGCCCCGGGTTTTTCGCCGACTATGCGGAGTGGGAAGGGGTGCCCCTGCGAGAAATCCTGAAACTCGCCGAGGTAAAAGACTACCGGAAAATCCTCTTTGTGGGCCTTGATAACTACCGTGCCCAGTTCTCTCAGGATGAACTTGAGGGCGAGAGAATCGACCTCCTCTTTCTGGCTCTACGGGTGAACGGGGAAATGCTTCCCAGAGAACACGGCTTCCCGGTGCGCCTGGTGGCGGAAGATTTCTACGGAGGCCGCTGGGTGAAGTGGATCCGGGAAGTTGTGGTGGAGTGATTTCCTCCTAATGGCAGGAGAGGCAGCGGCGAACGACCTCATAGGCGTCGGCAGAGGCAATGGTTTCCCGGGTGACGAGGAGAGGGGAAACGGTGCAGCGCTCTGAACATTCCCCCTCTTTCTCCCACCGCCTCAGTATCCTCACAACGCAGGAAGCGACAGCAGAGGGCTTCAGGTCGATAAGGGCATCCACCTTTCCCTCCTGAAGCGCAAAGAGCATCTCAGTCGCCGCCTCAAGGACAAGAAGTGCAAAGGGGCGTTTGTCCTTTGCCCGAAGAAACGGCCGGGCCTGAAACGCTCGTTCGACCACCACCACGCGTTCTTTCTCCGCTTCCCCGAAAAAGCGAGCTTCTCCTAAAAGCCCAAGAAAGGGCAGGAAAGGAGAGCGTTCCCCTCCCACAAAGAGGAATACCCCTCTTTCCCCGGCAAAGAGCTCCTTCTGCAGAACCCTCGCCACCTCTTCAAAGGCAAAGACCACCCGCCCCAGGACCGAGATGGAAGGGTCGCCATCCTCCCCAAGGACAATGGCCAGGGGCTTCTTTCGTGAGCGCTCGAGGACCTTGAGGTCTTCCGGGAAACCGACAACAATGGCCCCCTCAACCTGGGGGATTCCTTCTCCTGTGATTATAGTGGTAACCCGGTAGTCGGGGAGGGAACGCCGGAGGAAAACCTCAAGAAAGGAGAAGAAATATTCATCATGAGCTGGGGAAAGAAGGACGAGGTGCTTTTCCGCGAAAGCTTCCCCTCTCCCCCACGCAATCAGAACCCCAAAAATGAACACCCACACCAGTCTATATCTTCCGCCGGGCCAGGAGGACCTGGTTGAGGAGGACACTCCCAACAAGAACCACCCCCAGAGACCCCAGCTGCCAGATCTGGTGAATCCCCGCAAGCTGCATGCCGTTGTAAAGGAGCGTGATGATGGCAATCCCAAGCACCACTCCGCCAATACTCCCCTCACCGCCTTTAATGCTCACCCCACCCAGAACCGCAATGGTGATGGCCTGGAGCTCATACCCTGTACCGATGTCGGGCCGAGCGCTGGCGATGCGGGAGGTGATAATCCAGCCCGAGAGGGCGCTCAGGATTCCCGAGAGGGTGTAGACGGTGACCCTCACCCGGCAGACGTTAATCCCCGAAAAGAGCGCTGCTTTCTCGTTGCTGCCCACCCCGTAGAGATACCGGCCGAAAATGCTCTTTTCAAGGAGAAGCCAGAGGAGAAGAATCACCGGAATGAAAATGCAGAGGACCTGGAAGGGAATCCCCGCAATGCGGTACTGCCCCACAAAGTAGAAGGACTCGGGAAAGTTTGACACCGGCATGGGATTGGGGCCAAAGCGGGGGTCAACGGCGATGATGAGGGCCAGGGACTTGTAGATGTAGAGCGAGGCCAGCGTCACGATGAAGGGAAGGATTCCGGTGTAGCTCACGAGAACCCCGTTGAGGTACCCCATGCCCGCCCCAGCAAAAAGCCCAAGGAGAATGGACAGAGAAGGGTTGAGCCCAACCCGCCCGATGAGCACGCCAATAATCATGGCCACAATGGTGAGCATGGAGCCAACCGAGAGGTCGATGCCCCCACCTCCTGAGAGAATGACGAGCATCTCCGCAAGGGCCAGAAGCCCCAGTTCCACCCCGTACTGGGTCATGTTCGTGAGGTTGTAGAAGGTGAAAAACCCGGGGACACTCACGGCAAAGACCACAAAGAGCGCAACGAAAAGCACAAGGAGGAAAAGCACCCGGTTCTCCACAATGTAGTCCAGGACTCGTTTCATGACCGTTCCCCTCGAGCTCGAATAACGTCAATCATCACGGAGAGGATAATGAGGACCCCAACAACCAGGCCCTCGCTCAGGGCAGGGACGTTGAGGAGGACCATGCCGTTTTTGATGATGCCCACAAGGAAGGCCCCAAGGAGGCTACCGATGATTGTCCCCCGTCCACCGAGAATGCTCGTGCCCCCGAGCACTACCGCAGCGATAACCTCAAGCTCAAAACCGCTTCCCGTGTTCGTCTGGACAATCCCCGTGCGGGCAACGTAGACAAGTCCGGCGAATCCTGCCAGGGCTCCCAGAACGGCGTAGACGAAAAGCGTCGTCCGCCTGAGGTCAATGCCTGAGACCCGGGCAGCCTCGGGATTATTCCCCACAGCGTAAATCGCCCGTCCCAGGGGACGGGAAGAGAGGAAGTAGGTGAAAAACGCAATGAGCACCACGGTGATCCACATGGATATGGGGACACCGAGCCACTTGCCAAGACCGATCACCCGAATCGCCGGCGGGATTCCGGAAATCCACCGTCCTCCAAGGAGCTGGTACATGAGGCTCCGGAGGATGCTCATCATACCCAGGGTCACGATGATGGGAGGGACATTGCCGAAGGCGATGAGCGTCCCGTTGAAGAGGCCAATGACAAGCCCCGTACCAAGGGCAGAGAGAAGGACAAGAAACGGTGAATACCCTCCCACAAGGAGCTTCCCCGCCACCACCGAGGCCATCCCCAGGGTGGAGCCCACGGAAACATCGATACCCCCGGTGATGATGACCATGGTCATGCCGATGGCCGAGATGGCCGTTCCGGCAAGCTGGAGGAGGAGATTCGAGAGGTTGCTCACCGACATGAAACGCTCTGTTGTCAGAGAAAAAAGGACGACAAGGAGCACGATGAGCCCCAGAACCGTGAATTCCCGCCGTCGCAGCACCTTTCGAAATCCGGTATTCGTCACACCCCCACACCTCCAGCAACAGCCATCCGCTCGCCCGTTGCGGCCCGAATGATATTCTCGGCAGTTTTCTCCGGGCCCTCGAAAACCCCTGTGATCCTCCCCTCGTGCATGACGACGACCCGGTCCGACATCTTGAGAATTTCGGGAAGCTCCGAAGAGATCATCATGACCGCCAGCCCCTGATCCGCAAGGTGCGCGATGAGGTTGTGAATCTCGGACTTCGAGGCCACATCAATCCCCCGGGTCGGCTCATCGAGGATGAGGAGCTTCGGCGTTACCGAAAGCCACTTGGCAAGGACAACTTTCTGCTGATTCCCACCGCTTAAGCTGTAGACCCTGGTTTTGAGATTTGGGGTTTTGATGTTGAGTTCCCGTATATGCTTCTCGGCAATGTCCCGTTCTTTTCGGACGTCGACAATCCCCAGGCGCCGCACGAGTTCCCTGAGGACGGTGACCGAGATGTTGTAGGCCACACTCTGGATGGGGAAAAGCCCCTGGACTTTCCGGTCTTCAGGGAGGTAGGCAATACCAGCCTGCATGGCCTCCTCAGGAGATCCAAAGCTCACCTCGCGGCCGTCGAAGAACACCTTCCCGCTCTCGGGGCGGAAGAGACCAAAGATGGTCTGGGCAACATCGGTTCTCCCTGAGCCCACAAGACCGAAAAAGCCAAGAATCTCTCCAGGGAAAAGGTCAAAGGAAATATCGAAAAACCGAGGTCTTCTCGTCAGTCCTTGCACCGAAAGGAGAGGGTGGTCTCCTTTCACACCCCTGCGGGCGATCTCCTCTACAAGGAGCTTCCCGGCCATGAGCTCGACGATTTTCGCCCGGTCGACAGCGGTGATAGGGAACTCTCCCCGGACCTCTCCGTCCCGCATGACCGTCACCCGGTCGGCAATGCGGAAGATTTCCTCAAGGCGGTGGGAGATGTAGATAATCCCCACACCCTGGTCCCGGAGCTTGCGGATAATGGTGAAGAGTCGCTCGGTCTCGTGTTCGGTGAGAATCGCCGTGGGCTCGTCAAAAATAATGACCTTTGCTTCATACACCAGGGCCTTGGCGATGAGGACAAGCTGCTGCAGGCCCACGCTGAGCTCGCCCATAGGTTCCCGCAGAAAGTGGTGCGGAAGACCGAGAGAGGCGAAAAGCGACCTTGCCTGCTCTTCCTCCCTCTTCCAGTCGATGTTCCCCCAGGGCGTCCGGATTTCCCGACCGAGGAAGATGTTCTCGAGAACACTAAGCTCGCTGTACACCAGGGGTTCCTGGTACACAGTGGAGATGCCTATCTCCTGGGCTTTCCGGGGCGAGTCGATGCGGACGGGCTGACCCATGTAGAAGATGTCTCCCCGGTCCGGGAGAAGGGCCCCGGAGATGATTTTAATCAGAGTGGACTTCCCCGCACCGTTTTCCCCAACCAGAGCATGGACTTCCCCGGAACGGAGAGTGAAATCCACACCCCGCAGCGCCTGCACACCTCCGAAAGACTTAAAAATCTTGCGGCATTCCAGGATGTACTCCATCGCCATCTCCCCGAACAAAAAGGGCGCCCCGAAGTGGGGCGCCCACCTGAGTTTTAGAAGAACATGTACTGGTCGATATTGGAGGCGTCGAAGACTTTCGGCGGCCCAAGGACCAGCATCTTGTCCTTGGCGATGTACTTGGGTTTCGTCTCGATGCCAGGAACCTCGTACTCTTTCCCGTCTTCGAACTGGTTCCCGTCAAGGAGGTACTTCGCGGCCCAGACGGTGAGGTAACCAAGGTCAATGGGGTTCCAGAGGACGAAGGACTTCACGGTGCCGCTCTTCACGTACTTGGCCATCATGGAAGGCACTGAAAGCCCTGTGGCCACAATCTGGCCGCTTTTGCCTGCCTGTTCAATGGCCTCGGCAACTCCCGGAGCCGAGGTGCTGCACTGACCGATAACGCCCTTGAGGTTGGGGAAGGCGTTGATGAGATCAAGCATGACGTTGATGGCCATCTGGACGTCTTCCTCGGCATAGCGGATGGTCACGAGCTTCATCTTGGGGTACTGGGCCAGGCGCTCGAGCTCATAGGCAATCCAGATGTTCAGGTTCCAGGCAGTGGGGCCGCAGGAGACGATGGCGAATTCACCCTCGTAGTTCATGGCTTTGGCGAGCTCATCCATCACCGTGTACCCGATTTCGTTCTGTAGCGCCTGGTTCACGAAAAGGTCCCGCACGTCCTGGGCACCGTCGGTGTCGCTTGTCATGACGAGAATGCCCTTCTCCTTGGCCTTCTTGAGAACCGGGGTAATGGCTGCCGGGTCGTTGGGCGCCACCGCAATGGCATCAACGCCCTGGGTGATGAGGTTATCGATGATTTCAATCTGCTTGGCCACGTCCGCCGTCACAGGACCGGTGTAGATGAACTCCACATCGAGATCCTGCGCCGCCTTCTTCCCACCCTCTTCCATAGCGTTGAAGTAGGGGATTCCGATGAGCTTGGGCACGAAGGCAATCCTGTACTTGGCCTCGGCCATAACAACAGAGAGGAGCAGGACCGCAAGAACCACAAAGAGCACGACCGCAAACCTCTTCACACCACATCCCTCCCTTTCAGTTTTGTACCTTTACTATAGCCCACCATATCGCCCTTTTCAAGGCTTTTGTCACACACCTCCTGAACCTCTATACACGATATTGACTTTTCCATGGTCCTCTGGTAAAAAATTCTTGGCCAAAGGCGGCCAGAGGACGAAGATGTCCAGAGAACGAGGGCGTTTGGTACCCTTTTGTGGGTGCTGAACGCCTTTTGTTTTCAAGGAAGGAGGTTGGAAAACCTGAGATGGTGAACCAGCGCAGGCAGTACGACTCCAAAGGTGGAGGTGAGAGGTATGTCCTTCTCAAGACCCAACTTTTCTGAAGCCACCAACACTCGGCTTCGCCTGAAAGATTACTCTCCGTTCAGCGGCATGTGCGTGACGTGTCTCGACGGATGCCCGGGTTACTGTGAAATTGGGAAGTCTGCTATTCGTGGCAGAGAGTACATTTACCCCAAACCCTACGGCAAGGTCACCTCGGGTTCCCAGAAAGATTACCCAGTGGACTTCTCCCACTTCAACATCAACGGAACCTGCGTAGGAGCCCAGGGTGTGGCTGCGGATCCCGACGTTGCCACCTTCCCCAATGTGGATATTGAGCTCCGCCTTGGGAACATCAAGCTCCGGGCCCCCTGGTTCACCACCGGCCTTGGTTCGACCTTCATTGCCCGGGACAACTGGGAAGGAGTGGCCATCGGCTCGGCGCTCTTCGGCACCATGGTGGGTGTGGGGGAAAACGTCTGCGGGGTGGACCCTGATGCAGAGTTCCGGAACGGTAAGGTTATCCGCTCACCAGAAATGGAGCGGCGGATCCGGCTCTTCAAAGAGTGGCAGCGAGATGGGTACGGAGGAGTGATCGTTCAGGAAAACGTCGAGGATTCACGCTTTGGCACCCTCGAGTACGTCATAGAGCAGCTGGGCGTGGAGTTCGTGGAAATCAAATGGGGACAGGGGGCAAAAGACATCGGAGGTGAAATCAAACTTCCAGACATCAGGCGAGCCAAGCAGCTCAAAGACCGGGGCTATATCGTCTTCCCCGACCCCGATGACCCAGTCATCCAGGATCTCGCCGAAAAAGGTGGCATCAAGGAGTTCGAGCGCCACTCTCGCCTTGGCATGGCCTCCCTTGAAGGGTTCCTCAAGCGGGTAGAAGAACTGAGAAAACGGGGAGCAAAGTACATCTCCCTGAAGACGGGGGCATACAGACCGAAAGACCTGGCCCTGGCCCTCAGGTCAGCCTCAGAGGGGAAAATTGACCTACTCATCGTCGATGGGGCCGGCGGCGGGACAGGAATGAGTCCCTGGCGCATGATGAACGAGTGGGGCATCCCCACCGTGTACCTCGAGGCGCTCACGTACAACTACGCCAAGCTCCTGGCAGAAAAAGGAAAATACGTTCCGGCCATCGCCATAGCCGGTGGCTTCACCATGGAGGATCACATCTTCAAGGGGCTGGCCCTCGGGGCTCCTTACGTGAAACTCGTCGCCATGGGAAGGTCCACGCTGACTGCTGCCATGGTGGGGAAAACCATCGGCTCGCTCATCGCCAGCGGCAACATTCCCAAGGATTACGCAGAGTACGGCAACCAGGTGGAAGAAATCTTCACCGCCGTGGCCGAGATGAAGAAAATCCTGGGCAGTGACTGGAAGAAGGTTCCTCCCGCAGCCCTGGGCGTCTACGGCTATTTCGACCGTCTGGCCACAGGGCTGAAGCAGTTCATGGCTGGAGCACGAAAGTTCAAACTCGAGTACATCAGCCGTGATGATATCTTCGCCCTCACCGAGGAAGCCGCAAAGGTCACCGGTGTTCCTTACGTCATGGACCTCGACAAAGAAGAGAGCCTGAAGATCCTCCTCGGGTAGACTCCAAAGCCCCGGGTTTCCGGGGCTTTGGGGTTTGCGTTCCTCAGGCCGTCACCTGAGCAAAAGGTTCTTCCTTTAGAGAGGAGTACCACTCGGCGTTGAACTTGCAGCCCGGGTCCGGACCGAGGTAGTCACCGAAGTAGGCATAGGCCCGGGCGCGACACCCACCGCACACCGCCCGGAATGCACAGACCCCGCAGTGACCACGGTACAGCTCTCGCAAACGGAGTTCCCGCAGGACCCGTGAGGTATCCCAGATCTCTTTCAGGCGCTTTTCAAAAAGCCGCCCCACCGGAATGGGCATGAACACACAGGGCGTCACCGTCCCATCAGGTTGCAGTGCGCAGTAGGCCCTCCCTGCGCCACAGCCGCCCACATACTCGGCACCGACTCTCGCGAGCTTCCCCTCAGAAACGGAGTAGTGCCCAGTAATGACGATGCCTTCAGGGTTTTTCTCTACGCATTTCCTCCCAAACTGCGGGCTGGTGCTGAAGACCTGAATCTCCTTCTCCATGAGGCATCCATAGAGGACCTCGAGCATTTCCTCCCGCTCTTCGGGGCTCAGGTCATCGCCCCAGATTTCCCGCCCTCTCCCGGTCGGAATGAAGTTGAAAACGTAGAAACGATGGGCCCCAAGTTCCTTTGTCAGCCGGTACAGCGCAGGGAGATCCGCAAGGTTCCCCCGGGTCACCGTGGGCGCAACACCCACCAAAAGACCTGCCTTCACGGCATTCTCAATACCCTTTACCGTCTTCTCCCAGAGGCCCGGGATACCCCGGAAACGGTCGTGGTACTCGGGGGACGAGCTCTCGAGGCTCACCTCCACATACTGGATCCCGTGGTCTTTGAGCTTCTTGCACATGTCTTCAGAGAGGAGAGTACCGTTGGTGGCCACTGAAAGGTAGATTTCCTTCGAAGCAGCGTACCTGGCTACAGTAAAGAACTCAGGGTCACACAGGGGTTCCCCCCCGGAGAAGGCAAGGGTTGGCACAAAGTTCTCCTCAAGCTCATCCACCACCCGGAGCCGCTCCTCAAGGGAAAGCTGCGCTGTTCTCTTTCCCGCATTCTGGTAGCAGTGGCGGCACCGCAGGTTGCAGAGGTTGGTGAAGTTCCACACCACAAGGAGAGGGCTGGCGAACTTCTGCGGGCGGGTGGCCCCGTATTCGGCCACGCTCCGGGCAAGGTTGATGGTCGCCCGGCGGATGTTCCGGGACCCGAAGATTTCCTGCACCAGGTACTCCTTCTCCCAGCGGAGGAGTATCCGCAGAATATCAATCACAAGGTACACGGGGAGAAAACTCAGGAATTCCAAAAAGGACAGGCCCTTTTTAGGCTTCCCGTAGTGCACAAGGAGCTTCTCGAGCCTCACACTGCCATCGCGGGTCCTGCGGGTTACCCAGCGGAAAACCGCCCGGACAATCCAGAGGTTGAGATATCGCCTCACCCGTTCAGGATTCATGAGGTACCGGTTCATCCTCTCACCCCCCTTGTCCTTATTTTAGCAGCTTCCTGCGAGGTGAGCGCAGGAAACGGGCGATTTTCCTCAATAAGCGTAAAGTCCCCCGTACGGGCGGGTCGTTTGAGGGAAAATCTTCACGAAATCCTGACGGTCCAAAGAGGGAAGAGAAACGGCAAGGTCGGCGGCGAACTCCTCAAGGTACCTCTCAAGCTCGCCGAATTCTTCCTCCGTGGGGACGTCAAGGCCGATTCCTGCCCCCACCTGAGACGGCGCAACAGCACCCCGGACGAAAATCTTCCCTCCATGCATCCCCGAGGCCACGAAATGCCCGACCGGAGACCTCCCCTCCGGGGTCCAGAGTCCGAGGACCGCGATGAGCCCTCCAGCCATGTACTCGCCCAGAAAATCCCCCGTTGCTCCTCCGATGACGATCACCGGATATTCGTCCTCGTAAGACTTCATGTGGATGCCCACTCTGTACCCCACGTTGCCCCTGACCCAGATTTTTCCACCCCGCATGGACAGGCCGAGGATGTCCCGGGCGTCTCCCTGGACCACAATCTTTCCTCGGTTCATGGTGTTCCCCACACCGTCCTGGGCATTCCCAAAGACCCAGAGTGAAGGACCGTCCAGGAACATGCCCAAATCATCCCCAGGCACCCCCCGGATGTCGATGCGGCCCTCCCCTTCAAGGGCCCTCCCGAGATACCGGTGGCCGCACACCCCCTCAAGCACAATATGGCGACAGCCCTCCCTCCACCATGCTTCCACCAGGGCGTTCACGTCACGGTAGTGTTTTCCCCGGCAATGCAGCACCCTCATGCCTCAACCCCAGCTCCCTGAACAAGGTATTTCCGATACTCAGCGGGTAAAGCAACAAGGCCAAAGCGTTCGTCCAGGAGTTTGTCCTTCAAGGAGTAAAGAGGGAAACGCTCCCGGATAAGGTGGACGAAGAGTCCAGCTTTTTCAACGTCGCCAACCAGAACGAACCCCACAAGCCGACCGTCAAGGATGACGAACTTCCGATATCGGCTCTCTTCCCCTCTTGAAAGGACCTCAAAGGCGTTGTCAGGTGGGTTGACTACTCCGCAGGACACCAGAGAGACGCCTCCAATCTCAATCACATTGAGAGGAAGACTTCCAGGATACCGTACTTCCTTGCCGGCCATGTTCTTCCCTGCTACTTTTCCCTGGCGTACCGCTTCAGGCCATATGGCCACGACCGTTCGTTTCCCACTGATGAAATGCCTTGTTTCGGCCACATCCCCAGCAGCAAAAATCCCTCGCACAGAGGTCTCTTGATACTCATCCACCACAATCCCTCGCCCCAGCAAGAGACCGGAACTCGAGAGCCAGTCGATATTGGGACGAACCCCAACGGCCAGGATAGCCATATCGGCCCGGAGGAACTCTCCGCTCTGCAACCTCGCCCCAAAAAGGCGACCCCCGCGGTCCACAAAGGAAGCAACAGTATTCTCCGTGATGACCCGGACTCCCACTTGCTTCAGAGCCCTCTCGAGGTACCCTGAACCCTCGACATCGAGCATGGCCGGAAGGAGGCGCGGCGCAAGCTCCACCAGGGTAACTCGAAATCCCCGGTCCAGGAACGCTTCACAGGTCTTCAGGCCAATGAATCCTCCCCCCAGAATGAGCACTTCTTCTACCGGATACCGGGCAAGAAAACGTTCCACCTGCAGGAGGTCTCTGCTTTTTGTAAAGGTAAAGACTCCTTCGAGATCCTTCCCTTCAACAGGAGGAACAATCGGGACACTCCCGGTGGCAATGAGCGCCCGGTCGAAGGCAATCCGTTCCCCGCTGTCCAGGTGCACCACCTGATCCCTGGCCTCCAGGGCTACCGCTTTTCTCCCCCAGAGCACCGTCACATCGCGGACCACATCACCCCAGTATGCGGGTCCCGGAATCCTCCTGCCCAGGGCATAGGTGATCAGGGGACGGGAATACAGTTCTCCACCTTCGCTGACGGCGAGAATCAGCCCCTCTGCATCCTCCTCCCGAATGCTCCGGGCAGCCCACCAGGAGGCCACAGAAAATCCCACAAGAAGATACCTGGTTCTCTTCTCATTCATAGGTCAACGCCTCATTCGGGCAGTACTCCACGCAAAACGGGACTCCTTTTCCCCCACAGAGATCGCACTTGCTCACCACTTTCCTCCCGCTTCCTCGCCGAATGACCCCAAAGGGACAGCTCATCACGCACATGAGACATCCCACGCACTTCTCCTCGTCACAGAGAACAACCCCTTCCTCGCGGTGCATAGCCCCTGTCATGCAGTTCTCGATACACAGGGCTTCTTCGCAGTGACGGCACTGAAGGGCAAAAGAGGTGTATCCCTCCTCCTCTACCCTTACCTTCGGGAGGGGACGGGGGTGCTCTTCTCGAAAAGCTTTCAGGATTTTCCCACTTTGGGAATGCCTCACAACGCACATGATCTCACACAGCCGACATCCAATGCAGAATTCCTCGTGAATCCGTATTCGCATCTTCACCACCCTTCCCCTGCCGGCTTCACCCCAAGAAGGCGCATTTCTTCCTGTGTGAGTCCCACCGCCCGGAGGTGTTCCCTGTTTCCCCGCAGGCTCTCAATGGCATTTATCCCCATACCCCCAAGCATTTCCTTGATTTCCATCGCCCAGGCCCGAAGGAGGTTCACCAGTCGGCGTCTCCCAACCCTGGGGTTGAGGCGTTTGGTGAGGTAAGGATCCTGGGTCGCGATACCCCAGTTGCACTTTCCGGTGTAACACTTCTGACAGAGGTGGCAACCCAGAGCCACGAGGGCTGCGGTACCAATGTACACCGCATCAGCCCCAAGGGCAATAGCTTTGATGACATCTGCACTTGAGCGGATACCACCGGCAACAACAATGGAGGCCCAGTGTCGTATCCCCTCCTGACGCAATCGCTCGTCAACCTGTGCCAGGGCAAGCTCAATCGGAATGCCTACGTTGTCCCGGATGACCTGCGGAGCAGCGCCCGTCCCACCCCGGATCCCATCAATGGCCACCACATCCGCTCCTGCCCGCACGCATCCTGAGGCGATGGCCGCCACGTTATGCACTGCGGCAATCTTCACCAGGATCGGTTTGGTGTACCCGGTGGCTTCCTTTAAGGCGAATATTAGGCGTTGCAGGTCCTCAATGGAGTAAATATCGTGGTGAGGGGCAGGAGAAATGGCGTCGCTCCCCACGGGAATACGCCGGGTCCGGGAAATCTCCGCGGTGACCTTTTCCCCGGGAAGGTGCCCTCCAATGCCGGGTTTCGCTCCCTGCCCGATTTTGATTTCAATGGCCGCCGCAACCCGGAGATACTCAGGGTGCACGCCGAAACGACCCGAGGCCACCTGCACGATGATGTTCTTCCCCCAGGGGTAGAAATCCGGATGCAGCCCTCCCTCACCGCTGTTGCAGAGCGTTCCCACTTCCTCCGCCGCTTCCACCAGAGACCGAAAGGCGTTGTAGCTGATGGAACCATAGGACATGGCGGAAAAGAGCACCGGCACCTTCAGTTCAAGCTGAGGAGCAAGAACTGTGTGGAGAACGGGAGGGTTGCTATTCCAGTCGACGTCAAGGCATTCTTCCTTCCTCCCCAGAAACGTTCGGAGTTCAATGGGTTCCCGCAGAGGGTCAATGGAGGGGTTGGTTACCTGACTGGCGTTCAGCACCAGATGATCCCAGTAAATCCGGTAGGGAAGGTCGCACCCCATACCGGTGAGAATGACTCCCCCGGTCTCGGCCTGTTTGTAGAGATTGCGGAGGTGATGGACGCTCCAGTTGGCATTCGCCCGAAAGCCGGGTTCTCGCCGCACCACGTCAATAGCCTGGGTAGGACACAGGGTGACGCAGCGCTGGCACCCCACACAGCGTGCCTCATCGCTCAGAATGGCGTCGCCTTCGTCATCCCAGCTGTGCACGTCATGAGCACACTGGCGTACACACACCTGACAGCGAATGCACCGGCTGTCATCCCGCACAATCTTAAACTCTGGAAAGAGCAAACTCTTGGCCATAGATGACCTTCTCCCCTACGCGTTCAATCACCACTTCTCCGGCTCTCAGCTCCACCACCCTCTCGGGGTCCGGTTCCACTTCCCGTATAGCGGCTTCCTCACTCGCCAGGTAGAAAACTTCCCCTTTCCAGGCTGCCACCATAGGACGGAGCTTTACCCGATCCACCAGGCCAAACATCCCCCCGGGAAAGCCCACAATAATGCTGAAAGGACCGTTGAGAAGGGCCCCACCATAGGTCACACGCAACGCCCGGTACAGGCTTTTCCCAGGCTCCTCCATAGCATCGATCTGCTCCCAGAAGGGACTGGCAAGAATCGCCCCTAACCACTCCACGGGAACACCGTGCCTTCGTACCAGAAGGTCCACAAGGTAGGCGATGACCTCGGTATCCGTTTGCAGCGTACAGAGATACCCGAAGTTCTGGAGGTATCTCCGGTTAATGCCGTACGAGGAAATCTCCCCATTGTGCACCACGGAGAACGAAAGCAACCCAAAGGGGTGGGCACCTCCCCACCAGCCGGCAGTGTTGGTGGGAAAGCGCCCGTGGGCGATCCAGCAGTATCCCTCGTACTCATCAAGGCGGAAGAGCTCGCCAATGTCCTCCGGATACCCCACACCCTTGAAAATCCCCATGTTCTTCCCGCTCGAGATGACATAAGCTTTGGGGAAGTGGGCGTTGATGTCCATAACAGCCCGGACGACTTCATCCTCCTCGTTACCCTCTGCCCCTCGCAGTCGGAGGAAGTACCGGACGAAGAGGGGATGCACCGGAATAGCCCGGATCTTTCGAGTAGGGATGATTTCTGCCTTCTCTATGACAAAGCGCTCTTTGAGATATGCTTCGAGGTCTTTGCGGCGGTGGGGATCATCATACAGCACGTGAAAGGCATAGAGTTCGGAAAACTCGGGATAAATGCCATAGGCGGCGAATCCTCCCCCAAGCCCGTTGGAACGCTCATGCATCACGGCCATCGCCTGGATGACGGCTTCCCCTGAAACCCGACGGCCATCCCGGTTGAGGATACCAAAAACAGCACACCCCGCAGGAATCCGCCACAATCTCTCCATAACGTCCTCCTATAGAATGGGGAGGTACCGTTCGATTTCATAGGGATGCACGACCACACGGTATTCGTCCCATTCTGCGAGCTTGCTCTCAATGAGGTACGTGAATACA
>JAPWUU010000021.1 GCA_028275365.1 Candidatus Caldatribacterium sp.
GCCATTGCACCTACTCCACGTTGTGGACCTGTTCCCACATGCGCTCAAGAATCGTCTTGACATCCACCACAAGGGAAGAAATCTCCGCACAGGGGGACTTCGAGCCTATGGTGTTGATTTCGCGATGCATTTCCTGGAGAAGGAACTCGAGTTCCCTTCCCAGAGGCCTGTCCTGGTGAAGGAGGCTCTTTGCCCTTTCCATATGGGCTTTCAACCGGACGATCTCCTCGTGGATATCGCTTCTTGTGACGTAGAAAAGAACTTCCTGGAGCAAAAGTTGCTGGTCCACTTTCTCCTGGGGAACGACCTCCTGAACCCGCCTGAGGAGCTTCTCATAGTAGTAATCCCGAACCGTGTCCGACCTACCCTCGATGGCAAGGACTTTCTCTTCTGCCTCGGCAAGCCGCCGCTCAAGATCTTCGCGGAGTTTCTCGCCTTCCTGTCTTCGGTGTGCCAGAAAGGCCTGCAGAGCCTTTTCAAGGGTGGGGAGAAAGCGGTCCCACTCCTCAACCCAAATTTCTGTGTCCTGCCTGAGCTCCATAAGGTCCCCAAGTTCAAGAAACCACTCCACTTTAGGCTCAAAAGGCAGGGCTAAAGCCTCCGAGAGTTTCCGAAGGGCCACAAGGTACGCCTGTGCCAGGGGAATGTTGACCTCGACCATCGAAGCCTCATCGCGAGGCTCAAAATCAACCCGGAGCTCAACTTTCCCCCGGGATACATACTGCCGAACAAAGGTGCTGATTTTTTCTTCCCAGAGTGCAAGCTCTTTGGGGAGCCGCAGGGCTACCTCGAGAAACCGGTGGTTCACACTCTTCACGTACACCCGGTAGACGCCCAGAACGCCTTCTCCTTCAGCGTATCCGAACCCTGTCATGCTGCGCATGGGGAAACTCCTTTACAAAAAGACAACTTGCCACTATATTATGGGAAACTACAATGCTCTGTCAATGAGAAACCATGAGGACCTTAGAAGGTCTTGCCCTACGGAGACTCGTTCAGGAAGTCAAAGCCACTATAAGTGGAGGGAAAATCCAGAGGGTAACTTTCCCCAGCGACTGGGAAATCAGCATCGACCTTGCCACATCCTGGGGACCGCGGGGGCTTCTTGTGAGCGCCCATCCAGAACTCAGCGCCTTTGCTCTTTGTCCTTCCCCCGAAAAAGGAGAACCTCCGAAGACCGCCTGGCAGAAGCTCCTCCACAAGTACCTCGTGGGAGGAAAAATCCTTTCCTTCGCCCAGGTCGGGTGGGACCGGGTGGTAGAAGTACTCGTCTACAATCCCACCCTGTGGGAGAAGGAAACTGAATTCGTCCTTCTCCTTGAGCTCACCGGTCGGAATGCCAACCTCATCCTTACCCGGAACGATCCAGAAAGAACGATCCTCGGAGCCCTCAGGCAAGTGACACCCGAAGAAAACCGCTGGCGGAGTATTCTCCCCGGAATTCCCTACACCCCTCCCCCAAGACAGAACAAACTCGACCCCCTTGAGTTCGCCAGAAACCCCTCTTCTCCCGAAGCGGATGACATCGCCCACTGGTGCCTGCGCAACCTCGACGGCTTCGGCCCTTTTCTCTCTAACGCGGTAGCCGAGCTCTCTGAACGCTTAGAAGGCGGGTTTCAAGAGGCCTTAAGGCGAGTCCTCAAGCCTCTTGGGGAAGAAACGGGGATTTTCCTGGTCTTCCTCTCCGAAGAAGGTCGACCTTTGGGCGTTTTCTGGGAAAACACCTCTTGCCTTTTCTCTCCCCACGTGTACTCCTTCTCCTCTCTCAACGAAGCCACCGCCCTTTTGCTTCTCACCTTCCGGGAATATATCCTAGGGGAAACGGCAAGAAGACAGCAAGAAAAAAAACTCCGGGAAGACCTGGAATTCATCACCAGGGAAATCCAGAAAATTGACGCGCTCCTTCCCAGAGAAGAGGACATTGAGCTCCTCCGCCTCAAGGGCGAACTCCTGAAGATCCTGCCACATCTTGAGGTCCTTGAGAGGACCAGCGAGGGTATAAGGGTTCGAAACCCCCTCACGCCCTTTCCAGCCGAAGTCTTCATCGCCCTTTCTCCTACCCTCTCTCCCGGGGAGAACATGCAGGAGTACTTCAAAAAATATCGAAAAATGCAGGAGCGGCTGGCGAGGCTCCGAAAGAAACGGCAAGAGCTTGAGACAAGGAAAGAGAGGATACTTGCCCTCCTTGAAAATCCTCAGGTTCCCGAGGGTACTGCACAACCAAAGGAACCCCAGAAGGTTGCCACCGGCATCACCCGTTTTCGCACGCCCTCGGGAAACGAAATATGGGTGGGGAAAAACGCTTGGGCAAACCGCCTCCTCGTGCGCATGGCATCGCGGAACGATTACTGGTTCCATGTTCGGGACCTGCCGGGAGCCCATGTCATCCTCAAGATTTCCCATCCTGAGGCGCTCCACGAGGACATCCTTAGGGCAGCCCAAGTGGCTGCACATTTCTCAACAGGGAAACTCGAGAGGAAGGTAGAGGTGGCCTGTACCCAGGTGAGGTACCTCCGGGCCCTTCCGGAAAAAGCCGGAGGGAAGATCCTCTATGAGCGGGAAGAAACCTTCCTTGTTGTCCCTTCCTGCCCCCAGGAGCTCACAAGACTCTGAGCAATCGGAAATAGGAGCTCAGAAAATCCCTCATATCTTCAGGAAGAGCAGCAGCAAACATCATCCGCCTGCCTGAGGCAGGATGCCGGAAAGCAAGGGTAAAGGCGTGAAGTGCAGGACGAGCGAAAAACGCTCCTGAGTGCTGACTCCCGTATAGCACATCCCCGGCGATAGGAGCACCCAGGGCACTGAGATGCACCCGGATCTGGTGGGTTCTACCAGTCCTGGGCTGTACAAGAAGGAGGGAAAAACCTCCCCCTGAGACCAGGGGGATAACACGGGTTATGGCGCTTTTCCCCCCGCTCTGCACTGCCATCCGCAGTGGATTTCGCATATCTCGCCCGATGGGAAGGTGAACGGTGCATCCCTCTCTGAACTCCCCTTCCACAACGGCAAGGTATGTTTTTTCGACTTCCCGGTTTTTAAAAGCCCGCACAAGTTCCACGTAGGCCAGGTCCGATTTTGCCACCACCATGACTCCCGAAGTATCCTTATCCAGACGATGCACGATACCTGGGCGCAGTGGGGCACCATATCGAGCAAGAGGCACGCGAAGGTACACCAGAGCGTTCACCAGAGTTCCCCGCTGGAAAGGGGAGACCGGATGCACGGTCATTCCGGGTCTTTTATTGAGCACGAGGAGATGGTCGTCCTCGTAGAGGATGTCGAGGGGGAGTTCTTCGGGAAGGACGAGAAGCTCGCCCCCTTGGGGCCAGGTGATTTCCAGAAGGTCTCCGGGACGCACCAGGGTACTGGGTTTCCTCAGGGGGATTCTGTTACAGGAAACGCGCCCCTCTTTCACCATGCGGGCAAGAAAGGCCCGGGAGAGGTGGGGAAAGTGCTCTCGAAGCCACACATCAACCCGCTTGAAGCCCTCATAAACCAGGATTTTTTCTTTCCTCACGGCGGAGAAAACCCCAGACAATCCCTATAACGCCAGCGACAATGAAGATATCAGCCACGTTGAATGTCGCCCAGAAAGATGGCTCGATGAAATCCACAACATACCCGCGCCACAGGCGATCGATGAGGTTTCCCCAGGCCCCCGCGAGGTACAGAGACCCCCCAAAGAAGAACGGTAACGAACGGGGATGCCTCCCAGAAAAAAGGACAAGGAGCAGAAAAACCGTAACACCGACCGTCACCACAACGTGCTGGGGACGGTTTAGGAACTGCAGCCCAAAGGCACTGGCAAAATTCTTTCGAAGACGCAGTTCAAGGACCTGGGAAATGACCGGAACAACCGCCCCTTGAAGACACTCTTCGGCCCACCACTTCGTTATCTGATCGAAGAGTACCCCTGAGAACCAGAGAAGAAAGAACACTATCTTTCCCACTGTCCTACTTACTAATCCTTCCCTCGTCGTGCAAATCCTTCAAGGAGAAACGAACCACCTCAGGCGCTTCATCTTTTTCCTGAGACCCTTCTCGCTTCTCCTCCCGGAATTCCTCGCTTAAGCCTTCCTTCTCAATACTCTCAATGAAGGTCTGCAGGAGGGACTTGAAGCGAATCTGGAAAAGACGATACTTCTCAAAGAGACCCCGGTATGCAGTCTCAATTTCCCGCCTCCGTTCCAGGGCTTCGTCGACAATCTTCTGTGCCCGAAGCTGAGCCTCTTTGACAATCATCTGCGATTCACGTCTGGCCAGTTCTTTTTCCACCTCAACCTGCTTCTTCCATTCCTCAAGCTGAAGCTGCATTTTCCGCAGGTACTCCTCCTGTTCAGAAAGCTTTCGACGAAGTTCGCGGTTCTCCTGAAGCACCTTTTCCTTCTCTTCAAGAAGGAGAGCAACTTGTGTCGCCACCTCTTCCAGAAACTCCCGGACCTCCTCCTCGTTATATCCCCGGAAAGACCGGCTGAATTCCACTTCCGCAATATCCTCAGGTCGCAGCGCCAACGCCCTCACCTCACTCCAAAGAAAGCTCCTGAGCTTTCTGATACGCCGCCTTCACGCCCTCCATAAGAATCCCGCGAAAACCTGCCCGTTCAAGAACGGAGAGGCTGGCCATTGTCGTCCCCCCGGGAGACGCCACGAGATTCTTCAAAACCCCGGGGTGAAAACCCTTCTCCTTGAGAAGAAGTGCCGTCCCGAGGACCACTTGTGTGACAAGACGCAGACTCTTTTCCCAAGGAAGACCAACCTGTACCCCTCCATCCATCAATCCTTCAACAAAGAGCGCCACAATGCCAGGGCCGCTCCCGCTTAAAGCAGTAAGAAGGTCTATCTCTTCTTCGCCCGTCTCAAAGACCCATCCCAGTGAAGCAAAGAGGAAGAGAAGTTCCTCCCGGTAGGGCTCGGGAATCTCGGGAGAAAAGACAATAGGAACAACTCCCTCTCCCACCTCCACACAGAGATTTGGCATAACTCGGACAACACCCACAGAGGGTGCAAAGTACTCCCGCAAATTCCGAAGAGGTACTCCAGCAACAACCGACACCAGAATCCCCTCCCGCCACGAAGAGAGAAGCCGGGCCGCCTCAGGAACATCTTTGGGCTTCACCGCAAAGAAGACGAACTTTGGGGGATAGAGAAGAGGGTGTTCCACCCACTCAACACCGCAGGAGGCTGCAAGGTTCTGAGCTCGCTCCAGCACACGGTCAAAGAGGAGAAAACGATACTTGGTGTGCCACTTGTCTCGAACAAGACCTCGAACAAGAGCACTCCCCATATTGCCACATCCAACAAAGAGAATATTCTCCCCCATTCATGTCCTCCTCTCGCCGAAAATCGCCCTTCCAAGGCGAACCATCGTCGCCCCTTCAAGGATGGCCAGATGGTAATCGTCACTCATCCCCATGGAGAGTTCCGTCAGGAAGACCCCGGGTATATTCAGGGCATTCACCATGTCTTTGAGTTCCCGCAGACGCCGAAACACCCGACGGATACCCTCTTCACTCTCCCCCAGGGGTCCGATGGTCATCAGTCCCACAATCCGCAGTCCCGGCAAAGCGGCAACTCTCCTCACAAGTTCAGGGAGTTCTTCTTCCCGCACTCCCCCCTGGGTCTCCTTTCCCGTAAGGTTCACCTCAAGAAGCACTGGATATCCACTCCGTCCAGCACCTCTCAGGCGATGACTCATTTCCCTCCCGAAATCCTCCCGATCCAGAGAATGGACACAGTGGAAGTGCTCGAGAATCTTTTTCATCTTATTCCGCTGAATACGACCAATGAAATGCCACTCCACATCCATCCCCGCAAAGGCGGGCATTTTCTTCATCGCTTCCTGGACGCGGTTCTCGCCGAAAACGCGTATCCCGCATGCCAGGGCTTCCGCCATGCGCTCCGTATCCACGCCCTTGGTCACGGCGACGATTGTCACTTCCTGAGGATTTCTCCCAGCCTTCTCACAGGCGGCGGCAATGGTTTCCCACACCCGTTCGATGTTCCGGCTCACGGAATCCTTCATGTGACCGTTCCTCCCCATTCCCGAGCGCCCAAAGATGCACAACGTTCCAGGGCTTCAATCCTCCCCTCCAGGGAAGCCTCGGCCACTCGCGTTCATCACGACCCAAGGCAGAAAGGATTCTCCGCCAGGAGGGAAGGGAAAGGAATCGCTCTCCCTCAAGGAGTTCAGGAAGGCACCTTGCAAGAGCTCGATCCCCCCGGGTGAGGATGAGCTCCACCCATGCCCTGCGAGGGCTTTCCCCGGAAAAAGCAATCCGCATCTTTCGAAGCCCGCGTTCGAAAATCTCCTTTTCCCTTTTCCAGCGTTCGAAGGACTCGGCCTTGTAATCCTCCAAAAACGTGTGGGGCTTGGGGATGAGGAAACTGTAGGAAACCCAGAGCCGAGAAGGAGAAGGGGCAAGGCGAACAAGACGGGCCAGGAACTCGAGATCGGCTTCAACGGACACCGCTTCAGGCTTCCCAAGCATAAAGTAGAGCTTTACCCTGGCAAAGCCTACCCTGAGGCACTCGAGAATCAGCTCCAACCATTCATCGTTGGAGAGTCCCTTCCCCAGAAAAAGTCGAAACGCAACGTCTCCGGTCTCCGGGGCAAGGGTGATGGTCTCAAGCCCTCCCGCGCGAAAGAGTTCCAGGAGGTCGCTTCGCCCGTAAAGGTCCTTCCCCACAAGGGATGAAAGCGTGAGCTTTTTTCCAGAGTTTCGGAGGAAATGCACCACCTCAGGAAAAGCGGGGTATCCCAGAACATCAGAGCCCACGAACCCGACTTTCTCCGGTTGCCACTCCAGGACCTTACGAATCATGCTGAGAACGAGCGCCAAAGACCTCTGACGGAAGGGTGCATAAATGCAGCTTCCGGCACAGAAACGGCAGCGATACCGACAACCCCTGTTGAGTTCCACAAGAGCCGTGTTCCGGAAATGCGCAAGGGGGGTGTAGATAAAGGTCCGTGTCTCAAAATCCTCAAGGTCTCCCCACTGACGGTACACGGGGAAGGGCGCTTCGTGGGATATCTCGAAGGCCCGAAGGACATCCCGCTCATACACAGGGGTGTAGAATTCCGGGACATAGACCCCAGGAATGCGGCTTAAGGCAAGCTTCACGTCCTTTCGAGTCGCCCCCCTTGCCTTCCAGAAGGCCCACACCGTGAGAATCTGAGGAAGGGTGACTTCTGCTTCCCCAATGACCGCAGCATCCACAAAGGGAGCTACAATTTCCGGATTCAACGTAACCAGCGGGCCACCGGCAAGGACAAAGGGGTCTTCCTCCTGCCGTTTCTCAACAAAGAGGGGAATGTGCGCCTGTTGCAGCATGAGAAGGAAAGGGAAAACATCGAGCTCAAAGGAAAGGGAAAAAGCAGCAAGATGGAATGCCCTCAAGGGTAAGTGCGCGACAAGGGACCGGGAACCGGTATCGCTGAAGAACCGATCCCCCCACCACCCTGAAGCCTCAGAAAGGATACGAAAAAGGGACTGAAAACCAAGGTGTGCCATTCCGAGACTGTAGGCCCCGGGGAAACAAAGGGCAAGACCGTACTGTCCGCTTTGCGGAAGGATAAGGCCCTGCTCATTCACCACAGCAATCCTATGGCTTTCTGGTTTTACGGAGAAAAGCCGGTGCATCAAGGTCCTCGGGAGGAAATGCCTCGGAGAATTCCGGCGTCTGGGTTCTCTCCATCTCCTGGGCGTGGTCAAATCCCGTAGCGATAACCGTGATTTCAAGCTCGTCCTTGAGGTGGTCATCGATAACCGCACCAAAGATGATGTTTGCCTCTTCCGAAGCGGCACTGCTTACGACTTCGGCGACCTGACTCACTTCCCAGAGCGTGAGATTTGCTCCACCTGTCACGTTGAAAAGAATGCCCCTGGCTCCACGGAAGGGAATCTCAAGAAGAGGGCTTTCCACAGCCATACGGGCGGCTTCTTTCGCCTTGTGTTCCCCTGATGCCCTCCCCACTCCCATGAGAGACATTCCAGCATTCTCGAGAATTGCCCGCACATCGGCAAAGTCCAGGTTGATGATTCCCGGCACCGTGATGAGGTCGGTGATACCCTTCACACCCTGGAGCAGAACGTTATCTACGATGCGGAACGCCTCCTTAAGGGAGACCGAACCGTCCACAACCTGGAGCAACCGGTCGTTGGGAACGACGATAAGGGCATCGACATTCTGCCGCAAAAGAGCAATGCCCTCCTCAGCCTGATGCATTCTCTTCGGACCCTCGAAAGAGAAGGGTTTCGTCACCACGGCAACGGTGAGAATGCCCAGTTCTTTGGCGATTCTCGCAACAACCGGTGCACCCCCGGTACCTGTTCCCCCTCCCATGCCTGCGGTGATGAAAACCATGTCGGCCCCTTCGAGAACCTCAAAAATCCTGTCCCGGTCTTCCTCCGCAGCCTTCCGTCCAATTTCGGGATTGGCTCCAGCTCCAAGCCCCCGGGTGAGCTTCGCTCCAATCTGGAGTTTTACATCCGCCAGGGAGCGGCGCAGCACCTGAACATCGGTATTCACAGCCACAAAGGTCACGCCTTTGAGCCCGGCCTCAACCATCCGGTTCACCGCGTTTCCGCCGCCTCCACCGACACCGATGACCTCTATCCTCACTTCTCCATTGGTCGGTTGATTCCGCCGTAACGCCATTTCCCCCAACCCCCGTCCATTCCTCACTCCATCATGAAGTAGTCTCTGAGACGTTCCACAAACCAGAACCTCGCGCGATGCAAACCTTCAAAAAGGTTTGCTCGCTTCTTCTGCACGCTTTCAAGAACAGCAAGCTGCAGGAGCCCACAAGCGGTGGAAAACATTGGGCTGGTGATTGTCTGTACCATACCAACGTAATTCGTACTCTCGGGATA
Organism: Candidatus Caldatribacterium sp.; assembly: GCA_028275365.1. Taxonomy (GTDB): domain Bacteria; phylum Atribacterota; class Atribacteria; order Atribacterales; family Caldatribacteriaceae; genus Caldatribacterium. The sequence goes on from JAPWUU010000021.1 coordinate 8,874, forward strand.
CCCCAACCGAACGGGAACTTTTAAGAACGACGAAGCGAATTCCGCAATACCATCAAGGAGTGCCGTGCCTCCGGTGAGCACTATACCCCCCTGGAGGAACTTCCCCCATCCCGATGAGCGGAGCTCCTGGGCAAGAAGGGTGAAAATCTCCCGGACTCTTGCCTCGATGATTTCACAGGCATACTTCCGGCGCACTGCCTGGAGCGCCGCTCCTCCGAGATCTCGCACTTCCACAACCTCATCATCAGGGATATGCCGGCTGAAAGCACAGCCATAATGAACCTTTACCCGCTCTGCTTCATCCCGCGATGTGCGCAAACCGACAGCAAGGTCAGAGGTAATGTGTTCTCCCCCAACAGGGAGCACCTTGGAGAAGCGTGGGCTTCCCCCGTAGAACACTGTAACGTCTGTCGTTCCACCCCCAATGTCCACCAGGGCAACACCGATCTCTTTCTCGGTGGAAGAGAGTACCGCCAGGGCAGACGCAAGAGGCTGGAATGCAATTCTTGCCACATCAATGCCCGCCTGCTGAAAGCTCTTCACGAAGTTGTGGTAATGGTTTTCCTGGGCAAGGACCAAGTGGGTACGCACCCGAAGTTGCATCGCCACCATGCCCACAGGATCCGCAACGCCCTTCTGGTCGTCCACAATGAACTCCTGTGGGAGGAGATGCAGGACTTTTTGCGCTTTCAGGTCGACCTTGGCCTTGGTGCTTTCAATGACGTTTTCTGTGTCCCTTTCGGTAATTTCCCGTCCTCCTCGCCCTAAAAAGAGCTCCCCTTCGAGATTCAGAGAAACCACACAATCGCCGGCTATACCGGCGTAGACGACATCAGGAGGAACCTGGGCAACTTCCAGGGCTGCAAAGAACGAGTCCCGGAGGGCCCGTGCCACTTTCCCAATATCGACAATGCGACCCTTCCGGATTCCTTGAGAACTGCTCAAGCCGACTCCCAGAATCTCAAGAGCAGAGCCTCGCTTTCTCCCAATGAGTGTACAGATTTTGCTCGTGCCGACATCCACAGCCCCCACAGTAAGAGAGCTTCCTTGGGTCTTTGACCAAGCCTTCAAAAGCCCTCACCTTCACCCGGTGCAATCACCATGTCCTCACCTGGACGGAGATCAAACCCCCGAACCTTCAGGGATTTTACCCGCACGTCCCGCAAGTAAGACCGGAGGAGTACGGCTTTTTTCCGAACGTTCGAGGCTCCCTCGCATTTTATAACTATACCATTTTGGAGCCTCAAAATAAACAGCCTCTCGTTCACCGCCTCGACTTCGCGAAGCGCCACATCGAACTCCCTCTGCCACACTTCAACAAGGTCCAGAACCTCAGAGAGTAGCCCTCCCTCCTGGGAACGAAGCACTACCCGTATGAGTTCGTCCTCGGCAACCCCCGCACAGGGCACCTTGACCCCTTCCCGATCAAGGCAGAAAGGCGTTCCCCTTCCCTCAACCAGGATCTCGGGCCTGCGTTCCTCAATGATTACCCGGAGCGTGTGTGGGAAAACCTTCTCCACCCGAACCCGCCGAACCTGGGGAATCTGTTGCAACCGCCGCTCGATTTCCCAGGATCGGACGGCGAAGATGTTCGTCCTTCCTTCTTCAACCTGGAGGAGTCTCCGAATGCTCTCCTCCTTAAGAGACTGACACCCTACAATCTCCACGGCGTTCACACGGAAAAGCGCGCTTCTGAAAAGCAGGGCAAAAACTCCGAAGGAGATACAGCCCACAAGGAGGTAAAAAAAAAGATTTCAAGGAAAGCAAGAGTTCTTCTGGTCATCGCCAGAGCTCCACCTCATTCTCAAGCCATATCCCCGTTCGGCGATAGACTTCTCTCCGAACCCATTCCATAAGGTACTCAACCTGCCAGGCTCGAGCTCCCCCGAGATTCACGATGAAATTCGAGTGCTTTGGAGACACCTGGGCCTGACCAAGGCGAAGCCCTTTGCAACCAGCCTGCTCAATGAGGCGGGCAGCGTATTCCCCTGGGGGATTGCGGAAAACGCTCCCCGCCGAGGGCAACTCAAGAGGCTGGGAGTTCTTCCGCAGAAGGGAAAAATACCGAACCTTTTCCTCAGCCTGCTTTTTCTCTTCCGGAAATAGCTGGAACACCACTTTAACCACGACCATGTACCCTCCTCTGAGATTCGACCCCCTATAGGAAAAGGAAAGCTCGTCTCTCCCCCACCAGCGCATTGTTCCGTTCCTCTCGCGCACAAGCACCCGCTCAACGAGCTCCCCCACCTCTTTTCCAAAACATCCCGCATTGAGGACAACCGCACCCCCAACAGTTCCAGGAATGCCTGCAAGGAACTCACAGCCCCCAAGACCGTGCTCCATGGCAAACTGCACCAAACGACCCAGAATCACTCCTCCACCTGCCTCTACCTGTCCTCCAGGAAGGAGGGAACACTCAGCAAGGCGGCCTCCAAGGCGGACCACAACACCCCGAAAACCCCGATCGCTCACCAGGATGTTTGACCCTCTCCCCAGAATCCGCCAGGGAATCTCAAGTCGGTCACAGTGATTGAGGACCACGGCGAGCTCTTCCTCGCTTTCGGCCTCGACAAGGGCGAGAGCCTTTCCCCCAATACGCCAGGTCGTCAGTGTCCACATCTCGGGGTCCTTCAACCACCGGATTCCAGAAAAAGAACGCAACAGCTCTTCCACTCTTGCCTCTACGCCGTGAGCATCGTTCCAACTTTCCATACGTCTCCCGCACCTACGGTGAGAATTGTGTCACCCTCCCGAGCCATCCGGAGGCATATTGCCGCAGCCTCTTCGAAGGTCGAAGCAAGATGAACGTGAGGGAAGCCCGAGTCCACAAGCACCCGAGCGACGAGTTCCGTCGAAACCCCCGGGATGGCCGGTTCTCCAGCAGAGTAAATCGGAAGCAACACCACATAATCCGCGAGCTCCAGGGCCCTGGCCATCTCCCGGTATAGCCTCTTCGTCCGGGTATACCGGTGAGGCTGGAAAACCGCCACAATTCTCCCCGGGGTTTGTTCCCGGGCCGTCTGGAGAACCGTCCTGATTTCCGTAGGGTGGTGGGCATAGTCATCCACCACCAAAGCACCGTTTACTGTCCCAAGGCGCTCGAACCTCCGCTTGACCCCCCGGAAAGTCTCCAAAGATCTGGCAATAACCCCCACCTCAATCCCAAGCTCCATCCCCACGGCGATACAGGCCAGAGCGTTGCTCACGTTGTGGCTTCCGGGAACACGGAGCGAGAAAACGGCCACACGCCGGTTACGACGAAAAACCTCGAAGGAAGATCCCTCTTCGCCTTTCGCGATGACGCTTCCCCGGTACTGGACTTCAGGGTTTTCCATGCCATAAGTGATCAGAGAGGAGAAATTCTGCATCCCGAGGACATCCCGGACACCAGGATGGTCTCCACAGACCACCCGGAACCCGTCCTCCTTCACGTTCCCCAGAAAACGGGCAAAAGCCCTTTTTTCCTCCTCCATGCTCCCGTAAAACTCCACATGGTCATCCTCGATGTTGGTCACCACCGCACAGAAAGGGTGAAGCTTGAGAAAGGAGCCATCGCTTTCGTCAGTCTCAGCAACGAAGAACTCTCCCCGTCCTGATTTCGCGTTTCCCCCAATGTCCTCAAGCTCTCCTCCCACAAGGACAGTGGGGCTGAAACCTGCAACCTCAAGGAGAAGAGAAATCATAGATGTTGTGGTTGTCTTTCCATGGGTTCCAGCCACGGCAATACCCTTTTTCGGGTTGAAAAGGAGGGCCAGCACGTCCCCCCGATGAAGCACCAGAAGCCCCTTTTCCCGGGCCGCAACGAGTTCCTCGTTCGAAGGAGGGATGGCCGAAGACACTACCACTGCCTCCACACCCTCAACCTGTTCCGGGCGATGACCAACGAACACCTGTACCCCTCGAGCCCGGAGGCGACGTACGGCTTCGTTTTCCACAAGGTCTGACCCACTGACGATGTGTCCCCGTTCGTGGGCCAGAAGGGCAAGCCCACTCATGCCCGTCCCCCCAATGCCGATGAAGTGCAACCGGCGGGGGAGAATGCTCCAGCTCTCAGAAAAAACCTCGTTCAACATCTTTCCTCCTCTGGCAGGTCAAGGATTCCCCGAGCAATACAGGCAGCACTCTTTCGAAATTGTGTACGGCAACTCTCGTTTTTTGGAAAAACCGAGGGCCTGTCAAGCAATCGCACAAACTCCTGCGCCAGAAGGGGCGCTCGGAGCTCTTCTTCGGAAAAGACCACAGCAAGGCCCTGTTTGACAAGCCACTGGGCATTATACCACTGGTGATTCTCCGTCGCTTCTCGGTAAGGCACAAGGATGCTGGGGATACCGAAGAAGAAGAGTTCTGTGACGGTGTTGGCTCCGGCCCGGCAAAGAGCAACATCTGCAGCGGCATAAGCCATTCCCATGGCATCCAGGAACGGGAATACGCGATAGGGAAAGGGCTGTTTTTTCGCGTATTCTGCAATCGGAGCAAAATCTTCTGCTCCGGTGATATGGACCACCTGGATCATCTCCCTGGGGAGAAAGTCAAGGGCTTCAAGAAAGACTCGATTCAGGAAACTCGAACCCCGACTCCCTCCGACAACAAGAAGGGTTCTCCTTGACCTGGAAAGACCAAGAAGAGCACAGGCATCTTCTCTCCTGCCTTCCCAGGCCATAACTTCTTCCCGGAGAGGATTCCCTGTCACCTCGACCCTCCCCTGGGTCCTCAAGTACTCCTTCGTCTCCTCAAAGGAGAGGAAAACCTTCCTCGCCCACCGGGCGACAACACGGTTGGCAAGACCAGGATAGACATTCTGTTCGTGAAGGTAAATAGGGACACGAAGAATTTTTGCCCAAAGCCCTCCAAGGAGAGAGAGATAGCTCCCCATGGCAAAGAACGCTTGTGGACGGTACCGGAGAAAGTACCAGCCCATGGCACAGAAGCCGAGGAAGTTCTCCCCAAGCATCCGGAGTATGTGCAGCCCAATGCGCCTGTCCCACCCCCGCGCCGAAACGTAGAGAACCGGAAAACCGCAGGAAGCAATAACCCTGGCCTCAAGACCCCTCCGAGTACCGAGAAAGAACACCTTGTGGTTTCCGAGTTCTCTGAGCTTTTTCGCCACGCAAAGAGACGGAAAGACATGGCCTCCCGTTCCCCCTGCGGCGATGAAAACCCTCATTTACTCCACCTTCCGCTTTCTCCTTCGAGCAACGTTGAAAAGGATCCCGATTTCTCCAAGTGTCACAAAAAGCGAAGAACTCCCGTAACTCACAAGGGGCAGGGTAATGCCCGTCACCGGGAGGAATTTGAGTACCGCCCCCATGTTGATCAGCGCCTGGAAGAGCATGCTCGCCACAATCCCCATGCTGAGAAGTGCTTCGAATTCGCTGTCGCTTTGCAGAGCGATACGCCATCCCCGCCAGAGGATGACGCCAAAGAGGACCACCACAAGTGCCGTTCCCACAAAACCAAGCTCTTCTCCGATGATGGCGTAAATAAAGTCGGTGTGCCGGTCGGGCAGAAAGAAAAACTTCTGGCGACTTTCCCCCAATCCCCTCCCCCACAGCCCCCCAGAACCCAGAGCGACAAGGGACTGGAGAATGTGGAATCCCTTCCCCCGGGGGTCACTCCAGGGGTTGAAAAAGGCCACAATGCGGTCCATCCAGTAGTCCTTCCCAAAGAAGAGAAGGAAAAGCCCCAGGGGAGCAAGGACGGCGGCAACGAGGAGGAGATGGGCGATATTCCCTCCGCCGAGGAAAATCATAACCAGGGCCAGGAAAAGAAGGAATAAGGCTGTGCCGAGGTCTGGTTCAAGAAGCACAAGAAGGCACATTACTCCGACGAGGATGAGGAAAGGCACCACACCTCTCCAGAAGTCCCGCACCCGTTCTTTGTAGGTCACAAGCGCATCCGCCATATAGAGGATAATGGCGAACTTCGCAAGCTCTGAAGGCTGAAAATTCAGTGGTCCAAGGTCAATCCAGCGATAGGCACCACCTCCAGATCGTCCAACTCCAGGAACAAAGACCAGAAAAAGAAGCAGAAGGACGAAAAGGAGGAGCTTTTTGCTCATCTTCCGAAGGCGTTCCAGAGAAAGAAAAGTCGTCCCAAAACACCCCAGCATCCCAAAGCCAAGGGCAAGGAGATGACGCTTGAGAAAGAAGAAGACGTCCCCATAGGCGTAGAGGGCAGTGGTCATGCTGGCACTGAACACCATGAGGGAACCAAAAAGAGAGAGGACGAGAACGACCCAGAAGAGCACCGGATCGACTTCCCACCACCACTGCACTTTCCGGAGCCGAGCCTCATACGCCTCAAGAAGGCTCTGGAAATGAACCTTTCCCCAGAGCATGGACAAGGGCCTTGAAATGTTCCCCTCGAACCTCAAAGTTCTCATAGGCATCCCAGCTCGTACAGGCCGGAGAAAGCAGCACGGTATCGCCCGGTTTTGCTTCCCGGCAGGCAATCTTCACCGCTTCTTCAAGGGATTCCACGGAAAAAGACCGTATCCTGGATGGCAAGAAGGCCTCAATGGTCTTCCGGGAAGCCCCGTACACCACAACGCACCTGACCTTCTCCAGGGCAAGGACCCCGGTGAGCTCGCTGAAATCGGTAAGCTTTGCCTTCCCCCCTAAGATAACGATTAAGGGACCCGGAAGTGCCTCAATAGCAACCCGTGTCGAGGAAGGTGTTGTGGACTTCGAGTCATTGTAATAGGTGATCCCGTTCCATTCACCAACCCACTCAAGACGGTGGGGCAGGCCCTGGAAGGACCGCAACACTTCCTCAACGGTTTCCGACCTTACCCCAAGGATTCTCGCTACTGCCACCGCCATGAGGACATTCTCCCGGTTGTGATGTCCAGGAAGAGAACACCCCTCAAGGGAGAGGATTTTTCGGGGAGGTACTCCACCCTCAAAGACCGCATTCCCCAGAGCATACAGGCCCTCAAAGAGGCGAACCCCAACCCCAAGCGGGATTACCCGGCCCCTTGCCATGCGACACCACCGCGCCTGCCACAGGGGGCGGGATAACGGGAAAAGCGCCCAGTCTCGAGGGTGCTGGTTGAGGAATATGCGACCCTTTGCCTGGAAATACTCCTCCATGCTGGAGTGGTAGTCAAGGTGATTTGGATAGAGGTTGAGAATCCCTGCGATAAAGAAGCGAGCGGTATACACCCGCTCAAGCTGGAAACTGCTGAGTTCTACAACCCCAATCGCCGGGGGTTTTGGGAGAAGGACACTCTCAATGAGAGGAGTTCCGAGATTACCCCCCACAAAAACATCCCATCCGGCTTTTCGAAGGATCTCCCCGATGAGGGAGACAGTGGTGCTCTTGCCACAGGAACCGGTAATCCCCACAAGAGGGAAGGAAATATACCTAAAAGCAAGCTCGATCTCGCTGATGACTGGAATCCCCCACTCCTCAAAGCGACGAACCACAGGATGACCAGGGTGGACACCAGGACTCACCACACATTCCTCCACCAAGGGGAGGACGCTCTCGACTTCCTGAAGGGTGATGGGAGTTACCAGAGGGCTTCCGGAAAGCCAGTCAGGAAAGTCCTTTTCCTTGAGCTTATCGTCAAACACAAAGACCCTCTCTCCCTGATTGAGGAAGAAACGAACCACCGCAAGTCCCGTCCTCCCAAGACCAATGACGCAATGCACCGAACTCACCTCCAAAAACTGATGGAGGCAAGAAGAACCCCCAGCGCCTGGACCATCCACAAACGAACAGTAACCCGCGCTTCTTTTTCTCCCCGCAGCTCAAAATGGTGGTGGAGCGGGCTCATGAGAAAAATCCTTCTCCCCAATACCCGGAAGCTCAGGACCTGAAGAATGACCGAGAACGTGTCTACGACGAAAACGATTCCGGAAAAGACAAGAAGCAGCGAATGTCCGGAAGCCAGTGCCAGAATCCCCATAAGGGCCCCGATGGGCAAAGACCCTGAGTCCCCCAGGAAAATCTCAGCCGGCCAGCAATTGAACCAGAGAAAGGCAAAAAGCCCACCCACAAAAGCAAAAGCAAGTGCAGCGAAGGAAGGTCGGTGCAAAAGCTCAAGGAGAATTCCCCAGAAAAGAAGCGTGAGAATACCGCAACCTGCTGCGAGGCCGTCCAGTCCATCAGCAATGTTAAAGGCATTACAGGACGCCACAATGAGCAGCACGCCGTAGAAGAAAAAAGAAGCCGGTGTGAGAGCGATCACCTTATTCGTAAAAGGAACGACCAAAGTAGGGGGAAAGAAAGCCCTTCCCCACCACATCACCCCACAGGCGAGAAGTACTTCAAGGACGAAGCGATATCGTGCCTTCCAACCCCAGGGTTGCCCGAGAACGCTCTTCCAGTAATCGTCAAGGAACCCAAGGAGGAAAAAGCCAAGGAGCAGGAGAATATAGGGAAAGAGATCCGGTACCGGAGGCCAGAGAAAAGCCACAAGGAAGGCCACGAAGACCACGATGACCCCGCCCATGCTCGGCGTGTTCTCTTTATGGAGGTGCATTGCCGGCCCCTCTTTTTTAATCTTCTGGCCGAGGGATTTTTGCCGTTGCCAGCGAATGAATAAAGGAAAAAGAACCATCCCCA